>NZ_FQVG01000001.1 GCF_900129265.1 Caloramator proteoclasticus DSM 10124 | reverse complement strand
TCTTTCTTTATCAATCTTGATGAAGCACTTTTATATGCATTTATAAACTTAGACAACTCTGTATTAGGATGTGCTTTGAATAATATATGGATATGGTCTTTATTATGGTTCCATTCTTGTAATGTGATATTATAATTATCCTGTATCTTTTCAAATATTTCTTTTAGTCTATTCGATATATTATCATCAATAACTTTTCTTCTATATTTAGTTACCAAAACAAGATGATAATACAACAAGAATACTGAGTGATTATTATTGTCTAAATCCATTATATTACATAACCTCCTTCCTATAATACTGATTATATCATAAAGGAAGAATGTGTCAAACAACATTCATCACCCACTTATAGAAGTGGGCCACTTCTGTTGCTTTTTAGTTAAATAAAAAAATTAGAAAAATTTAGTTGACAAAATTAGCCTAAAAGACTAAAATTAAAGTAAAGATATGTAGATATTTGACGAAATTTGAAACCCCCAATACACCACTCCCCCTACCCACTTAATGTGGGTATTTTTTTTACCTAAAAGAAGGAATTGTAAAATAAACATAGAATATATATTAAATAACAAATGTTGGGGGGTGTTGTTTTGGATGAAATGCTTCTTCATCAACTAATAGAAGAAGTTAAACTTCTTAGGGAAGAAATTAGACTTTTAAATTTAAAAATTGATGGGGGGAGTAATTTAAAGAAAAATTTAATTAAAATTGAAAAATTAAATCACATAGGTGTTTCAGAAACTCAAAATGATACCATTGAGTTAAACAATCAAAATGCTGCTATTAATTATATTATGTCGCGAAAAATGATGATAAAAAATTATAAAACCGACGTTGATGATGATATTTTTATGAAGCTCTCTAATTATCTTGGGAATAGATACGAATATCTTAGGGAATTATATGCTGTCATAAAACCCTCTTTATCAAATGGAAATAGTTTCTTTTTTAATATGCAGAACAAACCTCAAGAGGTTATAACCTACTGTACTCAGTTTTGTAGCCTTCTTTATAAAAACGCATTTTTATCAAACTATTCCTATAAAAAATCAAGTAGAATTATAACAGGAGCACCACAAAGAGTAGGTAGGGTAATAAACTTCTTTACAGGTGGATGGCTTGAAAACTACATTTTAAACATTGTAATTAGTGAGCTTCATACAAAGGGAATTAATGACTTTTCCTTTGTTCAAAACTGCCAGTTGGAACTACCAAATGGCGATAACTTTGAAGTTGATATGCTGTTTATAGTTAAAGATGTTCCTATATGGATAGAATGTAAAACAGGCGATTACCAAAGATATATATCAAAATACTCGGATTTTAGAAAACGTATGGGAACAACAAAAGAAAATTCACTTCTAATAATTTCTGACCTTCAAGCGGGACTTAGTAAAAACTTATCTTCGACATTTGATTTAACTGCAATGAGTTTATCAGAGGCAAAACTTTATATAAGTGAGTTAATTGAAAATATACAAAATAAGATACCAAGAGAAGAAGGGGCCTAACGGCCCCTTGAGATTGTTGACAAAACTACTTGTTAGCTAAATTTTGAAAAAGCCCCATGAATGGATTTCAATGGGCTCTTTCGTGAGCTTTAGCAATTCTTAGCTTTTCGACTTTGGAAAAGTCCGTAATTCGGCACAGGACGTGCCGAGCCGAGCGGCCATCAGGACGATGGCATCGCGAGGGTAGGACTTTTCCAAACAAAGAAAAGCTTAGAATTGATTAGCGAAATGAACGAATGCCCAAGAAATCCTTCATGGGGCTAATCAATATATAACTTTTTCAACAAACTAAAAGGGCCTAACGGCCCCTTCTTAAAATTCTGGTTCTATTAATCCATATCCTCCATCGTTTCTCTTATAAACAACGTTCACATCATCAGTCTCTGCATTCTTAAATACAAAAAAATCGTGTCCTAAAAGTTCCATCTGTAAAACTGCCTCTTCAACATTCATTGGCTTTAATGAAAATCTCTTTATCTTCTTTATATTAACATCATCCTCATCAAAATCATATTTTGGAACTTCTGCAAACTTTATAGCACCTTCTCTAATTTGTTTTTCAAGTTTTGTTTTATGTTTAATTATTTGCTTTTCAAGCTTCTCAACTACATTATCTATGGATGAATACATATCATTAGTTGATTCTTCTGCTCTTAGAATCATTCCATTGAAGGGTATTGTAACTTCAATTATTTGTTTTGTCTTTTGAACACTTAATGTTATATGTGCCTCTACATCTCCTGAAAAATACCTTTCTAATTTTCCAAGCTTCCTTTCTACTGTTGCCTTTAGGGCATCAGTTAATGCAACATTTTTACCTGTCATTATATACTTCATAGAATCTACCCCTTTCCTTATGTTATAAGGGAATTTGTTTATTATATTGTAATATTTTTATCAAATTAGTTCAAGTTCCCTTTTCAAAATTTTTTAACCATTTTGAGCATTCTAATTACGTTTTATATTTATTTTATGTATTTTTTGTACTTTTACTACACAAAATATATTTGTTCGAGTGTGGAAACTTTGGATAAATACCTGTGGATAATGTGTAAAAGTCTGTGCATAACTTTATTTTTAAGACTTTTATTTTTGTACAAGTTGTTGATAACTAATTTTCTTACAATTTTAATCGAACATAAGCAATATATTATAAAACAAATTTGTTAATCTTATTTTAACCAAAAATTATTTTTTAATTATAAAGTTAAAACAAAAAAAGTCTTCCACCCTTAGAAGACTTTTTTAAAAAATATAAAAAGGCTGTATCAACTGGCTGACCTGGTCTTTGCCCCCACACTCGCCTGCTGGAGGTTTTGCTTAAGGTGTATGCCTCTCACTAATCCCCCTCTCGAAGTTTTACTTCGGCAGGACTTACTTCTAAACCGCACCATGCTCATCAGACTTTTGTCTGACTTACGTGGGTCGTTTCGCCTGCGGCTAGCATCGACTTTCAACCACAGACCCAGCTGATACAACCTAATTAACAACTCTTTGCAAAACATATGGCATTAACTACATATGCACCCTTTTGTTTTAATGCCTTTGCACAATAATTTAGTGTTGCTCCTGTAGTTACGACATCATCTACAATTAAAACTTTTAATCCCTTTAAATTCCTCTCTGCACTAAAAGCATCCCATACATTATACCATCTATCTATGCCATTTAGCAATACTTGAGATTGAGTTTCTTTAACCCTAATAAGTAATTCTTCACATTTAATATTCGTATAATAGGATAGATACTTTGCAATCTCCTCTGATTGATTATATCCTCTATTCCTATATGTTCTTTTAGACTGCGGAACCCACGTAATTAAATCCGCATCTAAGTTTATATTTTTATTAATTAGATAGGCAATAACATTAGATAAATCTTTTTTCCCCCTATATTTCAAATCGTGTACAATATCCCTTACATTACCTTTAAACTCATAAAGTGCTATACACTCATCTAAAAAAATATCATCTTGTCCATCTATTTTTACTATATCCGTTACTCTTTCAAAACTATCTTGACATCCATCACAAATATATACTTCTTCATAGGCAAGTTCTCTACCACAAATAATACAAAAATATGGCTGTTGAAATATAACCTCTAACAGGCAATTTAGCAAAAATACTATTTTTTCAAATATCCCTTTTCCCACGCAACCTTGTTTAATATTCTTATTGTTGATTTTGCTATCTGCATATTTTCTGTTTCCTGACATGACACAAAATATACCTCTCCTATTTTCTTTCCTTGAAAATTCATAGGAATTTGACACATATATATTATTGCCTCTAATGTATATGCCCTATTGTCACTATACATAATGATTACATTTGTATTTTCATAGCTTAAATATGCATCAGCTGCATCAGAGGAAATCAATATGCTGCCCTCTTTTTTCATAAATCTAAATAGTCCATCCTTATCTTTATGAGTTGAATACTCTATCAAATCTGTATCAATATTTAAAGTCTGAGATAAAATATAATAAACCTTCTGGATATAACCTTCATCTGGCACAAAAATAATCAAGTTGTTTTTCTTGCTTATTGTAAAAAGTATAAAATCTATTGCCATTTGAGGCATAAAATCCTCTGTCCCATCTAAATATCTGGAGATTATATTCATAGGTTCAGGCATAGGTTTTTTAATTCCATCGACAGGCATATAAATCAAATCTTTATATTCCTTTTTATCTTCCTCATTTAGTGAAACCGATATTTTCAAAAACTTACCTCTCTCTTTTTTTGCTTTTTTGAAAATTTCATCCTGAAGGCTCGTTAAATCTAAAAATATCAGCCTTTTATCAAATATAACTAAATCAAAGGACTTATAAAAGCAGGGGTAATCTGTATACGATGTTACAATTATCTCGCAGTCAACAAGTTTTGCCTTTCTCCCAAGAACTATCTCTACCCTTGCACCATTTATTTTACTTTGAAACTCCTGTTTTGCTTCGTTTATAAATTTAGGAGAAGTAATATATAGAACTCTTCCTCCTACCTTTAACACTTCATAAACTGCCTCTATTAAAACATCAATGCTAAATGCCTTTGGCGATGAAAGAAGCATACTTTTTTCCCTTTTAGACTTTATAAATTCTGTTACTTCCTTCAATGTATTAACTGTTGCTATAGAACTCCTATTTATTATAGGTTCAATATGGGGCGGCTTTAAATTATTATAGTTGTCAGCAGCATAGAGAAGTATATCATCCTCAATATGTTCAAAATTACAAACATCGCATTTTTCCTTTTCACACAAAAAACATACTTCTTTATTTTTAATGGTTTTTACAGCCTTTGTATATTTAATTCTTCTCTCACAATACAGAGTCTGTATTACATCTATAACTAATTCATAATCCATATTTTTTATTTCATCTAATTCCATTAAATATCTAAAGGAAATTATCTTTCCCTTTATATATTCCTCTATCCTCTCTAAATCCTCAACCTTGGGAATAGGCTTACCGCTTGTAATAAATCTACTCTCCTTCTTTATACCATAACTCTTTAATATTTTATTTAGATAATACTCCTGAAGAGATATAAATCTTCCAATAAAGTTCCCACTGTAAATTTGATTTATTATCTCTTCAGCAACACATAAATCTATTTTATCCGTTAAAATCTCTATATTGGTTATTCCCCTAATCTTCCTTAAAACTTCAAAATCTATCTGAGGATTTAATGTAATATCATATATGCTTCCGCCCTTACCCCTTGCCTTATATAAATATACCTCCACACAGAACACTCCCTTTTATCAGGATATTGCCTTTAAATAATTAATTATTCTACATCTTAGCCCTGAATACCTCTTTGTTATTGTATTATTTTTTATCATATATTTTAGTGCGGCTCTGTTTCCTATAAGGACAACAAGCTCCTTTGCACGCGTTACACCTGTATAAATTAAATTTCTTGTCATAAGCATTGGTGGCCCAAAGCATACAGGTATAACTACTACCTTAAATTCACTTCCTTGACTTTTGTGAATTGTAATTGCATAGGCAAGCTCAAGTTCTTCAAGATTTGAAAAGTCATATTCAACTTTTCTATCATCAAACATAACTATTATTTGCTGATTTTCTAAATCAATATCCTCTATATATCCTATGTCTCCATTAAATACTCCTCTTCCCTTTTCCCCTGTGACTACACTTTCCCATTCTATATTGTAGTTGTTTTTAATCTGCATAACCTTATCAAATCTTCTAAAAACAAATTCCCTAAAACTCTTTTCTGTTTTAAACTTTGCTGGTGGGTTTAAAACAGACTGCATACTTATATTAAGGTTGTTAACACCCGCATCTCCCTTTCTCATTGGAGATAATATTTGAATATCTTTAACAGGGTCAATATCCTTTTTAAACCCTGGTAATCTTTCAGATACAAGCTTTACAAGCTCATCATTTAAACTCTGTGTCCCATCTAATTCGATAAAAAAGAAATCCTTATCCTTTTCATTTAAAATTGGCATCTCTCCATTATTTATTTTATGTGCATTAATAGTTATTAGACTTTTGTCCTGCTGTCTAAATATTTTGTTAAGCTTTGCAACACATATACTTCCACTTTCAATTATATCCCTTAGCACATTGCCTGCACCAACTGATGGAAGCTGATCAACATCACCAACTATTATAAGCCTTGTACCCTTCGCTACTGCCTTTAAAAGGCTGTTCATAAGCAGTATATCTATCATAGAAGCCTCATCGATTATGATTGCATGTGCTTCAATTGGACTTTCTTCATCCTTTGTAAATATTGGTATTTCATTCTCCGGCATATATTCCATCTCGAGTAGTCTATGTATAGTCTTTGCTTCATATCCTGTTGTTTCAGTTATTCTCTTTGCCGCTCTTCCTGTAGGTGCTGCTAAAACTACACTTAAACCTCTTTTCTCAAATAGTTTAATTATACACTTTATTATTGTTGTTTTCCCTGTGCCAGGTCCACCTGTAATAACACAAACACCATTTTTAACTGCCTTTTCAATAGCCTCCCTCTGCTCTTTTGCTAACTCTATTCCATTTTCATTTTCGTATTCTTTTATTTCTTCCTCTATTTCATCAAAATCCTGATTATAATTTTGAAACGAAAGCTCTATTAATTTTCTTGCTACATAAAGCTCTGATAGATAATAATATCTTAAATATACTGCTTCATCATTATCCACATTTTCTATATAAATTTCTTTATTTAAGTTGAGCATTATTATCTGTTCCCTTATTATTTCATCTGGAACATTTAAAATCTTAACGCACTCTTTAACGAGTTCCTCCTTTGGTAAATAAACGTGGCCATTTGCAATACATTGAGAAAGAATATATTTAATTCCTGCCTTAACCCTCTCCTCCGACATCATATCGTATCCTAAATTAACGGCTATCCTATCTGCTGTTTTAAAACCAACACCAGAAACTTCGTCACACAGCCTATAGGGATTAGATTTTAAAACTGCATTAGTTTCTTCTCCATATCGTTTAAAAATCTTTATCCCAAGCCCAGCAGTTATACCATAGCTCTGAAGAAAAACCATTACCTCCTTAAGCTGTCTCTGTTCCTTAAAGGATTCTGCTATTTTTTCTGCTTTTTTAGGACCTATTCCCTCCACCTCAGTAAGTTTATCAGGATTCATTTCTATTATATCAAGTGAATCTTTGCCAAAACGTTCAACTATTTTTTTAGCTGTAGCAGGTCCTATTCCCTTTATAAGGCCTGAGGCTAAATATCTTTCTATCCCCTCTATTGTTGACGGCTTTACTTCCTCACAGTAATGCACCTTAATCTGTTGTCCAAAGTTAGGGTGAAATACCCATTCACCCTGTACCTTTACTCTTTGCCCTATATTTATAAATGGAATATGACCAACAACTGAAACCAAATCCTTGTTATGCCTTATTTTAGCAACTGTATAACCATTTTCTTCATTCTTAAAAACAATATTTTCAACTACACCTTCTATATCTATCATCCAACTCTCTCCTACTAAATTTATCTTTTTAGTATTATTGTCTCTAATTTATCGTTAAGTTTCAAGACCTCATTTAAAATTGTAACAATGTTGCTATATTCTATTTTAAGTATTGTACTACTTAAATTCTTGGCAACATTTATTCTTTTTATAATACTTCTTCTATTTTCTACAAAAAATATTTTACTCCCATTATTTAATAATATGAAATTTTCATAAACTTGTTCAATAAAAAACAAGTTTATATATCCGTAACCTCCATCCCTGTGAACCCTTGGAGTTCTAACTTTAATTGGCACTAATATTGTGTCAGATGATAGTGCTATAGGGGTTAACTTACCTAAATTTGTTATCCTATTACATTTATATTTTAGCTCCCTTATATCCTGGTTATATTGTTTTGCAACTTGTCTTAGGCCATATCTTATATTCTTTTTTAGAACTACTTCATCTCTCTCATAAATAAGTATAGTACAATCCCCAACACCCTCTTTGTATTCTGGCTTAATGCAAACTAACATCAAACTCCTCCCCTTTGTAAATATAAAATGTTATATATACAATTATAATCGAACATATGTTCGATGTCAAAACCCTGTTTTTTTAAAATTTACAAATATTTGATATGTTTTTAGAAAGTTCATTTATGCTCTCTGTTAGTTTTTCCAATTTATTTTCCAATCTAACTAAAAGATAAATTGATAATACAATCGGAAAGCCAAAATTGGCTATTTGATTAAATAATTCCTCCATAATATCCCTCCATTATTTATATAAATTATACCTACAACTTATTGAAATCAATACATAACAAACACTTATTTTATATTTTTACAAAAGCCCCATATATGGATTTTGAGGCCGTTTCATAAACTTTAAGTATTTATGAAACCTATATTGAAAAAGTCCATAGTACTTTTAAAACAACATATAAAACATTATCTCTAAAGAAACTATAATTAAAGGTTTGGGACTTTTTCATTTAATATTTATTGTCACAGCCTAAAATCCATTATGGGGCTAAATTTAGCCTATTCATTCATCCAACTAATGAAGTGCCAAACATTATCTTACTGCAAGCTCTTCTACTTCTCTATTTACTACCTGTGCAGACATTATTGTTATTAAGTTTCCACCTGTTGATGTAAATATGTTCTTGCTTATAATATCCTGCATAACTGTCTTTACTTCCTGTTCTGTTATGTTTTCCCTTACATTTGGAATTGAAAGTGAAACATTCTTACCTGCTTCATTTTGAAATACCATAACAAGTGACTTTGCCATAATCTACACCCCCAT
This sequence comes from Caloramator proteoclasticus DSM 10124, assembly GCF_900129265.1. Taxonomy (GTDB): domain Bacteria; phylum Bacillota; class Clostridia; order Clostridiales; family Caloramatoraceae; genus Thermobrachium; species Thermobrachium proteoclasticum. The sequence goes on along the minus strand of NZ_FQVG01000001.1, from coordinate 110,738 downwards.
TATTCATTTACTAATTCAAGAACTTCTTGTCTTAAAACTTCAATAAGATTTCCATCAACCAATGTAGAGATAGATTGTGCTGTTTCAAATACTGCCTGATGGTCTGCTTGAGGTTTTACCTTCCTTAAATTAACCACCTTTATTATGTCGTTTCCTCTTGCGTCAACTCCCATATTAAATTTCATAAGTAATGTTGATGATTGTTTAAAATCTTTTACTGCCATTTTTAATTCCCCCTTTCACTTATATAAATTGTGAATAGGGAATATTTTTACACCACTTTAAAATATAATTTTGACAAAAATCTAAAATAAAAAGTTCTATGCAACATTTCCATATTGCATAGAACTTAACTTATTACATTTCAGCTATAAGCTTCTTTATTTCATCTACCTTGTTTAGTCTTTCCCAAGGTAAATCTAAATCTGTTCTACCAAAGTGACCATAAGCTGCAACTTGTCTGTAGATTGGTCTTCTTAAATCAAGATGCTTAATTATTGCTGCTGGTCTTAGATCAAATACCTTGTTGATTATTTCAATTATCTTTTCATCTGGTAACTTTCCTGTTCCAAATGTATCAACAGTTATTGAAACTGGCTTTGCTACACCTATAGCATATGCAACTTCAACTTCAAGCTTTTCTGCTACACCAGCTGCTACAAGGTTCTTTGCAACCCATCTTGCTGCATAAGCTGCTGAACGGTCAACCTTAGTTGGATCCTTTCCTGAGAAGGCACCACCACCGTGACGGCCATATCCACCGTATGTATCAACTATAATCTTTCTTCCTGTTAGACCTGAGTCTCCGTGTGGTCCACCTATTACGAATCTTCCTGTTGGGTTTATGTAATATTTAGTATTTTCATCAAGAAGGTTTGCTGGAACAACCTTTCTTATAACGTGTTCAATCATATCTCTTTCTATTTGTTCTCTTGTAACTTCTGGGCTGTGTTGAGTTGATATAACTATTGTATCTATTCTAACTGGCTTATCATCTTCATATTCAACAGTTACTTGAGTCTTTCCATCTGGTCTTAGATAGTCAAGTGTTCCATTTTTTCTAACTTCAGCAAGTCTTCTTGATAGTCTATGTGCCATTGCTATTGGAAGTGGCATATATTCTGGTGTTTCAGTACAAGCAAAACCAAACATCATACCTTGGTCTCCAGCACCTGTAGTTGCAAATTCGTTTTCTTCACCCTTCTTTGCTTCAAGTGCCTTGTCAACACCCATTGCAATATCTGATGATTGCTCATCTATTGAAGTTATAACTGCACAAGTATCACAGTCAAATCCATATTTTGCTCTTGTATATCCTATTTCTTCGATTGTTCTTCTAACAACCTTTGGAATATCAACATAACATTTTGTTGATATTTCCCCCATAACAAGTACCATACCTGTTGTTACTGCTGTCTCACAAGCTACTCTTGCCTCTGGGTCTTCAGCTAATATAGCATCAAGTATCGCATCTGAAATTTGATCACAAATCTTATCTGGATGTCCTTCAGTAACTGATTCTGATGTAAATAATCTTCTTGCCATCTTTCTACCTCCTTTTAATATATAAATAAAATTGTTTACACTTTAATTGAAGGATTTTGAGACTAAATTTAGTATTTCTCAATCTTTTGTTTTTAATGATATGAAAATTATAAACTATATTATTTAAACCGTTTATAATTTTCAATGCATAATAAAAACCCCTTCTGACGAAGAGGCTTATATCCATAAGACTCTCATCTGCCAGAATTTAAATTCTGCAGGAATTGGCACCATTGTGCTTATGCACCGGTTGCCGGGCTTCATCGGGCCAGTCCCTCCACCTCTCTTGATAAGAGTTTCCTGTATTCAATTTAAACATCTTGAGTAATATTATCACAATAAAATATGTATGTCAATAATATTATTTATAATTTTATTTAATTAAAATATTTGCAGGACTTATCTTATCTAAATAACCTTCTAATCAATAAATATATAAGTAATAGCCATATGGCTGAAATTAACAAAGCTGAAACTATTTTTTTACCCTTAAATTTGCTTAAGTCAACCTCTATTTCTCTGCATTCTTCTATAACATAGTCAGGTACTAACTTTAATGACAGATATATTCCTAAGGGTAAAATCAATAGGTCATCTAAATAACCTAAAATAGGTATGAAATCTGGTATTAAATCTATAGGACTTAAAGCATAAGCTATAACTATTCCAATTGATATTTTTGCATACCAAGGTGTTTTAGGATATGTATATATCTTATACAATAGTTCAAGTTGCTTTAACAAATTTTCTGCCCATTTTTTTATTTTTTTCACTATAATCACCACTTTTTATTTATATTTAACTAATAAGCACAGAAGTTGCCTACTTCTATAATTGGGTAATGAATGTCGATTATCTTATAAAATAGTTATATAGAAAAAAAACTAAGTTACAATAAACCACATGGTGATATTTTAGAGGCAAATTAACCCTTTTAGTTTAGGAAAAACTTGCTTAAATTTGAGTATTGACCACTAAAGCCTCCACCTATAAAAGATGTATTTACTACTAAAAAAGAGACGCATATGCGTCTCTTTGGTGGGACGGGGTGGATTCGAACCACCGAAGGCTGCGCCAACAGATTTACAGTCTGCCCCCTTTGGCCACTCGGGAACCGTCCCATATATGGAGCCGGCTATAGGGCTCGAACCTGTGACCTTCTGCTTGTAAGTCAGTTGCTCTGCCAGCTGAGCTACGCGCCCATATATTAATATTTTATTTTTAATTTATTGGTGGGGCGAGGTGGATTCGAACCACCGAAGGCTGCGCCAACAGATTTACAGTCTGCCCCCTTTGGCCACTCGGGAATCGCCCCACTTATGGAGCCGGCTATAGGAATCGAACCTACAACCTACTGATTACAAGTCAGTTGCTCTGCCAATTGAGCTAAGCCGGCATCTTATGTGGTGGGCACGACAGGGCTCGAACCTGTGACCCTCTGCTTGTAAGGCAGATGCTCTCCCAGCTGAGCTACGCGCCCACGTTTTTACTCATCTTTTTCGTCGCTTTTTTCATTCGTCCCTCGCGACAAGTGTTATTATATAAGAGCCAAAAACTTTTTTCAAATATAATATTCCCTGTTTTTTAAGATTATATTCATATTTCTTTAAAATACTTTTATATTCTTTAAATAACTCATTATTTTATATTTAGCATCAATAGATTTCTTATAAATTATCTGCTTAAGAAATTTCTTTGATACTATTTAATTTCTATGCATTGCTCTATACTTTATCCTACAGCTTCCCCCTTGTCAATCAACAATATTTATTGTAAATTTATCTATAAATAATCGTAATTAAAAGGTGGGATAAAATGAAACAAATACTTGGAAAGCTACGAAGGGCTGCAACAGATTTCAATATGATTCAAGATGGCGATAAAATTGCTGTTGGTGTATCAGGTGGTAAGGATAGCAATCTGCTTCTTAAAGCATTAAAGATGTATCAAAGATTCTCTAATGAAAAATTCGATATTGTAGCTATAACAATTGATATGGGTTTTAAAGAATATACCCCTGAACCTTTAATAGAATATTTTAAGGAGCTTGATATTGAATTTAAAATAGTACCAACTCAAATAGGTGAAATATTATTTGATGTTAGGAAAGAAAAAAATCCTTGTTCTCTTTGTGCTAATATGAGAAGAGGAATACTGCACGATACTGCTAAAGAACTTGGATGTAATAAGGTTGCTCTTGGTCATCATCTTAACGATGCCATTGAAACCTTTTTATTATCACTTTTTTATGAAGCAAGACTTAATACCTTTTCTCCTGTAACCTATTTATCAAGGAAGGATTTATATTTAATAAGGCCTTTTGTTTATGTGTATGAAAAGGAAATAATAGGAGCTTGTAATAAATATAATATTCCTGTTGTTAAAAATCCCTGCCCTGCAAATGGGGAAACAAAGAGACAATATATGAAGGATTTAATAAAACAAATTGAACACGATATACCCTTTGTAAAGGATAATATACTGAATGCGATTACAAATATAGATCAACTTAATATATGGGATAAAGAAAAAATAAGCAAAATTTGCAAAAAGGATTAATTGCTATATTTATAAACTATACCTATTAACTCTTCATATTTTTCCTTAGGAAGCCTATCCTTTAAAATTTTAAATATATAATCGGCTTCCTTTTCTGTAACCCCATCCTTTATTATGTCATTTAATATTAAAATATCAGAAGGTTTCAAGTATTTTATTAATGAAAAAATATAAGCCTTATCATCAAGGCTTATTTTATTTTCCATAGACATAACATCGTATGTTGCTACTTGTGTTGTTTCAGCTATGCTGTCTATGTTGTAATATTCACTCGCTATATAAGTATCATATATGTATTTTAATTTTTCTATATTATTTAAACTTTGCTTATTTGTTTTTTTCTCTTCTTTATCTTTAGTTTTATTTTCTTCAAGCTTTATATTAATACCCCGATTAAAATCATCAAATATATAGCCTGTGTTCTCATCTTGAACATCATAAACTTTTTCCTCAATTGTTTCATTAACTAAAGTCTCAACTTCATTGGGTTTGATTGTAAACATTGTATACAGTGTTATTATAGTTATAATAATTACAAGGTAACTATATATTCTTTTCATAACACCCCTCCTCATATTATATTTTCCCCCTTAATTTTTTTTATATTCATTTTAGTAATAATTTACCTTTATATATGTGTATATATTAAATAAGGGGGTGGAGGATGTGCCTAATAGAGATGATTTAATAGGAATGAAGGTACATTTTAAAGATAAAGATGCTGTTGATAAGCTTTCGGAATATCTTAAAAAATTTATACGTAAAAATACTATTATTCTGTGTATTGGTACTGATAAATGTATTGGAGACTCCTTAGGTCCATTAGTTGGAACTTTACTCACCGACAAAAATTTCAATCTGCCTGTAATTGGGACACTTGAGGATCCTGCCCACGCAGTAAACTTAGAAACAAAGATTAACTTTATTAATCAATATTATAAACATCATTTTGTTATTGCAGTAGATGCTTGCCTTGGATATTCTGATTTTGTTGGGGATATTCAAGTTAAGTTAGGGCCTGTATCACCTGGAAAGGGCGTTGGTAAAAAGTTACCAAAAGTTGGAGATATCTCTATAATTGGAGTTGTAGATACAACGGATAATTCGGATATATTTGCCTTTAATTCTACAAGACTCGGATTTGTTATGCAGATGGCAAAAGTAATAACAGATGCCTTTATAAAGGCAGCAAAGGAGTCACTTTAAAACAATGATTAGCCCCATGAAGGATTTCTTGGGCATCGATTCATTTCGCTAAGTAATTCTAAGCTTATGAAAGAGCCTATTGAAATCCTATCATGGGGCTTTTTCAGATTTTTGCTAACAATTAAGTTTGCCAACAATCTGAAGCACGCAGTTATGCGTGCTTTTAATAGTTTGATATTTTAACCTCTTCAAGCTTTTCTATAAAATCTAATGCTTTCCCTGTTCCAAGTGCTACACAGGATACTGCATCCTCTGCTACCTTAACAGGCACGTTAGTCCTATCTTCTATGAATTTATCAAGTCCCCAAAGAAGTGAACCTCCTCCTGTCATAAGTATGCCTTTATCACTTATATCTGCTGCAAGTTCTGGAGGAGTTTTTTCAAGAACTGAATGAACACATTCTGCAATTTCGTGTACAGGCTCAGCAAGTGCTTCTCTTATCTCTTCAGAACTTACAACTATATTTTTGGGAAGACCTGAAATTAAATCTCTTCCTCTTATTTCCATAGAAACATCTTCTTCTCTCTTAAATGCACATCCGATATTAATCTTTAATTCTTCTGCTGTTCTTTCTCCAATCATCAACTTATATTTCTTTCTTATATATCTAATAATTGCCTCATCAAATTTGTCTCCAGCAACCTTTACCGAAGACCTAACTACCATCCCTCCAAGGGATATAACTGCAACGTCTGTGGTTCCTCCCCCAATATCTACCACCATTGTACCACTTGGTTTTGATATATCTAATCCTGCACCAATTGCTGCTGCTATAGGTTCTTCTATTAAATAAACTTTTCTTGCACCTGCATTCAATGCAGCGTCTTTAACTGCTCTTTTTTCAACCTCTGTCGCCTCACAGGGAATACATACCACTACTCTTGGCTTGCCCCATCCTCTTTTATTATAAGCCTTCTTTATAAAATGACTTAACATCTTTTCTGTTACATCATAGTCAGAAATTACACCTTCTCTTAGTGGTCTCTTTGCCACTATATTACCTGGGGTTCTACCAATCATACTTTTGGCATCTTCACCAACAGCTAAAATTTTATTACTCATTTTCTCTATAGCAACTACAGATGGTTCCTTTAATACTATTCCTTTCCCTTTTACATATACAAGTACTGTGGCAGTTCCTAAGTCTATTCCAATGTCATTTGCAGTAAAAAATCCCATTTGACACACTCCCTACATAATTATACTTAACAATTAATTATTCTACATTTTTTACTTTTTTCCTTTTATTTTAAAAGTAAATTTTTTGTTAAGAAAATAGGGAGCGTGCATTATGCTTCTGCAGATTTGTATTTTAACTTAGTTGCTTTTCCTCCCCTAATATGCCTTTCGGCTTTATTTAAATCCAATACTTCCTTTGCTTCCTTTGCAATTTGCGGATTAATTTTAGGCAACCTTTCTGTTATATCCTTATGGATGGTGCTTTTACTAACCCCAAACATCTTAGCGGTTTTTCTTATTGTTGCCTTAGATTCAATGATGTACTTTGCAACTTCTAAAACTCTCTCTTCTATATAGTCCTTCAAGGCATGTACCTCCCTTAAATACTCTTATATCATAATATGTAAAATTTTAGTATTTTATAATAATTTTTTTTTAAAATAAGGATGCAAACCTTTAGGTTTGCAACCTTATTTTTCATTAATTTACTTTAGAAATTTTTGTGGATCTACTGGTACATATTCACTACCATTTTTCTTTAGAAGCATAAAGTGTAGATGACTTCCTTCAATTGCAACGGATTCTCTAACAGAAGTATCTCCAACAACTCCTATAACTTGACCCTTAGTAACCTTTTGCCCCTCTTTAACCTTTAAATCCTCAGCAAGATTACAATAAACTGTTTGATATCCATTACCGTGATCAACAACAACTGTTACACCAAATCCTGTTTTGTTGATTGTGTTTACTATCTTGTCATCCTTAAATATCTTTAAAACTTTTCCATCAGCAGCAGCCTTTACTTCTGTTCCTAAATCTGCTTCAATATCAATTCCTTCGTGAGTTTCCCATTGGTTTAATGTTTTATTAAATAGAGGTTTAGTATCATCAAAGGGTTTTACTATTTGTCCCTCTATTGGTTTGTTAAGTTTGAAGGAAACTACTGAACTTTGCTGTGATTTCTTTGTTGAAGTTGAATTATTAGTGCTGTTTTGAGGATTATTACTTGTTGTTTGCTTTGGTAAATTTGAAGCAGGAACAGTCTTGTTCTTTGTCTTTTCTTCGATTAGTGTTGGTTCATTGTTAGGTTGTGTTATCTTCTTTTCTTCAGTAAGTTTTGAATCACCTAACTTATTAGATATATTCCTTTCGTTGCTCCTTGTAATAAACACTGCTGCTACGGCTACTATACAAAGACAGATAAATAAAATTACATAGAAACTGTCTTTGTTAAAGAATTTTGATTTTTTGAAAATGTTTTTTTCTCCCACTATCAACACCTCCATTAGTATTTTCTCCAGTTTGTGACATTTTATACATAAGAATAAAAAAGCATCTTACATTTAGTAAGATGCTCTTAATTACTGTTTTTTATTCACCAATTCATCAATTTTTTTAATTTCTATTCCCTTATAATAATGCTTTAGTATCTCATCATATTTTTTACCTCTTTTAGCCATTTCATTTGCTCCCCACTGGCTCATCCCTACCCCGTGACCATAGCCCTTTACATTAAATGTAACATTTTTACTGTCAATATTTATAGTAAAAGAAGCCGACTTTAAACCCATAGCCCACCTTATGTCTATTCCTGAAAATGTTTTATTTCCTATTTTTATTGTTTTAACCCTATCTCCCTCTGTCCATTCAAGTATTTTTATTTGCTTTGCTAAATTATTACTGCTAATACTTACATCAGGATTTAATTCTTTTATTCTTCTTATAAACTCCTGCTTCTTCATAACAACCTTTGATGAAAAACTTGGTGTTCCCTCCTCATAGGGACTTTCAACACTCACCAAGTATGGTTCTTGGTATCCAAAAACATATATGCTGTTTTCAGTCTTACCATTGCTTGTAGAATGATATTTTATATGTCTTGCAACCTCATTGTTATATGTTATTACCATCCCTTTAGTCTCTAAAACTGCCTGCGTTAATTTATTCCAATATTCATTTGCCATAGAGGCTGGCCAATTTCTAAATCTCTCCTCCTTTGTAACATAAGCTTGACAGTGAACAGTACTACATACATCAGCACCGCTATGTTTTGCACAGCCCGAACCACCATTTTGAATTAAATTGGCAAAGGCAAAGGTTCTTGCTGCAATGGCTTGTGCCTTTAGAGCCTCTATATCAAAGGCTGCAGGCATTTCTGCTGCTACAACACCTCTTATGTAGTCCTCTAGCTCTAATTCAACTATTTTGTTCTGTCCTTCAATAAAAACCTTTATTTTTATTGATTTATCACTTTTTTCCTCCTTTAGCTTGTCCTCAACCTGTGGCTTTTTTAGCGGTTCTGGTACAAATTGCTGAATCTTTGATATGTAATAGGGTAATTTTGTATCCTCTCTAACACCTCCAGAAATGATTAGGGGTATACCTATCATTAAAAATAAAATAAATAAAAAAAAGCCTGTTACCCTTTTCACTTAATCCCCCCTCGTAAAGTTCTACTACAATTTTATTTCACTATTCTTCTATTTATTCCTAAACAACAAAAGGTGCCATTACGGCACCTCAAATTGTTAAAAAAACACTCGTTAGCCAAAGTATGAAAAAGCCCTATAAAAGATTTCAATGGGCTCTTTCAAATGAACAAATGCCAGATAAATCCTTTATGGGGGGTACAATGCCAAAAAACAAAAGGTGCCATTACGGCACCTTCCTACACCCTTTCAATTTCTGCCCCTATAGACTTCATCTTGCCTACAATATCAACATAGCCCCTATCTAAATGTTGAATATCTCCAATTGTTGTCACACCATCTGCTACAAGTCCTGCTAAAATCAAACAAGCTCCTGCTCTTAAATCTGTTGCTCTAACATCTGCTCCAGTTAGTTTTTTAACTCCTTCAATAACAGCACTTCTACCATCTATTTTTATATTTGCTCCCATTCTCTTAAGTTCAGTTACGTGCATAAACCTATTTTCAAATACTGTTTCAGTTACAATTGATGTTCCTTCAACAGTACATAAATATGCCATAAATTGTGCCTGCACATCTGTGGGGAATCCTGGGTAAGGTAAAGTTTTAATATCAACTGGTTTAGGATTATCTGTTCCTATAACCCTAACTCCTCCTGGAACATCTAATACCTTTACTCCACATTCCTCAAGCTTTGCTATAATAGGTCTTATATGCTCTACAATTACATTTTCAATTATTAAATCACTTCTTGTAATTGCAGCTGCTACCATATAGGTTCCAGCTTCTATTCTGTCTGGTATAGGCTGATGGATTGTCCCCTTTAATTCCTTCACACCCTGAATTCTTATTGTGTCAGTTCCAGCTCCTAAAATATTTGCTCCCATTCTGTTTAAAAAATTAGCAAGATCAACTATCTCTGGTTCCTCTGCTGCATTTTCAATTACTGTTTCTCCCTCTGCTAAAACAGCTGCCATCATTATGTTTTCTGTTGCGCCAACTGATGGAAAGTCTAAATAGATTTTGTTCCCCTTAAGTTTTTTACACTCTGCCTCCACATATCCGTGTCCAATATTTATATCTGCACCAAGAAGTGAAAAACCCTTTAGATGTAAATCTATAGGCCTACTTCCAATATTACATCCTCCTGGCATTGAAATTCTTGCTTTTCCATATTTTGATAGTATTGGACCTAAAACTAAAAAAGATGCCCTCATCTTTTTTACAAGTTCATAGGGAGGTTCTAATGTTTTTAAAGAACCATCCTTAACTTCTATTATACCTTTATTAATATCCATATTGATATTTACACCCAAAGAGTCAAGTACACTACACATTACTTTAACATCATCAAGATTTGGTACATCATCTATAACACATCTCTCGTGGCATAAAATAGATGCAGCAATAATAGGGAGCACCGAGTTTTTTGCCGAACTTATTTTTACTGTTCCTCTTAATTTGTTATTTCCTTTTACAACAATCCTTTCCATCATATATTCCTCCAAAAATTAATACTCTTCAAATATAAGTGGACTTCCAATCCATATATATGTGCATTTATTTAAGTCACTATATCTTAAGGCTATGTTTAAGTTTATATACCTATCTTCACACTTCTTTCTCTCCTCTAAAGTTGGTAAAAAAGCAGATACGCTAACTAAGTTTTCATTTTCAATCCCATCTACAAAAATAGCCCTTTTACTCTTTAATATTTCAATTGCCTTTTCCTTCATCTCAGCTTTTGTAAGTTTACCACTAAATTTTCCTACAACCAGTATTGAAAACTTAGGAATTGCCCTATGTTTTATAAAGTTAATAAAAATAGTCTGCTTAATATTATTTATATTCACATTATGTGCATTTTGTGAAACTGTTAAGGAAGCATAAATTTTATTCTCTACATCCCTTAATCTTACTGTAATATAGCCACTTGACATAATTGCATTAAGGAAAAACTCTTCTTCTGTTTGTGTATAATCATAGGATATGACATCAAAACCACTGATTAGCTCTTTTGATAACAAATATTTATCATTATAACCTGATAGAAAACTACTTCCCTCTAACTGTATATTTATTGTTTCACCACCTGCTTCATAACAAGCATCAATAATGTCTGAATAAATTTTATTTTGATAATTCCAAAATGAAAAAATCAGAATGATTAAAACTAATAATAAACAAAACCACTTTTTCATTTTAACACCCTCCCCTTTTTATAAAAGAGTATGTCCATGAAAAAGTGGTTTTATTCAAATTTTCTATTTTTTGTTCATTATATCACTTGCCTTCAATCTTGCCGTTGCCTTCATAAGCTTTAATTTTGCCTTAAGATAATCAATATTTTCATCCTTTGCCTGAAGCTTTTTCCTTGCTCTATCAAGCTCTTCCTCTGCCCTTTCTCTATCTATTTCCTCCGGCCACTCTGCTGCATCTGCCATTATTATTGCCTTATTATCTATAAATTCGATAAAACCTCCTGCAATAACAGCATACTTATTAAAGCCATTTTGTGTAATCTTTATAACATCAGGTAAAAGTGCGGCAACATAGGGGGTGTGGTTTGCAAGAAACTGCATTTTCCCAACAAGGCTACTTACAATTAACGAATCTACTTCTCCTTTAAAAAATCTTCTATCTGGTGTAACAATCTCCAGGCTAAATTTAGCCATAACATCACCTCTTATACCTCATATCCTAATGCCTTTGCCTTTTCAACAACCTCATCTATAGTTCCAACCATAAAGAAGGCTGCTTCTGGAATATTATCGTATTTTCCATCAAGTATCTCTTTAAATCCTCTTACTGTTTCCTTTACAGGTACATATTTACCTTTTATACCTGTAAATTGTTCTGCTACTGAGAAGGGTTGTGATAAAAATCTTTGAACCTTTCTTGCCCTTGATACAACAAGCTTATCCTCCTCAGACAGTTCATCTATCCCAAGTATTGCAATTATATCCTGAAGCTCCTTATATCTTTGAAGAATATTTTTTACCCTCTGTGCTGTTTCATAGTGTTCCTCACCAACTATTCTTGGATCAAGTATTCTTGATGTTGAATCAAGTGGGTCAACTGCTGGATAAATACCAAGCTCTGCTATTGACCTTGATAAAACTGTCGTTGCATCAAGGTGTGTAAAAGTTGTTGCAGGTGCTGGGTCTGTTAAGTCATCTGCAGGAACATATACTGCCTGAACAGATGTAATTGAACCGTGCTTTGTAGATGTAATTCTCTCCTGAAGTGCACCCATCTCTGTTGCAAGAGTAGGCTGATATCCAACTGCTGATGGAATTCTTCCAAGCAATGCTGAAACCTCTGAACCTGCCTGTGAAAATCTAAATATATTATCTATGAATAAAAGCACATCTTGACCTTTATCTCTAAAATATTCTGCCATTGTAAGCCCTGTTAGAGCAACCCTCATTCTTGCTCCAGGTGGTTCATTCATCTGTCCAAACACAAGAACTGTATTATCTATAACCTTTGATTCCTTCATTTCATTATAAAGGTCGTTACCTTCTCTTGTTCTCTCTCCAACTCCTGTAAATACAGAAAGTCCTCCGTGCTGTTTTGCTATGTTATTTATAAGCTCCTGTATTAAAACTGTCTTTCCTACTCCTGCACCACCAAATAGACCAATCTTTCCACCCTTTTGATATGGTGCAAGAAGATCTATAACCTTAATACCTGTTTCAAACATCTCTGGTTGAACAGATTGTTCTTCAAAACTTGGTGGTGTTCTATGAATTGAGTAGTATTCCTCTGCCTCTACGTCTCCTAAATTGTCTATAGGCTTTCCTAAAACATTAAATAATCTACCCAATGTCTTATCACCAACAGGTACTGATATAGGTGCATTAGTATCCTCTGCCATAGCACCACGTACAAGTCCATCAGTTGAATCCATAGCAATAGCTCTTACCGTATCATCTCCAATATGCTGCATAACCTCTGCAACAAGCTCTTTTCCATTGTTATCTATTTTTATTGCATTATATATACTTGGTAAATGGCCTTCTTCAAACCTTATATCAACAACAGGTCCAATTACCTGTACAACCTTTCCCTTACTCACACTATCCCTCCTACTCCTTCAATGCTTCTGCACCACTTACAATCTCTGTTATCTCCTGAGTTATGCTGCTCTGTCTTAATCGATTATACATTGTTTGCAGCTTATTCAATAACTCCTGTGCATTCTTAGTTGCACTATCCATAGCATTCATCCTCATTGCATATTCACTCGCAATACTTGTTAAAATAGCATAGTAGAGCATATTGTTAAGATACTTTGGAAAAATATAATCTAAAACCCTACTGGCTCTTGGTTCAAACTCAAATTCCCTGTTTACCTTATCCTTTGGCTTTTCAAGTGGAAGAAGTTTTAAAACCTCCACCTCTTGTTTAACAGGCGAATAAAACTTAGTATAAATAAGTTTTACACTTCTAACCTCGCCATTTTTATAGGAGTCTATTGCGTGTTTCATAATATCTACAGCATCCCAATAAACAGGATAATCGCCAACCTCTACATACTCTGCAATAGTATCATATCCCCTTCTTACAAAAAAACTTCTTGCCTTTTCCCCAACAGTTAATAGCTTAACCTTTTTACCCTCCATATCTTCTAGGGCTCTTTTTATAACATTTGCATTATAGCTGCCACATAGCCCCGAATCAGAAGTTATAATTATATATAAATCCGTATCAACCTTATTTTTATTAAAATATATACTTGACTCTGCATCTTGACTTAATGCTAATGTTTTTATAACTTCATTGAATTTATTTATATATGGCTCATTCTTTTCAGCCCTTGCTCTAACCTTCTTAAATTTTGATGTTGCAACAAGCCCCATTGCCTTTGTAATCTTTTGAGTATTCTGTACTGACTTTATTCTTCTTTTTAAGTCAATTAGCCCTCCTGCCATAAAAACACCTCCAGAAGGGTATATTATTTAAAATTACCCTTAAATTCGTTAATAGCATCCTCTAACATCTTCTTAATTTCATCTGTTAATTCCTTTTTCTCAACAATTGCATTTAAAACTTCTCTCTTATGAGTTTTTAGAAAATCTAAATATTCCTTTTCAAATCTTCTAACATCTTCAACTTTAATATCATTTAAATAATTATTTATTGCTGCATATAAAATAGCTATCTGTTCTTCAACAGGCATAGGTGAATACTGCTCCTGCTTTAGGATTTCTACAAGTCTTTGTCCCTTCTCAATTCGTGCCCTTGATTCCTTATCAAGGTCTGAACCAAACTGTGCAAATGCTGCAAGCTCTCTATATTGTGCAAGCTCAATTCTTAGCATACCTGCAACCTGCTTCATAGCTTTAATTTGTGCAGAACCTCCAACACGTGAAACTGATATACCAGGGTTTATAGCAGGTCTTACCCCTGCAAAGAAAAGGTCTGTTTCAAGGAATATCTGTCCATCAGTAATGGAAATTACGTTTGTTGGAATATATGCAGTAACATCACCTGCTAAGGTTTCAATTATAGGAAGAGCAGTCATAGAACCTCCTCCTAATTCATCCGAAAGCTTTGCAGCCCTCTCTAAAAGTCTTGAATGTAAATAGAATACATCCCCTGGATAAGCTTCACGTCCTGGTGGTCTTCTTAATAGTAGTGACATAGTTCTATATGCCACCGCGTGCTTTGATAAATCATCGTAAATTATCAAAACGTGTTTTCCATTGTACATAAACTCTTCTCCCATAGCACAACCTGCATATGGAGCTAAAAATTGTAGTGGTGCTGTATCAGATGCAGAAGCTGATACAACTATTGTATAGTCCATTGCGCCTGCCTGTTGTAATGTGTTAACTATATGGGCAACTGTTGACTGTTTTTGTCCTATTGCAACATAAATACATATTACGTCCTTACCCTTTTGGTTTATAATCGCATCTATTGCAATTGCTGTTTTACCTGTTTGTCTATCTCCTATAATAAGTTCTCTTTGTCCTTTACCTATTGGAACCATTGAATCTATCGCCTTTATACCTGTCTGCATAGGCTCTTTTACCGATTTTCTTTCTATAACTCCTGGAGCTTGTGTCTCAACTGGTCTTGTTTTTGTTGTCTTTATTGGTCCTTTCCCATCTATTGGTTCACCCAATGCATTTACTACCCTTCCTATTAAAGCTTCTCCAACAGGAACTTCAACTACCTTTCCTGTTCTTTTTACTATATCTCCCTCTTTTATCCCCTGCTGATTTCCAAATAGAACTGCACCTACATTTGACTCTTCAAGATTTAGTGCCATACCATATACTCCATTTGGAAACTCTAAAAGTTCTCCTGACATACAGTTATTTAAACCATAGATTCTTGCAATATCATCTCCAATTTGAACTATCGTGCCTGTATCCTCTATTTCAAATTTGTTTTCATATTCCTCAAGCTGCCTTTTTAATATTCTTGTAATTTCATCAGGTCTTATGCTCATATTATCACCTCATCCTTCTTTAGAAGTTGCTTCTTTATCCTCTCAAGCCTTCCCTTTACTGTCTCATCTATTGTTTCATCTGATACCTTAAGATATACTCCTCCAATTAAGGACTCATCAACGATATTCTCTATCTCAATATCACAATTATACTTTCTCTTAAGTTTACTTCTCAAAGCTTCTATTTCTTCATCATTTAATTTTATGGCTGTTTTTACAAGTGCAAACTTTACTCCTATATATTCATAATACTTATATTTAAACTCCTCATTAACAAGGAATATATCCTCTATTCTATCGTGGGTTATAAGAAGAATTATTGTTCTTATTAGTTCATCTGGTGTTTTACCCTTTAATGAACTGTTTATTATATTTATCTTCTCATCATCCTTTATCTCTGGATGTACTAAAAACTCATAAAACTGACTATTTTCCTTTAGAAGTTTGCAGAAATTATCAAGATCCTCAACACATTCCTTTAAATTTCCTGTTATTTTTGCCTCTTCTAAAAGTGCCTCAGCATACTTTGCCGCAACTATTTCATGCATATTATGCACCTACCCTATTTATAAATTCCCTAATTAGTGCATGATGTTTTTCTTCATCAAGTTCCCTTTCAATTGCCTTTGCAGCAGCTAAAAGCGATAAAGATACAATCTGCTTTTTAATTTCATCCTGTGCCCTTTCCATTTCAAGCTCTGCATCTTCTCTTGCCCTCTGCCTAATAAAATCTGCCTCTTTTTTTGCTGCCTCAACAATCTCATCGTGAATGCTTTGGGCTTTAATTTTATATTCCTCAACTATTTTTCTTCCCTCTTCATTTAACTCCTTAAGCTTTTCTTCATATTGTTTTTTAAGCTCTTCTGCTTCCTTCTTTTTATTTACCGATGTTTTAATGTTATTTTCAATTGTATTTGTTCTGTTTTCCATAAAGGTTGTGACTGGTATAAAAAGCTTTTTCTTTAGATATATATATAAAATAACAACATTAAATATTGTTATTAAAACTGTCGCTAACTTTATCTCCATACTTTCACCTCCAAAGGCTATAAATTAGGGTTCACCCTTTTGTTTCTATACATAAGTTTTGGTTAGCCCCACGAAGTATTGAATATAAATTACTTTCGTGGGGCTAATTTAAATTTAAGAAATAGTCCTTTTAAATTTATACTAACTTAACAATTATAAGTAGTATTGCAACAAGCAATCCATAAATTGCTGTTGCTTCTGAGAAGGCTGAACCTATGATTAGTGTACTAACTATATCATTTTTAGCCTCTGGTTGTCTTGAAACTGCTTCTACTGCCTTGCCTGTAGCAATTCCTGTACCTATTCCTGCACCAAGTCCTGCAAGTGCAGCAATACCTGCTCCTATTGCTGAAAGTCCTAATATAAATGCTTTTGGATCCATTGTAGTCATTAAAATCTCCTCCTTTAATGTTCTGATGTAGTTTTTATAAAAATCATTGTTAGCATAACAAATATAAACATCTGTATTGTTCCATCAAATAAATCAAAGTATATATGAAATGGTATTGGTAAAAAGGCTGCAAACACAGGTAACTTAAGGTGAAGTGAGTGGCTTAAAAATTCCAATCCTTCATATAGAAGTTCCATCATAATTACCGCAGCAGTTATATTTCCAAATAATCTTAGGCTCAAAGAAACAGGTACAACCAATCTCTCTATTATATTTAAAGGAAGCATAAACCAAAATGGTTTTGCATATCCCTTAAAGTACCCTAATATTCCACTGTGAACTATAGCATTTACTTGTATTAGCACAAAGGATATAAGTGCTAAACCAAGTGCTACACTATAATCTGCAGTAGGAGGCCTAAAACCTGTTAAGCCAAATAAATTTAAAAACAAAAGATAAATCATCAGTGTTCCAAAAAAGGGTGCAAAACCTTTGTATTCATCTCCCATACTCCCCTTTACAAGGGAATTTATTTTTTCCACAACTGTTTCTACAAAAATTTGTTTGCCCCTTGGAACTGTCTTTAAGTCTCTTACTAAAAATGGAACTATCAGCATTATAAAGGCTATAACTATCCACTGTGCTATAACTGAAAAATATATGGGTATATTTAATCCTAAAAGTCTTAATGTAAAAATCGCTTCACTCTTTCCCATATTGTCCCTCCCTTCTACAGTCTAATAATGCACCTATTTTTATAGATATATTTATTGTTAAAAACCCTAAAAAGAGTATAAAAACGTTATAACCATCCTTAACTGCACTTGCTAAAATTAACGCTATTAAAATTATTCTCATCGTAAAAAATATAAACTGAATAATCTTAGAGTGATTAACTTTTCTGGTTATTATGTAATTTGTACCTAGTGACAATAGAATAAAATTAAATATCCCAATAATATATCCTAAAAAATATGATAAAGCGTAATTTGCATTAAAAACTAATATTGACAACATTAATAACAAAAATATGTTAAGGGAAAATTTAAGCCTTTTTAAAATAAAGCTAAATATAAAATAATCAACCATAAAACACCACCAAAAATGTCTTTTATCTTAGTTTCTAAAGTTTTATATTTTTAATACATACAAATTATATTGTATTTTAACGATATTCTAATTCATTAATATATAATACTCCTATCAAGTTATAGTGTCAATCAAAGATATAGATATTTAAATTTTATAACTTGTCAGAAATTTTAATCAAAAAGGCCGGTACCAAAAATTTTGGTACCGGCCTACATCCACCCTGATAAGGTAACTGTCTGCCTTACTATCTAAGACTACCCGACCTCCAAGTTGGCTGTCAGTTAGCCCTAACATTGAATATTTTAACACTTATTCGATAAAATTCAACACTTTTTTGTGTTAAAAAAACGTAAATTAGACTGATTAGTCTAATTTACGTTTTGTATTTCTTTATCAATCTAAGAATAACTATTGATTTTATTATTTATTAGCTCTAAATTCATCGGGTCTTTCATTAATTAAACCAAAATAGTACAATATAGCATCCACTATTCTCCTTGAAGCCTTTCCATCTCCATAGGGATTTACTGCATTGGCCATAGCCTTATATGCCCTTTGGTCTTTTATTAATGTTTCTGCCTCTTTATATACATTCTCCTCATCAGTTCCTATTACCTTTACAGTTCCAGCCTCAACTGCCTCAGGACGTTCTGTAACATCCCTTAAAACAAGCACAGGCTTTCCAAGGTGTGGTGCTTCTTCCTGCAATCCTCCTGAATCTGTCATTACCATATAACATCTACTCATCAAGTTATGAGTTTCCTTAGTATCAAGTGGAGGAAGAAGATGTACTCCCTTTACACCATCTAATATACTATATACAGTTTCTCTAACAACTGGATTTAGATGCACAAGATAAACAATCTCGACATCATCATTATTTTCAACTATTCTCTTAAAGGCTCTACATATATTTTGTAGAGGTTCACCCCAATTTTCACGCCTATGAGCTGTAACCATTATCACCTTTTTATTTGTAAAATCTATATTATTTAAAACTTCATTTTCAAATACATATTCATCACTAACTGTCTCCTCTAATGCATCTATTACTGTATTACCCGTAATGAATATAGACTCTTCCTTTACGCCTTCATTTAATAGATTTTGCTTTGAAGTAGGTGTTGGTGCAAAATGAATATCTGAAAGTGCACCTGTAAGTTTCCTATTTATCTCCTCTGGAAATGGAAAATATTTATCAAAGGTTCTAAGTCCTGCTTCAACGTGTCCTATTTTTATCTTGTTATAGAAGGCTGCAAGGCTTCCTGCAAAGGTAGTTGTTGTATCACCGTGAACTAAAACTATATCTGGTTTTACTTCCTTAAAAAGCTCATCAAGTCCTTCAAGAACACCCGTTGTTATTGATGTTAATGTTTGTCTATCCTTCATTATATTCAAATCATAGTCTGGTTTTATTTCAAACAAATCTAATACTTGATCAAGCATTTGTCTGTGCTGTGCTGTTACACAAACAATTGACTTAATATTTTCTCTTTTTTCAAGCTCCTTTACAAGTGGTGCCATTTTTATTGCCTCAGGTCTTGTTCCAAAAATAGTCATTACCTTTAACATTTAATCACCTCTTTGTTCTTTTTAAAAGTCCTAATTCAGTTGCAAAGGCTAATACTAAAGTACATACAATCATCAATATCAAATAGGATTTTTTTGTTGAAACTGACATTGCTATAATAGATGTTATCCCAAAAATTCCACTAACTATATATAAAATTATAGCAACCTGTTTCTGACTATACCCTAATGCTAAAAGTCTATGGTGAAGATGTCCCTTATCCGCCTCCATAATAGGCCTGTTGTTTATTTTTCTTCTTATCATAGCAAATAAAGTATCATAAATAGGAAGTCCAAGTGCCAATATTGGTACTGCTACAGCAACTGCTGTTGCTGACTTTATTGCCCCTTGTATTGATATTGCTGCAAGGGTAAAACCTAAAAACTGCGATCCTGTATCTCCCATAAATATACTTGCCGGATTGAAGTTGTAGTATAAAAATCCTATACACGCACCTGATAATATTATTGACAATATGCCTACTGTCATTCTCCCGCTTATAATTGATACTCCAAACAACGATAATGCAGATATTGTACAAACACCACAGGCAAGGCCATCTAATCCATCAATCAAATTAACCGCATTAGTCATACCAACAACCCATAGAATAGTTATTGGAATACCTATCCATCCTACATAAAAGGAGCCTGTTCCAGGTAAAAAAGGTATCGTTATATAATTAATTTTAATTCCAAACAAAATTAAAACAATGGCTGCAATTATTTGAAATAAAAGCTTTGTCTTTGGTTTTAATTCCCTTATGTCATCTACTATACCCATAGCTACTATAATTAATGCACCTACTAATATACCATCAAAATTAGATTTAAAACCTATGTAATATAAAGAATAAATTAAAAAGGATGTAAAAATAGCAAGTCCCCCAAGTCTTGGAATAGGCTTTTTATGTAGACGTCTTTCGTCTTTTGGTACATCTATTGCACCTAATTTGTATGCAAGCTTTTTTACCAATGGTGTTAATAAAAAGGATGTCAAAGCCGGAAACAAAAACATATAAAGATACTTCATTTTACTACACCTCATTTTTCAAAATACCATAAACATTTTACCATAAAATTATAAAAAAAATAATTAAAAATAAATGAACTTTATAGATTAGGGCATCTTTTTATTAAATTTATATATTTTATTTTTTCCAATCCCTATATTTATAAATCAAAATAGCCCACAAATAATGCATTGTAGATCAGAATGTTGAAAAAGTTATATCTTAATTAGCCCCATGAAGGATTTCTTGGGCATTCGTTCATTTCGCCAAGCAATTCTAAGCTTTTCTTTGTTTAAAAAAGTCCTACCCTCGCGATGCCATCGTCCTGATGGCCGCTCGGCTCGGCACGTCCTGTGCCGAATTACGGACTTTTTTAAATTCGAAAAGCAAGAATTGCTAAAGCTCATGAAAGAGCCTATCGAAATCCTTTCATGGGGCTTTTTCATACTTTAACTAACAAATGAGTTTGTCGACAATATAAGCCCACAAATAATACATTGTGGGCTTTTTCACTATATAGTAAACCTTACAATTTCAACTCCAGATTCCTTTATCATCTCAAGTGACAGTTCATCTGGATAGTCTCCCGAGAATACAATCTTTTTTATTCCTGATGCAATTATCTGCTTTGCACATATAATGCAAGGCTGTGCAGTAACATAAATAGTTGCTCCCTCTATTGATATTCCATACTTTGCAGCCTGTATTATAGCATTCTGCTCTGCGTGTAGTGCTCTGCATAGTTCGTGCCTTTGCCCTGATGGAATGTTAAGTTCTTGCCTTAGACATCCAATATCAAGGCAGTGCTTCATCTTTGGCGGAACACCGTTATATCCTGTTGTAAGAATTCTATTGTCCTTAACTATAACAGCTCCTACCTGTCTTCTTAGGCAGGTTGAACGCTTCTTTATTGTATGGGCAATCTCCATAAAATATTCATCCCAGCTTGGTCTCATAGCTACACCTACTTAGTACCAAATATTCTATCGCCTGCATCTCCAAGTCCTGGAACAATGTATCCGTGGTCGTTTAGATATTCATCTACGTGTGCAACGTATATTTCAATATCTGGATGAGCATCAAGAACCGCCTTTATTCCCTCTGGTGCTGCAATTAAACACATTAGCTTAATATTCTTTGCTCCCTTATCCTTTAAAAGCTTTATAGCATCTGCAGCAGAACCACCTGTTGCAAGCATTGGATCTGTAACTATTATTTCTCTCTCCTCAATATCACTTGGAAGCTTGCAGTAATATTCTACTGGCTTTAGAGTTTCTGGGTCACGATAAAGTCCAATATGCCCAACCTTTGCAGCTGGAACTAATCTTAGCATTCCATCTACCATTCCAAGTCCTGCTCTTAAAATAGGAACTATTGCAACCTTCTTACCAGTTAGCATCTTTGCCTTTGTTTTACATATAGGTGTTTCAATTTCAACCTCTTCAAGTTGAAAATTTCTTGTAACTTCATAACCCATAAGCATTGAAATTTCTTCTAAAAGTTCTCTAAAATCCTTAGAACCCGTATTTACATCCCTCATTATTGATAATTTGTGTTGAATTAGCGGGTGATCAATAACAATAACTCTCTTATCCATAATATCCTCCTCATATTATTTATTTTGAATATTTCTTTTCAATTTCTGCTATCTTATCTATTCTTCTTTGGTGTCTGCCACCTTCAAATTCAGCCTCAAGATAAGCATCAACTATATCAAGTGCAAGACCAATTCCTGTTATTCTTTCACCAAGTGCCAATATATTGGCATTATTGTGCTGTCTTGCTGCCTTGGCACTAAATGTATCTGTACAGTGGGCTGCCCTAATTCCTGGAACCTTGTTTGCTGCTATTGATATTCCAATTCCTGTTCCACAAACTAATATTCCGCAGTCATATTCACCCTTCACTATTGATTCTGCAACCTTTTCTGCAAAATCAGGATAGTCGCAGGATTCTATTGAATAGCATCCAAAATCCTTATATTCAATTCCCTTCTTCTCTAAATGTTCTAAAATAGCCTGTTTCAAATTATATCCTCCGTGGTCACATCCTAATGCTATCTTCATAGGTATTCCTCCCTTATATAATTTATAAATTTACCTTTTTATTTAACAAAAAAGGAAAGTAAAAGGCTAAAAAGCCTTAACTTTCCTTTAATTTACTGAATAGAATATCTATGGCTTGTTTAATTTCATTGGCACAAGCCCTATAAGTGTCAATATCTCCACCAAATGGATCTACAATATCTCCACTTTCTCCAATATATTCTAAAAGAGTGAAAACTTTATTAGAAAAGGATGGATAGTATGAAAGTATTGTATCTTTGTGTGCTCTTGTCATAGTTAAAATAAGGTCTGAATTTTCTAAAAGTTCGTATGTAAGCTGCCTTGAGAGATGGTTTCTTATATCTATTCCCATCTCCTCCATAGCCAGTAGGGCATTTAAAGAGCAGGATGCACCATTTGTTGCATAGATTCCAGCAGATGAAATGTCCATATCTAAATTCAATTCCTGTGCTCTCTTTTTAGCTATTCCTTCTGCCATACAGCTTCTACAAGTATTCCCTGTGCACACAAATAGTAGCTTCATACTTACCTCCTATAGATTTATAACATTATATGATGCAGCCTTTTTCATTCTATTCATTATAGCAAGTCCCAATCCATCCTCTTCAAAACCTTCTGCATATATATAATCTACATCTATTTTATCAAATTCCCTCAATGTGTCAAATAGATTTGCAGCAATAAGTCCTAATTTTTTTCTACTTCCTACAGAAATAATATAGCCACCCCTATACAAATCCTTTGTCTCATCTGTCGCAAGAACTCCAACAAGCTTACCCTTTGATTTCATTTCATCTATTTTCATATTTATATAATCAACAGCCCTTTCTATCCTTCCTGTTATTATTGTCATTTCAGCCTTTGGAGCATAATGTCTATACTTCATACCTGGGGACTTTGGTTTTAGATTTTCATATGGCTTTGTTAAAATTGCAGGATCAATATCTACATTAAGCCCAATTTCCTCCAGCATATCCCTTGTTATAGCACCAGGTCTTAGTATTGTAACCTTTTCATCTAAAACCTCAACTACCGTTGACTCAAGGCCAAATTCACATTTATCTCCACCAATTATCATATCAACCTTTCCCATAAGGTCATCAATTGTATGTTCTATTGTTGTTGGGCTTGGTCTTCCTGATATATTTGCACTTGGTGCTGCAATCGGAACCCCAGCATACTCTATCAGCTTTCTTGCAACCTTATTGGAGGGCATTCTAATAGCAACACTATCTAAGTTTGCTGTAACAAGCATAGGTATCCTGCTGCTCTTTTTTACAACTATTGTTATTGGTCCTGGCCAAAAATTTTCCATTATTTTTTTTGCATTTTCTGGTATATATTCTACATAATCTGATATATCAAAATCTGCAACATGAACTATAAGCGGATTGTCCTGTGGTCTTCCCTTTGCCTCAAATATCCTCCTGCAGGCCTCCTCATCAAGTGCATTTGCCCCAAGCCCATATACTGTCTCTGTCGGGAAAACAACAAGACCTCCCCTTTTTATAACTTCTGCCGCCTCTTTTATCTTTTCATCACTATGTTCATCCACATAATAAACCTTTGTATCCAACCTCTTCGCCTCCATTAGATTATATTAATCAATATAAAACCTATTATAAATCCAATTATAATTGAAAGAGTTGAAAACAGTCCTCTATAATTTTCTTTACTTTCAGGTATTAGCTCTCCACAAACAATATAGAGCATTGTTCCCGATGCAAATCCTAAGGATGCTGCAATAAAGCTTTTTTGTATCTCACCAATATAGGCACCAATATAGGCACCTATTGCAGTGGGCAGTGCTGTTATTGCGGTAAATAAAATTATTTTTAATTTAGATAATCTCGAACTTAAAAGCGGAGCTGCAACTGCTGCACCCTCTGGTATATCGTGAAGTGCTATTACAAAGGCAATCTTATACCCTAATATGCTGCTTCCTCTAAAACCTGAACCTATCGCGAGCCCTTCTGGAAAATTATGGGCAGCAAGTCCAAGGGCAAGAAGCAGTGCAACTTTAATACCTTTACCATATTTTTTTACGAAATTACTATAGGGCAAAAATATATCAAGAAGTGAAATAAATATAACTCCAAATATTATTCCAATTAAAACAACTTCTAAATCTGCCATAAGTATTGCCTCTGGTATTAAATCAAAGGTAACAACAGAGAGCATAAGCCCTCCAGCTATACCCATAACAGCAGATAAAACCATATTATTTGTTTTTCTAAAGAGTACTGTTAATGCACCTCCAAGGGATGTTCCCACCATACAGCAAAATGTAGCAAATAGGGTTATATACAATCTTGATTCCATAAAACCTCTCCTTTTTGATTTTCTCCTTTTAAGTTTATGAGAGGTTATATTCGTCTATAACTAATTTTATGTATTTTATAGCCCTATCGGTAAAGTGGGCTCTATAGCAGGTCTTATATAGCTTATATAAATAAAAATATTTTTTAGCTCCTCCATTTTTAATTATATAGCAATAAAATTTTTCTCTATCATAAAAATGTGATGCCTCTTTGTAGCACTTTAAATAGTCATTATGATTTAATGCATACTGCTTATCAAATAGAATTAATGATTTTGAACGTTTCATTTTATCAATTAAAATTATTATTTGAAAATCATCATATTTTTCTACAACATCAACAAACAATATATTATCTAAGGGAATGTTAACCACCCTACTAAAGAGCTTTTGCACCTTAACTCTGTCTTGTTTAAATATTATATCAAAGGTTGAATCCACATACATCCTAAACATATAGACTATAAACAAAAACTCTATTATATATAAATTTGCATATATAAGTGTTCTCTCTAAACCTATAAAATAGCCTTGATCATCAAGAACCTTTACAAGATAGAGCATTACTATCATTATAGTTATTGAAAAAAATATACTTCTTTTAAACTTTGCCCTTTCCTTTGCAAGTTTCTTTTTTATCTTCACTGTACCACCCCTTTAATGCAAGTCATTCCCCTTTATTTAGATTTTTAAACATATCATTTAAAATATTACGTCCATTTTTGGTGGTAAGTATATAAAAGTTTCCTAATTTTGTTTTAACTTGAGTTAAGAAGTTGGATTGTGCAATTCCTATATAGTCTTCTATATATACCCTTTTTCTTAAAAACAGTCCTTTAAAGTTTATTCCTTTACTATCTATACTAACTTCAATGCAAAAGCTTCTTAAATAAAAGAGCAATATAAATATATCAAATCCTATATTTATATAGTTCACATAGGTATAGCTTTTTTTATAGAGCACCAAAAGATATGAAAAAATTATAGATAAAACAAACAAAGGGAAAATTAAATACAGTGGTCTGTTGGCAATATAGCGTTTCATAATTTCACCCCCAGCTAAAAATTTGGGCATGCTAAGTAGCATGCCTATTCTCCTGCTGCCTTTAATTTTTCTGCTTGGTCGTTTGTGATAAGTGCATCTATCATTTCATCAATTTCTCCATCTAAGAATGCATCAAATTTATATATTGTAAGCCCAATTCTATGGTCTGTAATTCTGCTTTGTGGGAAGTTGTATGTCCTTATCTTTTCACTTCTGTCTCCAGAACCTACTTGGCTCTTTCTCTCTTCAGCAATTTGGCTCTGCTGCTTTTGAAGTTCTATTTCATAAAGCCTTGCTCTTAAAACCTTCATTGCCTTTTCTCTATTTTTAATCTGGGACTTTTCATCTTGGCACGTTACAACAATACCTGTTGGAAGGTGAGTTATTCTAACTGCTGAGTCTGTTGTATTAACGTTTTGTCCACCGTGACCTGATGAACGATAAACGTCAACCCTTAAGTCGTTTGGATTGATTTCAACCTCAACATCCTCAACTTCTGGTAAAACTGCAACTGTTGCAGTTGATGTGTGTATTCTTCCTCCTGACTCTGTTTGAGGAACTCTTTGAACACGGTGAACTCCACTTTCATATTTTAATCTGCTGTAGGCACCCTGTCCCTTTATCATAAATATAACTTCCTTATATCCACCTATTCCTGTTTCATTAGCTGACATAACCTCTACTTTAAAGTTATGTCTTTCAGCATATCTTGTGTACATTCTAAATAGGTCTCCTGCAAATAATGCAGCCTCTTCACCACCTGCACCTGCCCTTATTTCTACGATAACGTTTTTATCATCATTTGGGTCCTTTGGAAGAAGTAAAATCTTAAGTTCCTTTTCAGTTTCTACAACCTTCTCCTCAAGTTCCTTTATCTCTTCCTTAACAAGTTGTTCCATTTCATCGTCAAGTCCGCCCTCCTGGAGCATCTCCTTATCTTCCTTAAGTCTCCTTTGAATGTCCTTATATTCCCTATACTTTAATACAATTGGTTCCATTGAACTGTGTTCTTTACATAATTTTTGAAAAAGAGTATTATCTGCAATAATCTCTGGATCTGCTATCTTCTTTGAAAGCTCTTCATATTTTTCTTCAATAAAATCCAATTTATGCAACATAGTTATCACTCCATACTTTAGTTTAATTTACAATATACCTATCTTATTTTAGCAATGAATTTACATTGTTGCAACAAAAATATTATTAAAAAAGAATTATACCAAGCAAACCACAGATAATTAATACTAATATTGTATCTAATTTAAAATACATAAGTAAAAGCAAAGATAAAATATATATAAAACCATCCTTAATACCTATAACATTGCTTTTAAATATTGAAAAGGAAGCATATATTAAAAGTCCAAGGACTGCAGGCCTTATTCCATTAAAGGCCCTCTTTACACCTTCCCTTTCATAAAACCTCTTTAGAAAGGCTGCAATAATTAAAATCATTATAAAGGAGGGAGAAACCACTCCAAGTGTTGCCATTACACTTCCAAATACACCAGCCATTTTATACCCTATAAAGGTTGCAGAATTTATTGCAATAGGACCTGGAGTCATTTGAGATATAGCAAGTATATCTGAAAACTCCTTCATAGTTAAAAATCCTCTTCCTATAAACTCCCTCTCAATAAAGGGAAGCATTGCATAACCTCCACCTATTGAAAAGGCTCCAATTTTAAAAAAAATTAAAAAGAGCCTAAATGCCATCCTTCTCACCCCTTATCAATATGCCTAAAATGGCAGATGATAAAATTATAATAATCGGGTCAACCTTTAAAAACATAAGTATAATAGTAAGAACAGTTATTATGTAATAATACCATTTATACTTTTTTGTCTTTCCTATTTTAAATGCTGAATAAAAAATAAGTGCTGCAACTGCAGGCCCTGCTCCTTGAAAAAACTTTTTTACATATTTATAGTCTAAAAAGTTTGTAAGAAAGGCTGCAATAAATATAATAGATAAAAAGGAAGGAAGAATACATCCAAGTGCTGCAAATACTGCCCCTAAAAATCCCCTTAATCTATATCCTATATAAACAGACATATTAACCGCAAGGGCACCGGGAGTAGATTGGGAAACTGCAAGTATATCAAGGAACTCTTCCTTTTCTATCCATTTCTTTTTTTCAACAACCTCCTCTTGTATAAGAGGAACCATTGCATAACCTCCTCCTAATGTAAAGGCCCCTATTTTTGCAAAGGATATAAAAAGCTGAAGTAACATTCTACCCCCTCCTTGCAAGTATTACTCTATCTAAACCTGCCAAATCCTTTATACATTCAATATCTTTATAGTCCTTTGAAAGAATATTAAAAAGCTCCTCCCTTTGGTCAAAGCCTATCTCAAAGGCAATTAGTCCATCTCTTTTTAAATATTTTAATGCCTCCTTAGCAATCCTTCTATAAAATATTAGCCCATCCTCTCCACCAGATAAAGCCTCATAGGGTTCATAGTCTTTAACATCTGTCATAAGAGTTGGAATTACTTCGTCCCTTATATAAGGAGGATTTGAAACTATTATATCAACCCTTCCTTCTAATTCCTTATTAAGATTTTCAAAAATATCACTCCTTATTACTTGTACCCTATCCTCTACTCCAAGTCTTTTGGCGTTTATCTTTGTAACCTTAATAGGTATATCCATTAAATCAAGTGCAAAAACTCTACTACCTTTAATCTCCTTTGCTAATGTTACAGAGATTGCACCACTTCCACATCCTACATCTACTATTACAGGGTTTTCATATTCTCCACTTCTTTTTATAACCTCCTCAACAAGTATCTCTGTATCTGGACGCGGTATTAAAACTCCCTTTTCGACATAGAATTCATATCCATAGAATTCCTTTTTGTTTATTATGTAAGCAACTGGCTCTCCTTTTTTTCTCCTCTCAACATACTCTTTATACCTTTCTAAAACCTCATTATCTAATATATCATCTTTATGAATTATTAAATAAAGTCTATCCTTTTTTAGTACACTACTCAAAAGAACCTCAGCATCAAGCTGAGGTGTATCTGAATTTATATTTTGTATTCCATATCTTATTGCCTCTAAAATAGTCATATTATTCCTCCCCTATGGCAGCCTTTAATGCAGCAATTGCCACCTCTATTTGTTTTTCATCCGGCTCTCTTGTTGTAAGTCTTTGAAGCATAAGCCCTGGATATGCAAGAGCTCTTGAAAGCCCTGTGTTTGATTTTCCAAGCCACTTTATTATCTCATAGGATATACCTGCAACAACAGGTATTAATAATATTCTTGATATAATTCTTACCATTATATTAGGCCAACCAAAAAAACTAAATATAAATATACTAATCAGCATAACTATTAAAAGAAAGTTTGTTCCACACCTTGGGTGAAGTGTTGAAAACTTAGATACATTCTCAACAGTAAGAGGTAATCCTGCCTCATAGCAGAATACGCTTTTATGTTCCGCACCGTGATATTCAAAAACCCTTCTTATATCCTCCATTTTGCTTATTAAATATATATATACAAGGAAAATAATTAGCCTCAAAAATCCCTCAAATAGGTTAATATATATGTTACTTTGTATTTTTGACTTAAAAAAGTTTGCTGCAAAGGTAGGCAAAAGTACAAATAAAAATATTGCAAAGGCAAAGGATGTAAAAAGAGTTAAACTCATTATTATATTTTCCGATTTACCTTCAAATTTTTCATCAAGATACTTTTCAAACCGACTTTTCTCATCTTCATCCTCATAAAATGAGGCTGAATACTGTAAAGTTTTAATACCAACTATTAAAGATTCTATCATAGCAGCAGCCCCACGAATAAAGGGAAGAGATAGTATTTCATATTTTTTATATAAAGGCTCTATATTTTCAACACTAACCTCTATCTCACCATCAGGCTTTCTTACTGCAACTGCCATTTTATCCTGTGCCCTCATCATTACACCTTCAATAACTGCTTGTCCACCAACCTGCATCTTATACCTCCAAATTTCTAACTTAATTTTTATAAATTTCAAAATAAAATCCTTATATATATTTATATCAAACATCACTATAAATGTCCATAAAACAAAACAAAATGGATCCCCTTTTGAAAATATATTTTTTTTTTTTTTGAGCAAACTAAATATGTAAATATGAAAAGGAGGTTAAATAAATGGAAGAATTGATGTTTTGTTATCAGTGTGAACAAACAATAGGTGGAAAAGGATGTACAAAGGCTGGTAACTGTGGTAAGGATGCAGAAGTTGCAGCACTTCAAGATTTACTTGTATATGAGCTTAAAGGCATTGGATTTATTGGAAATGAACTTTTAAAACAAGGAAAATCAATTGATAAGGAAATTTCAAAGTTTGTTGCTGATGCCTGTTTTTCTACTCTTACCAATGTAAACTTTGATCCTGAAAGATTTATATGCTTTTTAAAGGAAGCCGAAAAGGTAAAGGAAAACTTAAAATCTCAGCTTAAAAATCTCCCATCCAATGTTCCAGAATGTGTAAACTATAAACTGCCAAATTCTAAAGAACAAATGCTACAGGATGCTAAAAAGGCCGGTATAATGTATGATCAAACACTTGATGCTAACATTCGTTCTTTAAGAGAAACATTAATATATGGACTTAAGGGTATGGCTGCCTATGCCCACCACGCCCACGTTTTAGGATATATTGATGAAGAAGTTAATAACTTCTTCTATAAGGGTTTTGCTGCAACCCTTGACAACTCATTAAGCGTAGATGATTTGTTCAATTTAACTATGGAGTTTGGAAAAATTAATTTAAAATGTATGGAACTATTGGATAAAGCAAATACACAAACCTATGGAAACCCTGTACCAACCCCTGTTCTGATTACAAAGAAAAAGGGACCATTTATTGTTGTATCTGGACACGACCTTAAGGATTTATATGAACTATTGGTTCAAACTGATGGAAAGGGAATAAATATTTATACCCACGGTGAAATGCTTCCTGCCCACGGTTATCCAGAACTTAAAAAGTTTAAACACCTTATTGGTAACTTTGGTGGTGCTTGGCAGGATCAACAAAAAGAATTTGATAACTTACCAGGCTGTATATTAATGACTACTAACTGTCTACAAAAACCTCGTGATTCCTATAAAGATAGGATATTTACAACAAGTATTGTAGGATGGCCACAGGTTCAACATATTGAAGAAAAGAATGGAAAAAAAGACTTTACTCCTATCATAAACAAAGCCCTTGAACTTGGTGGATTTACAGAAGATGAACCTGAAAAGACAATACTCGTTGGATTTGGACACAATATTGTTTTATCACTTGCAGATAAGATACTTGATGCAGTAAAGCAAGGACAAATAAGACATTTCTTCTTAATAGGTGGATGTGATGGTGCAAGACCAGGAAGAAACTACTATACAGAATTTGCACAAAAAACCCCAAAGGATACAATTATATTAACCCTTGCCTGTGGTAAGTATAGATTTAATAAAATGGATTTTGGAACTATTGGTGAATTCCCAAGGCTTTTAGATCTTGGTCAGTGTAATGACTCTTATTCTGCCATTAAAATCGCCCTTGGTCTTGCCGACGCCCTAAAATGTACAGTAAATGATTTGCCGCTTTCATTAATTCTATCCTGGTATGAACAAAAGGCTGTTTGCATACTTTTAACATTACTTTCCCTTGGAATAAAGAACATCTACTTAGGTCCAAGTTTACCAGCATTTATCTCACCTGATGTTCTTCAAGTTTTAATTGATAAGTTTAATATTAAGCCAATATCTACTCCTGATGAAGACTTAAAGGTTATATTAGGATAAAAGATTCCACTAAGGGGAACCCTTAGTGGAATCTTTTTAATACATCTAAAAAAATCTCAATATCCTCCTTTGTATGTTTAACTGATAAGAACATAGCTTCAAACTGAGATGGAGATAAATATATTCCGTTTGTAATCATATGTTCTGCATATCTTCTATATAAATCTATATTGCACTTTTTTGCATCTTCGTAGTTTTTCACAGAGTTTTCTTCAGTAAAAAACACCGTCATCATTGACCCACATCTATTTATAACAAATGGGATACTCTTATTATTCAATATAACTTCTATTTGCCTATGCATATAACTTGAGAGCTGTTCAAGCTGTTCATAATAGCCTCCATTGCTTTTTAATTTTTTTAAAGTAGCAAGCCCCATAGAAACTACAACAGGATTACCCGACATCGTTCCAGCCTGATAAACAGACCCTATCGGTGAAAGCATTTCCATAATTTCTCTCCTTCCACCATAGGCACCACAGGGTAATCCTCCACCAATAATCTTTGCAAAGGTAACTAAATCAGGCTGTATACCATAAAGTTCCTTGGCACCACCAAGTGCCACCCTAAATCCTGTCATTACCTCATCAAATATAAGAAGTGAACCATATTTATTTGTTATCTCTCTTAAGAAATTTAAAAATTCCATTGTCGCTGGTACTACCCCCATATTACCTGCAACAGGCTCTACTATTACACAGGCAATCTCCTCTCCCCACTTTTCAAAGACTTCCTTTACATTTTCTATATCATTGTAATTTGCAATTATAGTATTTTTTATACTATCCTTTGGAACTCCTGCACTTCCTGGTATATTTTCAGTCATTACTCCTGAACCTGCTGCAACTAAAAAAGCATCAAAATGTCCGTGATAACAACCAGAGAATTTTACAACCTTATCCCTGTTTGTATATCCACGTGCCAATTTTACAGCACTCATAGTAGCCTCTGTACCTGAGTTTACCATTCTTATCATATCAATTTTATAAATATCACAAATTAGTTTAGCAAGCTCAAGCTCTAAATATGTAGGTGCACCAAAGGCTTGTGCCTCCCTTAATGTTTTTATAGCCTCCTCAACAACCTCCTCATCACTATGCCCTAAAATCATAGGTCCCCAAGCTAAAACAAAATCTATATATTTTTTTCCTTCCTCATCGTATATATAGGCACCCTTCCCACTTTTTATAACAGGTGGATTTATGTTAAGCCCCGTGAATGCCCTGACTGGACTATTAACTCCACCTGGCATATACCTTTTAGATTCATTAAATATATTTAAATTATTCATAACACTCCCCCTATCTATTATTTAGTTTTCTTGCCACGTCAAGGGCGTGATAGGTTATTATAATATCTGCCCCTGCTCTTTTTATAGATGTTAATATTTCAAAAACTATCTTTTCTTCATCAATATATCCCATTTTTGCCGCAGCTTTTACCATTGCATATTCTCCACTTACATTATAGGCAGCAATCGGATGATTAAACCTATCCCTTGTCCATCTTATAACATCAAGATAGGAAAGGGCTGGTTTTACCATAACAATATCTGCACCCTCTTCTATATCATATTCTATCTCCCTCATTGCCTCTCTTATATTTGAAAAGTCCATTTGATAGCTTTTTCTATCTCCAAACTGGGGTTTTGAATCTGCAGCTTCTCTAAAGGGTCCATAGAAACTTGATGCATACTTTGCAGAGTAGGACATTATGCCAACATTTTTATATCCATTTTCATCCAGTATATTTCTGATAGCCTTTACCCTTCCATCCATCATATCAGATGGTGCTACCATATCCGCCCCTGCCCTTGCGTGAGATAATGCTATTTTTGCTATAAATTTAAGTGTTTCATCATTATCCACATAGCCATCCTTTATAATTCCACAATGTCCGTGGCTTGTATATTGACACATACATACATCTGTTATAATAAATAAATTTGAAATTTCTTTTATCCTTCTAACTGCCCTTTGAACTATTCCATCATCAGCATAGGCTGAAGTTCCACATTCATCCTTAAAGCTTGGCACACCAAATATCAACACTCCCCTTATGCCTAACCTCTCTATTTCCTTTATTATTTCATCTAACTTGTCCACAGAATATCTATAGTTTCCCTCAAGTGAAGATATCTCCTCGACAATCCCATTTCCTTCAACAACAAATAGGGGATATATTAAATCATCAATATTTAAGACAGTTTCTCTAATTAATGCTCTTATGTTATCATTTATCCTTGTTCTTCTTGTCCTATTAAACATATTAACAACCTCCAACAAGTATATTTAAGATTCCATCTATTGTATATTCCTTGGGTATCTCAGCATTTAATCCTTCTTTTCTTAGCTCATCTGCTGTTATAGGCCCTATGGCTATTATTCTTTTTCCCTTCAATACTTCTTTCCCATATAAAGAAATAAAATTTCTTACAGTTGATGTACTTGTAAAAATATAGATATCGCACTCTATATCTTTCCTCTTTTTCTCTAAAACTGATTCATATAAATATATTTCATCAACTTCTGCACCAATATTTTTTAATGCTTCAACTAAAAAATTCCTTGCCCCTTTAGCCCGTGGTATTAAAATTTTATCCCTACTCTTTACTTCCTTCTTAATCTCTTCAAATATACCCTCTTGAGTAAATTGAACTCCACACTTTGCAATAATACCTCTCTTTTTTAACTCATCCTTTGTTTTTTCTCCTATTGCATAAACCTTAGCCTTAATTTTACGTATGTCAAATTCCATATTAATTAACTCATCAAAAAATATTTCGACTCCATTCACACTTGTAAATATAATATAATCATAGCTTGATATTCTATCTATATACCCATCTATACTTCCATCTAATCTCTGTATCCTTATGGAAGGCAATTCCAAAACTTCTCCACCGAAGCTTAATATTTTATTTTTAAGATTTACTGCTTGTTTCTTTGGACGAGTTATACATATCCTTTTACCAAACAATGGCTTATTCTCATACCAATTAAGTTTTTCTCTAAAATTTACAACATCCCCAACCACAAATATTGCTGGTGTTCCTATCATCTGTTCCTTAACTCTATTTGATATATTACAAAGTTCACCAACACATACCCTCTGTCGACTAATTGTAGCATTTTCTATTACTGCACAAGGGGTACCCTTATTCATTCCAAATTCAATTAACTTATTTGTAATATTTTCTATCTCCCCAAGTCCCATTAAAAATACCAATGTTCCTTCTAATTTAGCAACTACTTCATAATCTATATTTAACTTACCTTCACTCTTAGCTGTAAATATATGTATTGCCTGTGATATACCTCTAAAGGTAGCAGGTATACCTGAATAGTTTAAGGCAGATATAGCAGAAGTTACTCCTGGTACTACCTCAAAATCTATCTTTTCTTCAAATAATCTTATAGCTTCCTCTCCACCTCTACCAAATACATAAGGGTCTCCTCCCTTTAACCTTGCAACCACATATCCCTCCTTTGCATACTTTATAATTAATTCATTTATCTCCTCTTGAGATTTATAGTGCTTTCCAGCCTCCTTACCACAAAATATAAGCTTTGCCTCATCCTTTGCATAGTTTAAAATATTAATATTAACCAATTTATCGTATAAAATAACATCAGCCTCTTTTATAATTCTTAATGCCTTTAAAGTTAAAAGTTCCTCATCTCCTGGACCTGCACCTATCAAGTAAACCTTTCCCATACTTATCCTCCTAAACAATCCTCTCAACTAATTTTTTACACAAATTAATGTAGTCCTCTTTATTTCCCTCTATGCTTCCTTTCTTTAAAACTCCCGAAACCTCATTTGCAGCAATAATATAAATTCTATCTCTATCTAACTTTGCATAGGCACAGGAGGCACTATGACATCCTCCATTTAAAAGTTTCATTACATACTTTTCTACCATACAGCAAAAATGTACTTCTTCATCATCTATTTTCTTTAAATGTTCTTTATATAAACTCTTTTTTAAAACTTCAACCCCTAATATCCCTTGATTTGAGGCTGGGATAAAATTTTCAACATCAAAATAGTCGGTTATTATCGCCTCAAGATTTAGCCTCTTAAGTCCAGCAGCCGCAAGAACTATCCCATCAAGCTCCTCCTCTTCAATTTTTCTAATTCTTGTTTCAACATTTCCTCTTATAGGTACAATTTCTAAATCACTTCTTAAACTCAATAGCTGCATAGCTCTCCTTCTGCTACTTGTACCAACTCTTGCACCCTTCCTAAGTTCAAAGAAACTTTGTCCACTTATTGAAACAAAGGCATCCCTTGCATCCTCCCTTACAGGAGTTGCAACTATTTCAAATTCATCATTTAAATCAAAGGGAACATCCTTCATACTATGCACTGCACAATCTGCCTCACCCTTTAAAAGTGCAACTTCTATATCCTTTACAAATAGTCCCTTTCCACCAACTTTATCTAATGTTTTATCAAGTATCCTATCTCCCTTTGTTGTATATAAAACCTTTTTAGCCTCTACATTCAATTTTTCTTTAATCAATTCAATGATTTTATCTGCCTGAACCTGTGCAAGCGTGCTTTTTCTTGTTGCTACCCTTATCATAAAAACCTCCAAAAAAAAGTTCTAAAACTAAATTATGCTTACCCTTTAGATAAAAAAAGTAAAAATCATCAGTATACATAAAATTTATTATTTTATCCTTTTCATCAAGCATTTTTACTTCTTCTCTTATTCTTCTTGTTTCGTATAAAAACTCGTCATATCTTAAAACAGAGTCTAATATCTTATCCCTTAAAAAGCAGGTACCCTTAGGACTTCCATTAGATGTTATACCTAAAGAAAAACCCCTACTTTTAATAACAACAGGTACAAAGCAATTTCCTTCCCTGCTATCTGCACATATAACATAAAGCTTATTTAGATTATCAAGCATAGCCTTTATATCCTTATATTCCTCTACTGCAACAACTATAAAATGATATTTATTTAATATATCTATGCTTACCTCTTCACAAATTAAATTAACTTTAATTTTATAAAAATCATCTATAAATTCCCTTGATATTACATCAATGTTATTAATACCCTGTTTTATTAGCCCCTTAGCCTTTAAAAAACCAACACTTCCTCCTCCTATTATAAGCACCCTTATATTTCTTGGGAAAATACCTAAAAAACCAACATTTATATCATAAATATCTTCTCTACTATCCTTAAACATTCCTCTCCTCTTCCCTCTATCAATTCTTGTTTTAACACTTCTATTGCCCTGTTAACATAGGCATCGGAGGTACTTTTAAATAAAATCTCTAATGTTTTAAAATCACTATCAGGGTATTTATTTATATACCTCTTAAGCCTCTTTTTATAAACATTATCTGAACTTTTTTGAAGTTTTCTTATGACATCCGATAAACCTCTAATCTTTATATAGTTGATAAACTCATCCCTGTATTTTTGAATTATATACCTATTTTCTTCCATAATCCTTCTTCTCATCTCAACATTTCTATCATTAATTGATGTAACTGTATCTATATCAAAATAGACAACATCTACTAAATCCTTTACATCCTCAACATCCCTTGGTACTGCTAAATCAAAAATATATCCTCTAAAATCCTTTAATTCATCCCTTCTTAAAACAGTATGTGGTGCTGAGGTTGCACAAATTATCCCTTCAACATCTCTTATGTATTGTGCCTTATCCTTAAAATTAATGGCTACAACCCTTTTGTCTTCTATATTAACCTTCTCTACATCCCTAACTGCAATATAAAGAATATCAAATTCATTTGACAATATATATTTTGCAGTTAACCTATTTACATCACCATATCCTATAAGCATATATCTCTTAACTCCATTTTTTCTACAATAATCTATCACAATTGAAGAGGATGATACTGGGTATTTATACAGGCTACTTTTAAATCTAAACTCCTTTCCACAGGATATCGCAACATCAAAAAGTCTTTTCAAAGTTCCACTTATCACCTTCAATTCCTCAGATACTATAAGAGCATCTCTTACTTGACCTAAAATCTGCTCTTCTCCTAATATATTTGAATAGAACCCACAGGCAACATTTAAAAGATGCTCTATACACTCCCTTTCCTCTTTATAAAAAAAAGTATCCTTAAAATCTCTAAATCCTAATATATCTATTATTTCATCTACCTTATTGTCGCCCTCAACATAAATTTCTGTTCTATTACAGGTTGAAAGAATAACGCATCCTTCAACATATAACTTTATACTTAAAAGAGCATCCATTAATCTGCTCTTTGTAAAGGATAGTTTCTGCCTTATATTAAGGGGAACATCCTTAGAAACTCCTATCATATAAATCATAGAATCGCCCCCGAATTTAATATATTTAATATTTCATCTATATTAAGTCCCTTATTTTCTTCCCTATCAATTACAAGTGGAACTACACCTAAGTTTTTAGCAGCTTTAATTTTTTCAACTGTTCCACCAAAAACACCACTATTTTTCATAACTATATAGTCTATTTTGTATTCCTTTAAAATAGCCATATTAAACTCAACCGAAAATGGTCCCTTAAGTGCAATTATTCTATCTATATCAATATTATTATTTAAGCATTCATTTATACTCTCAACTGAGGGTAAAATCCTATATATATACCTTCTGTCTCCTCTTTCCCCTTCAAATATATGAATATTTCTTGAGCCAATCGTAAATAGGAAATTTCCTTTTTTTGTCTTTATATAATCATTACATTCACTGTAATCCTTAAAAACTATACAATCGGTTAAATCCACCCTTTCTCTTTCATATCTTAAATATAGGACATTTTTGAGTTTACAGGCCTCCCTCGCATTTTTGCTTACATTTACTGCATAGGGATGGGATATATCAACAACAGTATGAATGTTATATTTATCAATAAATTTAAGCATATCATTAAAATCTAACTTTAAAACAATAGGATTATATTCTTCATATTCCCTTTTTCCATCTAATGTTGCTACAGTCAATATATAATCTTGCTTTAATTTATCTAATAAAATTCTTGTTTCATAGGTTCCTCCAATTACCCATATCAATATTTGTACCCCCTTGGTGTTATCATATAACCATCCTTTATATAGGTCTGACTGTTTCCAATTATAAGTACAGTTGACATATCAACCAAATCATAATCTATTTCTTTAATTGTTGTTATGATAACCTTTTGATTTTTTCTTAATGCATTTTTTACAATTCCAACAGGAGTATCATCCCTTCTATAGAGTCTTATGATATTTATGGCATATTGCAGGTGATTTATTCTTCCAAGGCTTTTAGGATTATATAGTGTAATTACAAAGTCTGCTTCTGCTGCTGATTTAATCCTTCTTTCTATTACTTCAAAGGGAGTTAAAAGGTCGCTTAAACTTATAGTACACATATCGTGCATTACAGGTGCTCCAAGCTGTGAAGCTGCCAAAAAGGCTGCTGTAATTCCTGGTATATATTCAACCTCCAAATCCTCTGCCATCTCGAAGATTGGGCCTGCCATTCCATAAAGTCCAGCATCTCCTGAACTTATAATTGATACTTTTTTACCTTCCCTTGCCCTTTTTATTGCATACCTACACCTCTCTATCTCACCCTTCATTGAATTTGAATAAACTTCCTTATCCTTTAATAACTCTTCAATAAGGCTTACATAGCCTGTATAACCAACAACTACATCTGAGTCCCTTATTGCCTTTACTGCTCTATTTGACATATCTAAAATATTCCCGGATGAAATTGATACTACATAAATCTTTCCCATATTATTCCTCCAAACAAATAGAAATTGTAACTCCATCCTTCTTAAATTTTTTAACTATAAGTCTACCCCCAAGAAGTTTTGCACAGGGTTCTGAAACAGCCATAACCCCTACGCTTTTAAACACAAATTCATCTCTATCGCAATCAACCATATCTATTTCCTCCTTTTTAAAGAAAATAAGAGGTACATTTAGCCTTTCCTTAAGCCTCCAAAGTGCCTCCTCATCCCTTTTAAGTTCATAGCTTGCAACTGCCTTTATTGAATTTATACTTAAATTATTTAAAAAGAAGGCAGTCAATAGGCTGTTATATAGGGTATTGAAATCCACACCTCTTCTTAATCCTATTCCAACGTTTAAAACTTTAGGTCTTAAAATCAAATGCGGTCTATCTTCTTCAACCCGCTTATAAGTTATGTAAAGAGCTATATTGGAATTTTTACTCTTATATCTATAATCATAATCAACATCTATATCCTTAATTAAATCAATTTCCTTTTTTTCAATCATTGCAGTGGAAATAAGCTTTAGATTATCTATATTTTCAATTATCATATTGTTTTTCTTAGCAAACAAATCAACTGCATATATGTTATGTATATCTGTTGAGGTTGTAATAACAGGTGTTGCACTCAAAAAATGTGAAATCTCCCTACAAAGTTCATTGGCACCACCAATATGTCCTGAGATAAGGCTTATTACAAAATTTGCAGCATCATCAATAACAAGCACTGCTGGGTCTTGATACTTGGATTTTAAAAATTTAGATACTATTCTTACTGCTATTCCTGCTGAGGATATAAATATGATAGCCCTTGAATTATTGAATATATTTTCTAAATTTCCTTTATAGGTGTTTTTGTTAAATATACAGGCATCTTTAAAATGCTGATTTAATTTATAAGCAATTTCCTCCCCATAGCTTGTAAAATATATAATACTAATCATAGAGCATCCCTAAATTCGTGACTAAAATTTTTATCATATAACCTACTATATGTACCATTATCATTTAAGAAATATCCTACTAAAATTTGAGCAGTCCTTCGTATATTTTTATCCTTAACCTTATCTGCAATATCCTTTAATGTTCCTACAATAACCTCTTCATCCTGCCACGTTGCTTTATAAACAACAGCACAGGGTACATTTTCATCCTGATAGCCTCTTTTTAATTTTTCAACAACTCTATCTATTTCGTGTACAGACAAAAATATTGCCATTGAAGATTTATGGGCTGCTAAAACTTCTAAGTCCTCCTCTTCTGGAACAGGAGTTCTTCCTGATATACGTGTTAAAATAACCGTTTGCGTAACCTCTGGAACTGTAAATTCCCTCTTAACCCTTGCACAGCTTGCAGTAAAGGAAGAGACTCCCGGAACTACTTCATAAGGTATATTTAATTTATCAAGCTCCCTCATCTGCTCAAGTATTGCACCATATAATGTAGGGTCTCCTGTATGAAGCCTAACTACTCTTTTCCCTTGTCTGTATGCATTACCTATAATCTGTGTTATTTCATCTAAATTCATAGATGAACTGTCGTAAACCTCAACCCCCTCCTTACAAAAGTTTAGATGTTCTGTTGAGACTAAAGAACCTGCATATATAACAACATCCGCCTCCTTTAAAAGTCTTCTTCCCTTAACCGTAATTAAATCCACATCTCCTGGGCCTGCTCCTATAAAATACACCATAAAATCAGCTCCTTTTTGCTATAATCATTGAAAGATAATCATTATCCTTAAGTATATCATCTCTATCAGTTAAAACCATCTCATCCTTCTGAGTACATCTTTTAATATAAAAATATTTAAATCCCTCTTCTTCTAATAAATTTAATATTTTTTCCTTGTCTAATGTTTTTAATACAACTACGGCATCTAACCCCTTCAAGTTTATTTCATCAATAGAATCACAAACAATCATTTTATCTCCCTTTCTAAGAAGCGGTTCTCCTATCAATGCTGCAGCTGCAATAAAGGATGGAATTCCTGGAATTGTCGAAACATCACCACCAAGATTTTTTATTTCATCTGCTATATAAATAAAGGTACTATAAATACTTGGATCTCCGAGGGTTAAAAATACGGATGTTTTGCCCTCAGATGTACGAAAAATCCTTTCTGCATAGGTTTTATACAAATCCCTACCGCATCCCATAGGTATATCTAAGAATATAATGTTATACTTATCCTCCAATAAAGGCCTTGCTATATCATAGGCTATTGATTTCCCTCTACTCTCGGGTATAAATATATATGCTGCTTCTTCAATTGCATTTATTGCCTTTAAAGTAAAAAGTTCAATATCTCCTGGGCCTACTCCCACTCCAATTAACTTCAATTTTTCACCGCCTTTACAATAAAAATAGGGTTATTGGCTCTATATAAAACTCCATCGTATTTTGATATGTTTAGTAATCTTATTTCAACTTCATAATCCTTTAGTTTTTCTACCATTTGTATATATTTATTGGTTACAAAGTTTGCTACTATAATTCCACCCTTTTTAAGTTTTTTATCTATAAGTTCTAAAATAAAATTAATATTACCATCTGTACCGCCTATAAAACATTTATCAAAGTCTAAATTTAAAATTACATCCTCTGCCCTTTTATTTATTACCTGAATATCAACATTAAACTTTTCAATGTTCCTTTTAAACACCTCTATTGCATCCTTATCCTTTTCAACTGCTATAACCTTTACACCTAATTTACTTGCCTGTACTGAAATACTACCTGTACCAGCTCCAATATCTAAAAGAACATCTCCCTCCTTAATGTCAAGAAGTGCTAAGGATATAATTCTTGTTTCAAACTTTGTCATAGGAACCTTTGAACGTATAAAATCCTCATCCTTAATCCACATAACAAATCACCACACTTAAATCACTTAATTCTTCAAAACAGTCTCCTATGTTGCCCTCTAATATCCTTTCATTAGAATAGGATAGATTATACCCAACAAACATACGTCCTCTTTTATTCATATCAGATAGCCTTTTTGATATGAAATTTGGTGTATTTGTCCTATCAGTAAATATTGCATAAATACCTGAACCTATATCTTTAAAGTCTCTACCGTGAAGACTTATAATATTAGCATTTGACCAGCTTCTTTTTATTTTAGAAAACATATACTGAATAGAAGAAATCGAAGAAACAACCTCCTCTATCTCTATATTATTTTTTATAAGAAAATCTAAAACACCATAAAGGCAAGGGTCTCCCGATGCCACAAAACAGGCATCTTTATGCTTTATTAATTCTTCTAATTCATTTATAATTATTGGATTACAAATCTCTTCTATATCCTTTGCAACTCTCTTAAAGGCCAAAACCTTATTTGAATTTTTAATTTTTTCAATTGCCTCAAGACTTGCGTATTTTAAATTACCAGGTCCTATCCCCACAACTATCAAATACATCACCTCTAAATGTATACATTATTATTCTTATCTCCATATCATTTCTAACAAGCTGCTTTATCTTATTTATAGCTCCCTTAAGCATATCCAAAATAACAAAGTTATACCCATTATCCACTAAAAAGCACACAGCCTCCTCTGCTGTTGCCATTTTATCCACCCTATCTATCACTTCATAAGATATGTGATTTTTCGCAAGAAAATAAACAAAGGACTCCATCCTTAAATCTGATATATGACTGTGGGTATTAAAGGCCCCTATGCTCACTTTGCATAGTTTACCAAAATGACCTACCAATGTTACTTTTTTAAAATTTAATACTTTTGCATATTGCAATGCATCTCCTACAAAATTTGATATTATAACCGTATCATCTAAGCCTCTTTTTATTGCAAATTCCTCTCCGTGATTTCCAAAACACATAACAACTTCATCAGTCTTTTTTCTTTTAAGCTCCAATTCCATAAAAATAGTTTTTAAAAGTGCCTCATTAGACATAGGTCTTACTATGCCTGTAGTTCCCAGAATAGATATGCCTCCTTCTATTTTTAACCGACCATTAAAGGTCTTCTTGGCAACCTCCTCCCCCTCTGGAGCATATACAATAACATCAGCCCCCCTTAAATGTCCTCTAACCTCCTTCTCTATCATCTCCTTTGGAACTCTATTTATTGCTGCCTCTCCCCTTTTGCCATAGGGTGTGTCCTCTATAAACCTTCCAATCCCTACACCACCATCAATTAAAACCTTAAAATCCTTCCTCTTCCTAACCTTTACATATATTTTTATTCCATCTGTTACATCTAAATCATCTCCAGCATCCTTTAAAGCATAGCAGGTTGCCCATCCATCCTTTAAGGTATGTCCATATAAATTTATCTTCAGCTTAATTCCCACTTTAGTTTCAATCTCAACCTCATTTAATACAATTCCCTTCAATAGATATATACATCCTAAAGTTGCAGCCTGTGCACAGCTACCCGTTGTATATCCACATCTTAGCTTTTTACCATCAATAACCTCAAACATACTATCCCACCATATATAAAATTGAATTTACTATTGAAGCCGCTACATTGCTTCCACCTTTTGTTCCTACAGTTGTAATTTGAGGAACATCTAATTTTCTAAGTTCCTCCTTTGATTCCTTTGCCCCAACAAATCCAACTGGTACACCAATAACAAGCTTTGGAGATACGTTTCCATTCTTTATATGCTCAATTAGCCTAAAAAGAGCTGTTGGAGCATTTCCTATAACATATACATCAAATCCTAAATCAACTGCCTTATCAATTGAAGCCATAGAACGCGTAATATCCTTCTCCTTTGCCCTTCTAAAAACCTCCTCATCATCTATAAAACAATCAATACTACAGGATAGTTCCTTCAACCTTCTTTTGTTTATACCTGAATACGCCATTTTAGTATCTGTAAATATATTTACTCCTCTTTTAAATACCTCAATTCCACAATCAACAGGCTTATTTTTAAATACAACTATATTTTCATAATCAAAATCACCTGTTGTATGTATCATTCTCATAACTACATTTAGTTCCCCTTCATTAAATGTACCCTTTATATGAGAACGTATAATTTCAAAACTCCTTCTTTCTATTTCATATGGATTTTTTATATACAAATTCCTGCCCCCTTTAATCTGTCAATTAGAATATCTATAATTAGTTCGTGATACTCGATAGGTCTTTTAAATTCGATTTCAACATCGTATTTCTCCTTCATCTCCCTTAAAATCTCAGGAATATCCTCCTTTATATGTATTCCTTCAAATAGAAAATAGGGCAAAACATCTACATATCTTACTCCATCCTCCCTAATACTTACAAAGGCATCCTCTATACTCGGAGTTGCATTCTCCATAAAGGCTATATAAACCTTACTTTTCACTCTTTCTTGAAGCCCATTTGAAACCTTTATAAAAACATCCTTTGCCTCCTTTGCTCTACTACCGTGTCCAATAAGTAAAATTGC
This sequence comes from Caloramator proteoclasticus DSM 10124, assembly GCF_900129265.1. GTDB lineage: Bacteria > Bacillota > Clostridia > Clostridiales > Caloramatoraceae > Thermobrachium > Thermobrachium proteoclasticum. The sequence continues at coordinate 65,823 of NZ_FQVG01000001.1, read as the reverse complement.
CTTCATACTCCTCTTCTCCCTTCTATCTTATCTAACATTTTATTAAAGGCCTCTATATTTCCCATAAAGCTTATGTGTGGATACATTGCACATACATTTTTATATCTATATCCACATCTCCAATTTGCATCACCCATTGTTTTTTCTACCTCAACATACCTTTTATCATCAATTTCTACTACTGACCTATGGAACTCGTGTCCTGTAAATGTGTCGTTACAATCTCCAATTAAAAATTCATCCTGTAACTTTAAATCTACATATCCAAAATTTTGAAGTTTGTTTGTCATTTTAGCCCTACCATCAAAAACACCCACCATCTCTTCACCATCTATCTCCTTAGTCAAATACATAAGCCCCCCACATTCTGCATAAATATACCCTCCATCCTCTGCATATCTTTTAATCGAAGCCTTCATACTTGTGTTGAAGGATAGCTCGTGTTTAAAGATTTCTGGATAACCGCCACCTATATATAAAAAATCACACTTTGGTATAGAATAGTCCCTTAAGGGTGATACATAGCAAACATTACACGTCTTTTCTAAAAGCATAATATTTTCTCTATAATAAAAGGAAAAGGCTACATCCTTTAATATACATACATCAACATCTCTTTTATTAAGCTCTAATCTTCTATAATAATTTAAATCTTTAAATAGGGCCATCAAATATTCCATATCAATATTTTCTTTAATTTTATCCGACATCTTATCTATTATTAGAGAAGAATTATACACCTCTTGGCTCTGCACAAGCCCAAGGTGCCTTGATTTAATTGAAAAATCTTCATCCTCCTCAATAAAACCTAAAACCCTTATCCCAACATATTCCTCAATTTTAGGCTTTATAAGCTCATAAATCCTTCTATTTGTTCTGTTCAAAACTATTCCCTTTATCCTTCCACAGGAAAAATCCACAGCCCCCTTTATCTTTGGAATCATTGAAAACATTTCTCCCTTTGGAGAATATATAAGTAATGTATCTATATCTAAGGTATTACTTATGTCAAAACTTGAGTTTTCAAATGTATTATATATACCATCAAAATATCCCATAGCTCCCTCAATAACAAGGTAATTCCTATCCTCAATAAAAAGGCACTCCTTTGCACCTAACTTTCCCTGAAGATGAAAGTCAATGTTTTGTGCCATACATCCTGCCGCTTGTGATAAATACTGCGTATCAATATAATCAGGACCTGACTTTGCCGGAAGAACATCAAGCCCCATTTTGCTTAAAAGTTTTATTAATCCTACCGTAAAAAGTGTTTTCCCACTGCCGCTACTTAATGCTGATATCATTATTGACTTCATAGATTTCATCCTTTCTCAATGTCTCAAGGGGGTAAAAATTCATTTTATAATCAATTCTCTCCATATAAAAATCCCTTTTTTCCTTATCATCAAATATAATAGAAATCATATTACCACTATGGGCACCAACTATTCCTAAACCCTCAACTTTTTTACAAATATCTAATATATCATTTAAATACAAATAGGGAAGTCTTTTTTGATTTCTCAGGATACTCTGGGTAGAAACATAAGCAAGCTTTTCAGCCGATTTATTTTTAATAGCCTCATTTAATAACTCAACAAGGTCATCTACTTCCTGAAGTGGAACTTTGGCACTTTTATTAAAACTTAATGTATCTACACCCTCTATCCCTTCAAAGCATATACAATAGAATTTGAAATAATCTCCAAGTGCTCTTATATATTTTCCTTCTTTATAATCAAATAATGTTGCTTTATCAAATATGATGCTGTCAGTTGGTTCTATTTTAATTGCTGTCTTAACAAACTCTTCTATATTAAATATTCTTTTATACCTTTTTAATAATGCTATATATGCAGCAAGTATGTCAGCTGTACTACTGGCAAATCCCTTCATCTTTGGAATATTGGACTCTACTAAAGCAAAATATTTTTCCTCTATTTCCCATTTCTTTAAAATCTCCTTAATAAAGGAGTTGGTTTTTACATACTCATATGTATTTCTTACATCCTCCGTTAAATAAACTTTTGTAAATAGATTTACTGGAAAAGAACAAAGAACATCTATTCCTTTATACCTTCCCTGCAAAATTTCCCCTAAGCTGCCATAGGCAACAGCACTAATCATATAAAGCCTCCCTAAACGCCTGTAAAAATTTTTTATTATTTTCTCTATCCTTTATAGCAATTCTTATATATCTATTATCTAATCCCTCAAAGGATGAGCATTTTCTAATAAGTATCCCTTTTTGTAGCATTCTTTTAAATATAGTCTCTTCATTATGTTTCAAAAGCCTTATCAATATAAAATTTGCCTGTGTTTTATATACAACTATCCCTTCAATCTTTTCTAATTCTAAAATCATATATCTTCTTTCTTCTTCAATAAACTCTTTAGATAATCTTATATATTCCTTATCCCTTAAAAATTTTAATGCAAAGGCATTTGCAAAAACATTTACATTCCAAGGTAAAAGTAACTCCTCTATCCTTTGCTTTATTTCACTTGATACATAGGCATATCCTAATCTAATGCCTGGCAGTGAAAAAAACTTAGTTGCTGCCCTAATTACAGCAACACCCTGTTTGTCCTTAAAAAGTTGGATACTATCGTAATCACAGGAAAACTCATAAAAGGCCTCATCTAAAAGAAGATAGGCATCCCTTTCTCTACAAATTTTATATATCTTTTTTAATACCTCCTCTTCTATCCTATAACCTGTTGGATTGTTGGGATTTCCAAGTATTAGAAGGTCATCCTTTTCTAAATCGTAAATCCTATTTAAATCAATGTTAAAGTTATCATCCAACTTAAATCTAACCACATTACATCCTCTTATCCTTGCCCTATCTACATATTCACTAAAACAAGGAATAAACACAACCACCCTTTTAAATGCAGAAACAAAGGCATCTATAATTTCAACCGCACCATTTCCTACAACAACATTGTCTCTATTACACCCTAAGTATTCTGAAACAGCATCCTTTAATTCCCTATATTCAATATCTGGATAAATATAGGCATCCTTAATAGACTTTAAGTCTGCATTATATCTTATTGGGTTTATATTACTTGAATAGTCTATTACTTTATCTTTACCAAATTCATATACACATCCACCGTGCCTCATTTTAAACACCACCAAACTACTATATAAAAAGCTAAATATAAAATTTCTGTAAGATACATAATTTTTATAGTTCTATTTATATCTTCTGCCTCAAGAGGTCGTAACTTATCGCCTATGGTTGGTTTTTCAACAAGCTCACCAAAATAATAATTACTGCCACCAAGCTGTACTCCAAGTATTCCTGCAGTTGCAGCCTCTGGATACCCACAATTTGGGCTTTTATGGTTTCTCCTATCCCTAAGCATAATTCTTAAGGACCTTTTTATTTGAAATGGATGAGTTAAAATCATTAATATTCCAGTTAACCTTGCAGGTATGAAGTTGGCAACATCATCTGTTTTTGCTGGAAAAAATCCTATCTTTCTATATTTTTCATTTTTATATCCAAGCATCGAATCCATAGTATTTATCATCTTATAACATAGAGCTAAAGGTGCACCAAATATGCTTGCATAAAAAAGAGGTGCAATTATTCCATCTGATGTATTTTCTGAAACTGTTTCTACGGTAGCTCGTACTATTTCCTCTCTGCTTAAATTTTGTGTATCACGTCCAACAATATAAGATAACCTTGTTCTTGCTAAATCTAACGACTCTTCCAAAGCCCTATAAACTTTTTTTGCCTCATCAGAAAGACACCTTGCTGCAACTGTAGTATAAAGCAAATATATATTTACAATATGATATATTGCCCTATAAGGACTTAGAATTTTAAGAATATAAAATGGAATTGAAAATGATAGAGTAATATTTATAAATACAATCAAAAAACCTGCAAAATAAAGCATATTATCTCTAAAAATCCTTCTTAAAATCTTCTCCTCAAGGGATATTATTTTACCCATTAGCTTAACAGGATGTGGAAAATTTTCAGGGTCTCCTAATGTAAAATCAATAAAAACTGCCAAAATTAAATCAATCATAGTAGCTTATAAATATAATCTATATCAATGTTATCCCTAAAAATCTTTTCCAACCTGTCAAGCTCTCGATTTCTTATATCTGTTAAATCCTCCGACCTTCTTTCCTCTAATCCCTTTTTTCTTCTTATTTTGTTTAATATATAACTTCTAAATTCTCCAGAATCAAATATTCCGTGAACATAAGTTCCGTAGAACCTATCTTCCCTGCAATCTCCATCCATTCTATCCTTTAAAAACACAAAGGGATTTTTATTATCTATGGTAATTCCCATATGTATTTCATACCCATAAATTTTATTTAAAAAGGCAGTGCCTTCTACTCTCTCAAGCCTTTTTTCCTCTAAAAATAAAGTCTTTGTATCAAATATACCTATTCCCTCTTCATATGTACCCTCTTTAACCTCAACGCCATATTTATCAAATATTTCTTTTCCCATCATTTGATATCCACCACATATACCAAATACAATCCCCTCAAAATTTCTTATTGCACTATCAAAGCCCTTCTCCTTTAACCATCTTAAATCAGATATAGTATTTTTACTTCCTGGAAGGATAACCAAATCCGCGTCAGCCATCTCCTCTGGTCTTGAAATAAACTTTAGAGATACATCCTCCTCAAATTTAAAGCAATCAAAGTCAGTAAAATTAGATATCTTAGGCAGTTTTATAACTGCTACATTTATTCCATTTTTTATAAAGTTCTTAAATCCCGATGCACTGTCCTCATCATCAAGATTGAATTCAAAATATGGAACTACTCCAATAACCTTTACTGGAATAAGTTCCTCTAACATCCTTATACCAGGCTCAAGCAGTGATTTATCTCCTCTAAATTTATTTATTATAACTCCCTTTATTCTTTTTCTTTCCTCCTCCTCAAGGAGCATATAGGTACCATAAATTTGAGCAAATACTCCTCCTCTATCTATATCGGCAACTAAAATCACATTACTATCTGCCATCTCTGCCATTCCCATATTAACAAAATCATCCTTCTTAAGATTAATCTCTGCAGGACTTCCAGCACCCTCTATAACAACCACATCATATTTTTTTTCAATTTCTTTATATATTTCATATATCCTGTTTTTTAATTTAGGCTTAAAGGTAAAATACTCCTTTGCCCCCATATTTGAAATCGGTTTTCCCATAAATATAACTTGACTTTTATGGTCTGTTGTAGGTTTTAACAAAATTGGATTCATATATACCTCAGGCTCAATATTTGCAGCATATGCCTGCAGTGCCTGTGCTCTTCCCATCTCATATCCTTCAATTGTTACAAATGAATTTAGAGACATATTTTGAGATTTGAAGGGACAAACACTATATCCATCCTTAAAAAATATCCTGCAGAGGGCTGCTGCCGTTAAACTTTTTCCACAGGATGATGATGTACCTTGTACCATTATCTTCATATAATCACTCCTAAATTTTAAAAGGATAAAAATGTTAATATAGATAGATATAAAACTATAAAGGCTAATCTCTTAGGACTAAAACTAAATTTTCGAAGACTTGAACTTCTACCCACATAACATCTTGTATTTAGTGCATCCTTTACTTCTCTGTATCTCTTTAAAGTATTTATAAAAAGGACAGCAGAGAGCCTTCCTGTATCCTCTATCTTTGCCTTTATTCCCAAAAATCCACATCTTGACCTCATTGATTTATTTATAATCATAAGTTCATCCTCAAGTACAAATAGGAATCTAAACATCATCTCCATAATCTCTGCTGTATCCCTTAAAAAGGAAACACCTTTAATAGTACCTATGATATCATCCATAGGGGTTGTAAAGATAAGAAGGGTTAACATCAATGAACAAAAAAGCGTCCTAAAAAGAATTATTATCAAAATACCTATTCCAAGTTCAAAAGAATAAACAACAGCTGATAAAAAGGAAAATCCTACTATACCAAATACATACTTTAAAACTAACCTCTTTGGTGTTTTAAAATATATATGTAAAAAAATTATTACAATTGAATTTATAAAAATTAATTTAACATTTTCACAGTTGCTTACTATTACAATCGAAACTATACAAAACAGCATTTTCTCCACAGGATGTATATATCTTGCACTGCTATTTCTTGAATACATATCCACACTCTTTAACATTCTTCTTCCTTCCTACATAGTAGCCTATAAAATATGCACCTAATCCCGCCTGAAGTGCAAATAAAAGACTTTCTATCTCTCCTGATGGTGGTTCCCATACTGAATTAAACCAAGGCTTATAGTTTTCATCTATTTCAACAATCCTCTCCTCAATTAGGTCATCTGCACCTCCAAATTCACCTCCCCTTGAGCCTACAAATAGGGATATAACAACTAAAAATGCACAAAGGGAAAGTAAAAACACATTTTTTCTATTCATCATTTCACCTCCAAAATCTTCAATTCTTCTGATGCGTTTTTTGTTATATATTCATATATAACAACCGTTAATATTCCCTCCATAACTGCAAGGGGAATTTGCGTAACTGCAAATATTGAGATAAATTTAATAAAGGAACTTAAAAATCCTGCTTTATTAAAGGCAAGTGCAAGTTGCACAGACGTTATGATATAAGTTGTAAAATCACCTAAAAAGGCTGCTAAAAATACAGCTAAATTTCTATTTTTATTCTTTAAAAGTTTATATGTAAAAAACGCTATAAATGGTCCTACTACTCCCATTGAAAAGGTATTTGCACCAAGTGTTGTAATTCCACCGTGGGCCAACAGCAGTGCTTGAAAAATAAGAACTATCATAGATAAAAACGCTGTTACAAAAGGCCCAAATAAAATTGCCGCAAGTCCTGTTCCTGTAGGATGTGAACAAGAACCAGTAACGGATGGAAGCTTTAGTGCAGACAAAAGAAAAATAAAAGCTCCAGATAGTGCAATTAGCATCTTAATCTCCTTTTCCTTTGCCCCTTTAATTTCAATCGCTCCCTTTATTACAAATGGAAACATTAAAACATAATAAAGGGCTGCCCAAAAAGGTGGCAGTAATCCTTCTCCTATATGCATTGCATATACAATTTTGGGTAAAAGAAATAAAATTAAAAATAGAAACAGTTTTTTGTTTTTCATTTAGACCCCTCCATTTAATTTTTTTATGTACCAATAACAACCATCATAGGTTGTTATTATTGACATATTACAGTTTTCTATTTCAAATTTGTAAAAATAATCATAACTTTCAAATACTAAGGAGAGCATACAACGTATTACTCCTCCTGATGTTACAATTAATATATTTCCTTCTTCTTTTTTTATATCATCTAAAAAATCTTCAACTCTTTTAAAAAGCTCCATAAGGCTCTCACCCTGTGGAATCTTATAATTTTTATAGTCTCTACACCAGGCACTATACTCCTCTTTAAACTCCCTTTGAATTTGCATATAGTCCTTCTTTTCAAATATTCCAAAATTAAGTTCCAACAGCCTTTCATCGACTTCAAAATCTCCAAAATAGGCAGCCGTCTGCCTGCATCTTTTAAGGGGACTTGATATTATTCTTTTAAACTCTACATTACTTTTTTTACTCATATATCTAGCCTGATTGTGCCCAATCTCGGATAACTCTTCATCTGTTACCCCTATATATCTTTTATGCTCGTTTGACTCAACACTTCCGTGCCTTAAAAGATACAAATTCAGCATAGCGTCACCTCAAAACTTTAAAAGCATTATAAAAAAACCTATTACCTCACATATTTCTATGCAGGCACCATAGACATCTCCTGTAAGTCCTCCAATTGTTTTATAGGACTTTAACATTAAAAGTATTGCAAAGGCTAAATCAATAAAAAATATATAAAATGCTACATATCCTAAATACCAAAATGCAATAGGCATAAAGCTTGAAAATGCCAATATATAATAAAGTTCTGACCTGTTTTGAGTAATTTGAGCACCTAAACCATCTTTTTTGGCACTTTTTCCAAAGGTAAACATAAAGGCAGCAGTTAGTCTTGCAAAGGCAAGGGAAAACATAAGAGTAAGTAGCATTGATTTATAGGATATTTTAGATAGGAGTAAAAACTTTGTTAAAATATCAAATACAATTGCAACAACTCCAAAGGCTCCTATCCTTGAATCCTTCATTATTTCAAGTATTCTTTCTCTGTTTCTTGAGGAAAAAAAACCATCACAGGTATCGGATAATCCATCAAGATGAAAGCCTCCTGTTATAGCAATTAAACATAAAACTGAAAAGAGTGCTGCTATTTGATTATCTATTGGGTGTAATAAATAATAGGGTATGTATCCTAAAGAGCCTATTAATACACCTACATATGGGTAGAAAAATGTACCCCTTGATAAAGTCTTTTTGTCTATCTCTACTGAAACAGGTATTGGTAGCCTTGTTAAAAATTGAAGTGTTAATATTAAAGATTTAATCATTTTATTTTTACAGGAATACCACAGACTACTAAGAAAACTTCATCACAAAGGCTACCAAGCCTAACATTTACCCTTCCCTGTATATCTCTAAAGGCTCTTGCTATTTTATTTTCTGGTACAATAGAGTATCCTACCTCATTTGTAACTAAAACTAAGTTTCCTCCTATATTTCTAACCGCTTGAATTAAATTTTTTAACTCCTCCAAAACCTTCTCCTCAACCAATAGCTTTGTCTCCTCATCTATATCATCTAACTGATATGTCATCTCAAACATAATATTTGAAACTAAATTTGTTACACAGTCTAAAAGGTAGTTTTTTTCTTCTCCAATTGCCTCCTTTAAACATTTATACCCCTCAAAGGTTCTCCATTCTTTTGGTCTTCTTAATCTATGGAGCCTTACCCTCTCCTTCATCTCCTCATCCTCAGCAAGTGATGTTGCTATATAGACAACATCATCATTACCACTTAAGATTTCTTCTGCGTAACTACTCTTTCCAGATCTCACCCCACCTGTTACAAGCGTTATCATATTGCCTTCTCCTCTCTTATATCTATAAGAAAATTATTCACTATGTTAGCATCCTCAAAACTGCCCATATCCCTCATCATTTTTTGGGAAGCTTCTATTATAAAAAAGGCAAATGGACAGCCTGAACCCTCACCTAATCTCATATTTAGATTCAGCATAGGCTCAAGTCCTATTTCCTTCATCATATATATTGCACCTGGTTCTGCAGATAGATGGGATGGAAATATATAATCCTTTATCTTAGGATTTAATCTTACTGCACAAAGGGCTGCTGCAGATGATATAAAACCATCTATTACAATTGGAACTCTATTTTTGGCAGCTCCTATAAAACATCCACATAATCCTGCTATATCAAGTCCTCCAACCTTTGCTAAAACATCTATCGGGTCATTTTGATTTGGCTTATTTACATCAAGTGCCCTCTTTACAACTTCAATCTTGTGTCTATACTGTTCCTCCGTTAAACCTGCTCCCTTACCTACAACAACATCTGGTTCAAGATTAGATAATGCACACAAAACTGCTGCAGATGTTGTTGTATTTGCAATTCCCATCTCTCCTGTTCCTAAAAGGTTATATCCCTTTTTAACAAGCTCATCTACAATAGCTATACCAACTTCAATTGCCTCAACTGCCTCCCTATACTCCATTGCAGGCCCCTTTGCTATGTTTTTTGTTCCCCTCATTATCTTTTTATTTATTATCTTAGTGTTATTAAATTCAGCATCTACGCCTATATCCACCACTGTTAAATCTGCCTGTACCATATCTGCAAAGACACATACACCAGTAATTCCCCTTGTAAAGTTTTCTGTTACTATTCTTGTTATATCCTTAGGACAAGCACTTACACCCTCCTCCACAACCCCATTATCTGCACACATAATAACAATGTTTTTCTTTAATCGACTATTTACTAAATTTCCTGTTATTCCAGCCATCCTTGCCGCTATCTTTTCTAAAGTTCCAAGACTTCCTATAGGTTTTGTTAGATTATCAATTCTCTGCCACGCTTCCTCTATTTTTTCTTCATATAATGGTTGTATTTGTTTTAAACTATCCCTTAAAAATTCCATATTAATCCCCCAATCTAAGTAAAATAAAAAAGCCTCCAAGGAAATGGAAGCTTTTATTTTTATTTCAAGTAAGTTTCATAAAATGTTTGAACTTACCAAATAAAAAAGCCTGCAAAAAGGGCAGGCTGTTATTCAAAACTTTGCCATTCCCTTCCCTCCGAAGGATTAGCACATCAAAGGCAGGTCTCCTGGCTCACGGGTCATCCTCCTCCTACCTTCCCAGTTTCCCAGTGGTTAGGATTCGTCTCCGTCTACAGTAGCGGGGGCTGCAGTGGATTTTCACCACTTTCCCTATTAAGCTAAAATAAGCACCCTTGACGCTCTTATTCACTTTTCAAATTTATTTTACACTATATATATATTATATTTCAACAATTTTTAGAAATTTTATTTTTAGATTTAATCAAAAACTTTATACAATACATATTCTATCTATTGATATATTTAACAATTATATTGTTATTCTTTAGTATTTTATTTATTTTATCTTCAATTCTTTTATCAATTCTCCTTAACTCATTTAAATCATAATCTTTATACTTATTAGTAAACATTAAATATACCCTATTTTTTTCTTTAAATATTCCCTGTGGTAGATATACATAATCCTTTTTCCTAAATACAGATTTACTAATTTCTGTAGTTGGTTTGTTTATTCCAAAAAGATGTAGAACTGTTGCATATATGTCTGCCTGTCCATATATGCCTTCTGTCTTACCTGTAACAGCTTTATCTGGCAACATTACAAATCCCCAAACCTTGAATTGATTATACCAATCATAGTCATCCTCAATTTTAATATTTAAAAACTTTGACAGCTCATCCCTAAAATTATATGGTATTCCGTGGTGATCTCCATATATTATTATAACTGTGTCTTTTAATATACCTTCTTTTTCTAAACTATCAATGAACATTCCTATTTGCCTATCCAAATAATGAATTGACTTTAAATAATCTCCCATCAATGTACCTTCTAATTCTCCAACATTTAATTCATTTTCAAACTTTTTATCTCTAAATGGATAATGGGTAGACATTGTTATAACCATATTATAAAAGGGTTTTGGCATTAACTTAATATACTCTATGCTTTGCTTTAAAAAACTTTCATCTGATAAACCTAATAAGATTTTTTCGTCTATTTTATAATCATTTTTGTTATAAAATCTATCTATTCCAATATTTCTATAAACAATACCTCTATTCCAAAATGACTCATCATTGGGATGCATAACAAAGGTTTTATATCCTAAATCTTTAAATAATCTGGGTAGAGAATTATTAAATTTATTATTTGTATAATATACAGGTATATCCGGTATGGATAATAAACCGTTATTTACAACAAACTCAGCATCTGATGTACCACCAATAGATGTCTGAATATACAAGTTAGGAACTTCATAATATTCTTTTGCTAATTTATTTAAATTTGGTGTTATCTCTATACCATTTATCTTTTTCCCTATTACAAAACCTTGAAAGGACTCTAATTGTAATAACAATAAATTTTTACCATAATATTTACCATATAGCCAATCTTTTTCGTTATAATATTTCAAAGAGTCATTTGCTTCCTTTATCTCGTTTGTACTATATATGGAGGATATATTTTTTATATATCTCTTTAAGTCTAAATAATGATACATTAAAATATTAGTTGATGAGGCTATCATATGCTTATTATAAAATTGATTAAACACTGTACTATTTTTCATTTTAGCATATGCAACTGTGGAAGTTACTGATATAACTCCAGCTAACGCTAAAACTGATAATTTCGTTAATATATCCATATATTTTAAATTTAATATATCCTTTTTTATCTTATTAAACACAAATCTTATAATAATTACATATAATATATCCACTACAAAAACTAACATAAAATTAATAGAAAAATTTCTATTTATTGATTCTGATACATCATCTATATATTTTATACTTCTTAAATTAAATATTGATACTAAGTCTTTAAAATAGGTATAATTCAGTATATTTACTATCAATATAAATGATATTAATAGATTAAATACTATACTATATTTAATAAAATTTTGTGTTCCAAATAAACTCAATATAAATAATAAAATAAAAGCTACTCCCAATAATGAGATAAAATTAATTAAGTTGTTATTTATATTCACAATATTATTAAATACTAATATCTTAAATATTAAAACAATGACAAATGTTAGATATAAACTAAATACTCTGATAACTTTGTTCAATATCTACACCTCCATCCCTTCCTTCTCTATTTTGTATTTCTTCTATTGTTAGACTTCTTGTATGAATCGTATGAACCCATTGTTTCTCTTTTCTCTTTATCCATCCCATAACTGTAACCGGGAACCAAGTTAAACCATAAAAATAACAAGGAATTAAACCTAAAATATATTTTAATGCTACTCCTTCTTTTATTAATATTAGTATTGGAATTATATAATTAATCCCTAAACTTATTCCTAATAACCAAAGAGGTAATATTATTTTACTGAACCATATCTCTGGAAATAAAATCTTTAGAAATAACATTACCAAAACAAATAAATTGGCTATTACCTTTGATGGCTGTAATAGGTAAAATGCAGCATCTAACGCAACTATATCTCTATCCTTAATAGCCTTTCTAAATAGGGCTGTTGTATATCTGTATGCACAATCCCAGTGTCCTTGCATCCATCTAATTCTTTGTCTTATGGATGCCTTTAACGTTAAAGGTTTTTCATCATAGATTTTGGCTTCGTGTTCCCAATGCACAGTTATCCCCTTTAACACACATTTCATAGAAAACTCCAAATCTTCTGTCAAGCTTAATGCATTCCATCCTAATTCCTTTAATGTATTGTAGTCTACACAGAAGCCTGTACCACCTAATGCTGCACATAATCCCAAATTCTCCCTTGCAAGCTGGAAAGCTCTACTTGTTATCCAGTAAGCTAATGCACTTGATACTGTAATCCAGGAATCATCTGGATTTTTTGTATCTAAATAACCTTGTATTACTTTATTCCCCTCTAATAATCTATTGTTCATTTTTAGCAAAAATTTCTTTGAAACAAGATTATCTGCATCAAATATACATATTGCATCATATTTCTTCTTTAAATTAAATAAATACTCCTCAAAAAATTCCTTAAGTGCATATCCTTTACCCCTCAGCTCATCATTAAATCTCTCATAGACAATTGCCTCTGCTTGTCTTGCTATGCTTGCTGTATTGTCTGTACAATTATCAGCTATTACATATATGTCATATAATTCCCTTGGATAATTAAGCTTTTTTAAATTGTCCACTATACTTCCTACAACTGAACTCTCATTATGTGCTGCCACAACTAATGCAAAGGATTTTATAGGTTTAAAATCCTTTCTTTTATTTAGCCTAAATCCCCACAAGGATATTAAACTATAATAATAAATAAATCCTAAATAATAAATCTGTAGTAAAAAAAATATTGACATAAATACAAATTGCAACTACATCTCCTCCTCCTGTGTAGCATAATTTAAATTAAGCTGTTTAAGTTTTAAACTTAACTCCAAAATATAAAAATTAAATAATAAAATCGAAAATATCTTTTTAAACCTTTTTGGCTCATTTAATGCTCTCCAAAACCACTCCAATTTTAATCTTATGAAGACTTTAGGTGCCCTCCTTTTATAACCTGAAAGAACATCAAAGGCACCACCAACAGGAACAATTAATCTTACATTTAATTTGTTAAAGGCTCTATATATAAATTCTTCCTGCAAAGGTGAACCCAATGCTACAAACAATATCTCTGCTCCGCTGTTGTTTATTTCCTCTATTACTTTTCCCTCATCATAACCAAATCCACATTTATTTCCTACTACATTAACACCCTGTCTTTTTAACTTTTCAGTTAATCTATTATTTACTTCTTGTTTTGCCCCAAATAAATATATAGGCCTATCTCCTTTATTGTTTACTATATATTGCATAACCTCTATTCCTGCAATCTTATTTACTTCTACTCCATTAATTTTTTTGGCAAAATATACAGCACTAATTCCATCAGGTATTAAATAATACTTCTCCACTAAAGGTAGATTATTAAATATAATATTGTTTAGAATCTCTCCATTTGCAGAATATAGGCAAATCTTATCTAATGTAAATAAATAATCTATAATATCCTTAAAATTTCCATAAATAAATTTAAAACCTAAAATAGGTGTAATATTAAACATAGTGACACCTCCAAAAGTACCTATATATCACCATTATTTTGATAATCAAAATAATGTGGTTTTTTATAATTTATTGGATGCTAATTAAAAAGAGTTTAATTGTATGTAGACTATGAGGAATTTATATGTACAAAGAAAAAGCAATTATGAGATGTTATTAAATTTATGTTATTTTATTGATATGTGCTTAGATAAATTTTAATATACTATTAGGACTTATTTACTATAATAATAAACTAAAATGTATCTAATTTGTAGCGGGATTTAGAGGAAATATAGGAAATGCAAATAATATTATAGTTAGTAATTCCATAAAGAACTCTTTAGTAGTAAACAGTCTCCTCCATTAAGCACATTATCCACAGAACTACTAATAATTAAATTTTGAGTTATCTCATTTTATAAAAACTATAAGCTTAATTATAAGTAAAAGAGTTCCACTATCAAATATTTGTTAATGGAACTCTTTTACTTATAAAATATTTTTTTTTAACATATTATCATATCTTTTTCATCTCAACAACCGCCCTAAGCTCTCCTACCTTAACCCCCTTATTATTTAGATTTGGAGGGTTTTTGAAGTTTAAGAGCCTATTTATTTCATTATAATTTAGTATCTTTAAATCCTCCAATATCTTCATTACCGCAGGATAAAGGGCTCTATAGTTTCCGTCCTCTATTTTAACTGCTATTCCTATTCCTAAATCCTTAATACCAATGCAGTACACAGCCTCTGCCCCAAGCTTTCCAATTAGTTTTCCACCCGCTGCCTTAATTAACTCTGTACAAAAACCATTAGTTCCTGCTACCATTTCAGGATGGGCTACCATAGAATTATATACCCTCTCTGCTGCAGCTTTATATTCTTCATTTAATCCATACCCTGTAACCATTCTTGCATAACCTAATGCCATATTATAGATTGGCATACCAAATACAGGAACACTACATCCATCAACACCTATTATAATCTTATCTTTATTAATATCACACACCTTTGCAACAACCTCTAATGTATCCTTCTGGACAGGATGTTCCTTTGTGTTGTAATCTATAAGTCCATATCCCTTATGAAGGCAGGTTGCAACAACTCCTATATGTTTACCTGAACAGTCTGAGTTTAGAGTCGTTATACTATGATTTTCCTTTAGCTGTTTGTGTCTATATGCTTGATTTATTGAATAGGTTTCCCCACATAAAAGAGCCTCTTTTTTAATGTTTATCTTTTTTAGCATTTCATTCAATGTATTAATATGAAATTCTTCACCATAGTGGGACGCACACATTATTGCTATTTCTTTATCATTAAAATTAAACCTATCTGCAGCACCAGATAATATTACATTCATTGTCTGTATTGGCTTTGCAGCAGAACGAATATAGGTAAGTTTATAGGCATCTCCAGAATATGCTAAAACCTTTCCAGTCTTATCTACAACCACCGCATCACCCCTATGAACACATTCCACCAAAGGTCCGCGAGTAACCTCCACAAATATTTCTGACATAATTTCATCCCCCTATTTTGCTTTTTCAATATTAACTTCTATGTTATGAAAAACTGTACAAAGTCCTATGTCGGTATTCTTCCCCTTAATTAATGAGTTTAAATCTATATCCTGTCCAAAGGGTACAATAACGTGTCCCCTTCTTATATCATATGTAAGTTTAGCATTTAGCTCTACACTTCCATTATCATTAAATACTCTTATTTTTTCTCCATCTTCTATATTAATCTCCTTAGCATCATCAATGTTTATATATGCATATGGATTATATAATTTATCTTGTATTGAAGGTATATTTAAATACTGTGAGTTTATTACATCTCTATTATGAATAGAAATGAGCTTAAAACCATTATTTAAATTGTTCTCCTTATATTTTGGCACACCATCAAAACCTTGTTCCTCAAGTAATATAGATTTGAATTCTATCTTGCCGGATGGTGTTTTAAATATCCTATCCCTATAAACTACTTCACTATAATCATCAGTTAAGTATGGCCCTTTTCTCAAATCCTCAATAGTAGCATTAATTTTTGAATATTTTAAAACTGACTCAATAAATTCTAAATTATTTTCTGGTATTTTTTCTTCATTAAGTTCCATCCTCTTTGCAAGTTCTCTATATATCCTGCTCTCGTGCATAGAATCTCCAAGCGGTTCTATAACCTTTTCGTGGAGCATAACATATGGATGCCAATAGGATCTTAAAACATCATAGTATTCAAAGGTAGAAGCTGCAGGAAGTATTATATCTGCATACTTTGCCGTCTCCGATACTACTGTATCAATACAAACTAAGAAATCAAGTTCCTTAAGTGCCTCCCTTAGAGCCCTTGAATTTGGATTTGACACTACTGGATTTGCAGCTTGAATTAGCATACACTTTATTCCTTTTTCTTTTATTTCTTGTCCCATATTTACTACATTTATTCCTCTTATATTTTTAATTGGTTTTAACATCTTTGGTATATTTAGCCTTGGCCTTGTATGATTTGAATATCTAAAACCACCACCAACTACTCCTACACTTCCAAGTAGTGCAGGTAAAAGGGAAATTGCCCTTACAGTTTGCCCACCTTGTGCTTGTCTTTGTATTCCAAAGCCACAAATCAATGTAAATGGTTTAATGCTCGCCATCATATCAGCTATATAAACTATATCTTCCTTTGAAACCTTTGTTATTCTCTCTGCATAATCTAAAGTATATCTTTTAGCCTCGGCCTTAAATTCATCAAATCCATATGTAAAGTTTTCAACAAAATCCACATCATACTTTTTATTTTCTATTAAATAATTGTGTATTGCCATTGCAAGAACTAAATCTGTACCAACCTCAGGGTTTATAACTAAATCTGCGTATTTTGCTGTTTCACTTTTTCTTATATCAATTAAAACAACCTTTGCACCCTTTTCCCTTGCCCTTTTTATATGAATTAATTCCTGAATATTAGTGTTAGCAGGATTTTTACCCCAAATAACAATAAGATTTGCATTTTCTAAATCCCAAGGAGCATTGTGCTCAACACTTCCATATGTAGCCTTAACTGCCTCAAGCCCCGCAGCAGAACATAGGTCTCCATAAACATATGTATACCCATTTAACTGATTTATAAAATTATTGTATACCTTTGAGGCTGTTCCTATCTCCCCTGCTCCCTTGTAAAATAAAAAGGATAAAGGCTCCTTTTCTTGTACTTCCTTTATACGTTTTGCAACTTCATTTAAAGCTTCCTCTATATCAATTTCTTTAAACTCTCCCTTTCCCTTTTCTCCAACTCTTTTTAATGCCTTCTTTAATCTGTTTTTGCCATAATTTCTACTTATATATTCAATTCCTTTTCTACATATTATTCCTTCTGTTGCCCTGTTTTCTTTATCTCCCTCAACTTTTGTAATTCTTCCATCTGTAATCTCTAAAATTAAAGAACAACCTCCATAACAATCCCTTGGACATACTGATTTTATCTTCATATAATCCCCTCCAAAAATTACTATAATAATTATACATCATCAAAAATAAATAGTAACCATCCTTTTAGCTACTTCATAATATAAAATGAAGTTTAATTTAGGGTGGTCAAATGAGTAGTAAATCTAAAAGAAGTGAAGAGTTAAATATTAAAGAAGAACCAAACTTAACTGTGGATATATTAGAGGATAATGAAAATACAGAGGTTGATGAGACTTCAAGAGGAGGTCAAGAGGGGGAATGTGATCCTATACTTATAAGCTCAAAAAATATACCTGAATGCAAAAATGAACCTGAAGAACCCTGCTGTAGTAATGTTAGTTATATAAATGTACCCGTTGTAATAAGCCAATTTAAAATATGCCTTCAACTTGAAAACTCAGTAAGGTTTTGCGAACCTGTTGTTTGTATAAAAGCATCTAAAAAGACACTTCAGCTAAAGGAATGTAAATTAATACCTGGAACTAAAAAGGTATTTATACGTGGTGTCATAAAAAAAGTATTAGAATACGCCTCTGCCCGCT
Source organism: Caloramator proteoclasticus DSM 10124 (assembly GCF_900129265.1). Lineage (GTDB taxonomy): Bacteria > Bacillota > Clostridia > Clostridiales > Caloramatoraceae > Thermobrachium > Thermobrachium proteoclasticum. The sequence goes on along the minus strand of NZ_FQVG01000001.1, from coordinate 47,528 downwards.
GCCAAAGTTCAAAGGGCACAAGCGGAAATATTAGATATTTAACCTATCTTGTTCCCTTTGAGTGTACAACTGAAATAAGCTATATAAATCCACCTGAGATAAAGGCAAATAAGGAACAAAAGTTTATCCCCCTTGAATATCACTTTGTATGCGAAGATAAGGGATACTTTAATCAAAATATAATATGCGAAATAGTAAGGTATAAGATAAATGAACTTATGTGCCGTGAGGATGTGGTACCTGTTGAAAATATAAAGGGACAAGATTGCTTTTATAAGATGAGAGAAAAAATTGTTCTAAACCTTCATCTAAGGCTTATGCAGAATCAAGTTGTGTGTATGAATAAAGGGGCCAATTAGCCCCTTATACTGTTTAAAGATTTATATAACGATTAGCCCCAAGAAGGATTTCTTAGGCATTCGTTCATTTCGCCAAGCAATTCTAAGATTTTCTTTGTTTGAAAAAGTCCTACCCTCGCGATGCCATCGTCCTGATGGCCGCTCGGCTCGGCACGTCCTGTGCCGAATTACGGACTTTTTCAAAGTCGAAAATCAAGAATTGCTATAGCTTATGAAATATGCCGTTTTGAAATCCTTTCTTGGGGCTTTTTTCATAATTTAGCTAACGAACAGGTTTGTCAACAATCTGAGGGGCTAATTAGCCCCTTTTCCTATGCCTCTAATACTGCCTCAACCTTTCTATCAAGTTTTTCTTCTTTAGTCATATATGAAACAAGAATATATACAATTATAGATAGACATAGGGATAATGTACCATTGTATATTCCCTTTGGTGCAATATATGTTTTATAGAACCCTGCTCCTAAAACCTTTGCTATTTCAAGACCTACATTGCAAACAAGTCCTACTACTATTGACGCAAAGGCTGCCTGTTTTGTTCCTCTTGACCAGTTAAATCCAATACCAATAGCTGGTGCTAATGCTGCTGCAAAGGTACCCCAACCAAATGCACCAAGAAGAGCAATTCCCTTAGGTCCAAGTGTTAACGCAAGTACAACTGTAATTACAGCTATAACAACAACCACTATTCTTCCCATAAAAAGTTCTTGTTTTGAAGTTAGCTTCTTGTTAAAGGCAAAGGGTAAGTCCCTTACTGCACTTGCTGCAGCTATATTTATAAAGGAGTCTGCTGTTGACATTATTGCTGATGCTATACCTGCATATACAACTCCTGCTATTACCTTTGGAGTATAGTAGTTTAAGAATACAACTATTGTGTTGTCGGTTGATTTCTTTAATAGTTCTACTGCCTCTTTTGGTAGCTTTCCTGTTACTGATAAATATTTTACTGTTAAACCAACACCAAACCATAATAGTCCTGCAAGCATTCCACCTATTGCTGCAAGAACAACTCCCCATCTCATCTTTCTAACATCTTTAACCATATAGAATTTATGAACTATGTGGGGTTGTCCTACTATACCTATGGATAGGCAGAAGAACCAGCTCATTGTTGTTATTGCAGGCATTATACCCCAAGGATTCACAAATTTTGCACCTACCGCATCCTTTGATAGGGCATCAACAATATTAGCTGCCATATTTTGTGTTCCACTACCTGTAACTAAACATAATGTAAATATTATTATTGAAGCTATAATCATACAGGTTCCTTGAAAAACGTCTGTATAAACACCTGCAAGCATTCCTCCTGCAACAGAATATATAAGTACTATTCCCATCCCAACTAATATAGCCCATTGGAAATTTATTTTAAATATAGGAGATAAAATAAATGCAAAGGCTGTTATTTGATTTGCAAGATATAGAACAAGTCCAACTAATATTGCAACTGCTGCAATACCGCTAACCCACTTTGATTTATAACGTGCATATACTGCATCTGGTGTAGTCATACAGTCGTTTACTTCTGTTAGTAATCTCATTCTCTTACCAAGTATTATCCAGGCCATTGCAAAGGATATAGCTGTTGGGAAAGTCATCCAAAGAGAACCTTGTCCAATGCTAAAGTAAAGTCCTGGTCCTCCTACAAAAACCCATCCTGAAATCGCAGCTGAGAAGGATGCCATTGCAAGAGCTATAAGTCCAAGTTTTTTACCTGCTATAAAAAAGTCTGATGAGCTTTTTGTCTGCTTCATCGCATAATAACCTATTGCCAAAACCACCAACATATAAATAACCATAACAACTCTAATGGCTGACATTTTTATCCCCCCATTACATATTCAATTTGCCCTGTTTGTTTTCAGTCACTTCTATGTTTATATTAGCACCTGTTCTTTGATTAAATTCCTTAATATCTTCATTTGTTATGTAATCCTTATCAAACCTTAATGCATAAACTAAAGTTACAACTAAAAATGATGCAACCCATACACCATATACCATTATAGCTGTTGCCTTTGGAAGGCCTAAGAAATATCCAGTCACTTCAGTACTATTCATTGAAACCATAGAAGAAAAGGCAATTAACCATATTATAAGTATTGAAATAAGTGAAACCTTCGCCCTACCTCTAACGCCATCCTTCTTCATCGCACCAAGCCACATCCAAGCTATACATACAAAAGGAAAAGAAAGTGCAAACAACATATTATTTTTAGTAAATTGAGCTATTAACATTAATACTGCTGAAATCAAAATAACTAATACAGTTAAATCCTTCTTATTCATAACCAAACCTCCCCACTTATTTAAAATTTAAAGATAGCTTTTAAAAAATTTTAAAATCCCCCCTTTTTTTTATATAAGGTCAACTGCCATAGGGTCAGCTGCCTTTTAAAAAGTAAAAGCAAATTATATGCCATAAAATAGTCTTTAAATAATGTACTTTAAGCGGCTATCTTTTTTAAAAAATGTATATATTTTAGACACCTTATCATATTTATACACTTAAAGAAAAAAGGTGCCAAAACAGTATAAGGGGAAACTATGGTAAGTATTTGGCACCTTAAATTACTTATCTATAAAATTCCTTTATCTTTTGTAATACAAGCTCTATATTATCATAATGTGGAGTATGGCCACAGCCATTTAAAATTACAACCTCTGCATTATCACCAATTTCCTTTGCAGTAAAGTATGCTAAGTTTGAAGGAACAATCAAATCCCTATCTCCAGCAAAGATTCTAACAGGTATAGTTATATTATCGACCTCTCCACTCCCCTGTGTTACACCATTGTACATATGGGAGATGTTGAAGCTGTGGGCTGCCCAAGCTGCATCCCTTAGATTTCTTGTCATAAATATGTCATCTAAAAGCTTTTCATACTCTTCATCACTTGGCTTTACAACATTAAAAACAAGTTGATCCCAAAGATACTTAATAAAGGCTCTATTGTTATTTTCAAGTGCATCTATCATAGGTTTTAATTGTATTCTATCCTGCAATAGTTCTTCTTTATTTTGATAACATTCAGGTAAAAATTCGCCATTTGGTCCCTTTTTGTGATATGAATACCCTGAACAAGGAATTGATTCATAAAGTATTAGACTATTGGCATAACCTTGATAGTCTGCTGCAAATCTTTGGGAGATTCCTCCACCCATAGACCATCCTATTAGTAGAAAATCCCTTAAATTCAGTTCATCACATAGAAGCTTAATATCCTCTGCAAAGTCTTTGAATGTTTCAATTGGTCTATTGTAGCTTGATTCACCTGCACCTCTTAAATCTACTGCAACAACGTGGTATTCGTCTGCAAGTCTCTCTAACAGTTCTCCCCAGTGCCTTGAGGAAACCATATTGCCGTGTACAAGAAGAATTGTTTTTCCTTCTCCCCCTTCACGATAGCCAATTACCTCTCCATTTTTAAGCTCTACCTTTTTTAATTCTACCTTTCCCATAATCCCCCTCCTACCAAATCATATATTTTTCTGCATCCTTCTTTAATTGTTCTCTAAAGTTTGGATGTACAATACTAATTAAATTTCTTACCCTCTCTCTTATTGTTCTTCCCTTAAGCGGTGCAACTCCATACTCAGTTACAACATAATCCACATCATTTCTTGAAAGTGAAACTGCTGCTCCCTGTGAGAGCATTGGAACAATTGTAGATATTGTATCATTCTTTGCAGTTGAATAAAGTGCAATTATAGACTTTCCACCTACACTGTTTTGTGCTCCTATTGCAGTATCTGATTGTCCACCTGTTCCACTGTATTGAAGGTGTCCTATTGCCTCTGAACAGCACTGTCCAGTTAAGTCAACCTGAAGGGATGTATTTATAGAAACCATCTTATAGTTTTGACCTATAACATATGGATCATTGGTATAGCATCCTCTTTTAAATTCAACTGCTGGATTTTCGTCTATAAAATCATATAGCTTTTTAGTTCCAAGTGCAAAGGTTGCTATAAATTTATCCCTATGAAGTGTCTTCTTTTTATTTGTTATAACTCCTGCATTATATAGATCCACCATTCCATCTGTAAACATCTCTGTATGAACACCTAAATCCTTTTTATTTATAAGAGCCTTTGATACAGCGTTAGGAATTCCACCAATACCAAGCTGTATAGTCGAACCATCTTCAATAAGCTCTGCTATATAGTTTCCAATAATCATATCCTTTTCATTTGGTTCAACGATTGTAAGTTCTGGAGGTTTTCTATTGCTTTCATAAATGTAGTCTACCTCACTTATATGAACAAAGGTATCACCATAGGTCCTTGGATAATTTTCATTTACCTCAAGTATCACTATATCTGCCGCCTCAATATATTCCCTCTCATAGGTTACAGAAAGAGATAGGCTAAAATAGCCGTGCTTATCCATTGGTGTTGCCGTTCCAACAAATATATTAGGCCTTCTATATCCTAATCTTTGTCTTGCTGCAAGATGTAGGTGGTTTGGTAAAAAGCTTGCTGTTCTATTTTGATGTGCCTTTCTTGTAAGCGGACTATAGAACCAAGTGTTATTTATAAAATGCCCCTCCATATCAGGTTCACTTGTAAATTTGTAGTTAGCCATATTAAGACAAGTTAATACCGATACATTTTGAACCTCATCCTTTATCTCGTGAAGTCTTCCTAAAAAGTCCATAGGTTCTGCACCCGCAAGTGCTACACAAACTTCATAGTCGGATTTAACTAAATGCAAAATTTCATCAAGGCTTTTTAGCTTTCTATTATATTCTTCTCTAAAGTTCATAAAAATCCTGCCTCCTTAATCTTCAATTTTTCCCCATTTGATTGTATTTGCTGCCCAAGCATATCCTATGCCTGCACCAACCATAACAACAATATCTCCATCCTTAACCTTTCCCTGCTCTAAACCAAGCTTTAAGGATAAAATCTGGTCTATCTGTCCTATATGACCATAATCACATAGATAAACTGATTTTGATTCATCGAGTCCCAGCTCATTTAAAATATACTTATGTGCAGAATATTTAAAATGAAGTATTGCAAGATAACCTATATCCTCCTGTGAATATCCACTCTTTTTTAGCGAATCCCTTATAACCTTTAGGAAGTTTGGTGTTGATTTTTCATTTAACCTCTGCTTCATTCCCTCTACATCAAATACATCAAGGGACTTATACGCATAATCCACATTCTCTCTGTTAATTGGATTTACAGTACCACCGTATCTTACACCAACATCTCTTGCAAAGGAGCCATCGCTAATTATTGCAGACTCTAAAAGCTCATTTTTACCTAAATTCTTTTTAAGAATTAATGCACCACCACCTGCACCTAAGTTATACATAAAACTAACCCTATTATTTTTATAATCGATAAAGTCGCCGTTTCTATATCCACCTACAATTAAAACTGTATTTATTGAATCATCGCTCATCATCATATCCTTTGCAACCTTCATTGCAGTAATGCAGGTACAGCATCTTTGTTGCAGGTCAAAACCATAGGCCCTTTTTGCACCTATCTTCTCTTGTATGTATATTGCGGATGTAGTTAATGGATATTCCTTCCACTCTTCTCCTATGCAAATTACAACATCTATTTCCATAGGATCTATATTGTATTCCTTTAGGCAATTTAGTGCTGCCTTAACCCCCATCTCCTGTGTTCCATCATCTTCTCCTGGTATTGGCTTTTTATAAAATCCAAGTTTTTCTATAACAGCCTCCTCTGTCCAAACTCCTCCCGTTGCCTCGCTTACCTCTTTTGCTGTCATAAATTTATCTGGAATATAATAAGAAACCCCAGCAATTCCAACGTGCTTTCTCATAACATCACCCCTTAGCTTTTTTTATGAATATTGCAAAAACTATGCCAAAAAAAATAATTAAGGAGCACCATTTTAAAGGTACTCCTGTGTAACAAATTATTACATATGTATTATTTATTTTCACTCTCTATGTTATATTCTTCAATCTTTCTATATAAGGAAGCCCTTGGAATATTTAGCTTACTGGCTGCAAGACTCTTATTATTGTTGCACTCCTTTAGCGTACTTATTATTATTTCCTTCTCTATGTTCTCCATAATCTCCTTTAAACCTTGATTTTTCTTGTGTTCAATCCTAAAGGTCTTATTTAATATTGCTGCTGGAAGGTCGTTAACCGTAACTTCAGTATCATCTGCATTGACGCATATTCTCTCAACTATATTTTTAAGCTCCCTTATGTTCCCTGGCCAATCATAGTTGCACAATATATTCATAACTTCCTCTGGTATTTCCCTATAAAGTCCCGTCTCCTTATAAAACTTCTCTACAAAACTTTGAACTAAAAGAGGTATATCCTCCCTTCTCTGTCTCAATGGAGGAATATCTAAGGAAAGTACATTTAGTCTATAGTACAAGTCCTCTCTAAACTTACCTTCATTTACAAGCTGTTCTAAATTTTTATGGGTTGCACATATAACACGAACATCAAGCTTTACAACCTTATTTGAACCTATTCTTACAACTTCCTTCTCCTGCAAAACCCTCAAAAGTTTTGCCTGCATATATAGAGGCATATCCCCTATCTCATCTAAGAATATTGTGCCTCCATTTGCAAGTTCAAACTTACCAATGTTTCCTCCCTTTCTTGCTCCTGTAAAGGCACCATCCTCATATCCAAAAAACTCTGCCTCAAGTAGATTTTCTGGAATAGCAGAACAGTTTATTGAAACAAAAGGAAATTCATTTCTTTCACTTTCGTTATGAATAGCGTGGGCAAAAAGCTCTTTACCTACTCCACTCTCGCCTATAATCAAAATATTTGAATTTACTCTGGCAAGCTTTTTAACCTTAGATTTTGCCTGCTTCATAGGCTTTGACTCACCTATTATATCAGCAAGGGAATATTTTGCCCTATTCATCTTTGCTATCTCATTTTTATATAGATTAAGTTCTTTATGTATTTTCTCTATCTGTTCTGTTACCTGCTTTAGCTTTTCATAGTCATCAAATAGAAGCATTCCAAATCCACCTATTAGATTGTCCTTCTCATCTATTATTGGAATTCTATGTACAATTGCCTCTTTTCCATTTGAAAAAACGTGCCTTTTAGCCACCTCTGCTTGTCTATATTTTAATGTTTCTAAAAATTTAGAGGTAGGTTCAACCTCTGTAACAACCCTTCCTAATACATCCTCTTCATTTAAACCTAAAAATTCTAAAAAACATCTATTTATATAAACAATTCTTCCATCTTTATCTAAAAAGTCAACTGGAACAGGTAACTTATCAAATAAATTTTTACAAAAAAAATTGAATTCCTTTGTCTTCATAAAATTAATCATTCCCCTCACCCCAAATTCTTTTTAGTCTCTACTATATTTTATTATAAATAAATATAAATTATATTTGAATAAAAATATAAAATATTCTAAATTAAATAAGTAAACAAAAGGTAACAAGCACCTTTTGTTTACTTACTATCATTTAATCTTAATATCAAATTCTGCTGTCTTTAAAAATCCTATAACAGCAAGGGCAAATTCATTTGGTCTTTCATACATAGATGCGTGTCCTGCCTCTTTAATCTCTATCCATCTGCTGTTTTCTATTCTATTTTTTATTTCAAGTTGGTAGTATAAAGGAGTTATTATATCTAATTCACTGCTTATAATTAGAGTTGGAACTTTTATTTCTGAAATCCTATCTAAAATATTTAATTCATCTGCACTTTTAACAGCCCTTCTAAAACCATCATACCATTCTTTGGTAAATAAACTATCAAATAGCTCAATTCTATCGTTAATCCATTTAAAATTTTCTTCATAGAATCTTTGTGAATATATATAGGGTAGTGTCGCCTTCATAAAGTTCTTTGTATCATAAAGTGAAGCGGCATATTCCCACGCATCACCAATATGTTTCATAATTTTAGTTGTATATGCAGTTGTATTTGAAAGGATGAGGGATTTTAAAGTATTCTGATATTTTAATGCATAAAGCATTGCAACTTCTCCACCATAGGAGATACCAAGAAGGTTAAACTTATCTATATTGAGCCTTTTGGTAAGTTCATATAACATATCAGTATGCATATCCTGTGTATAAAAGGCATCTCCCTTGTCTGACCTGCCTTGGTCTATTAAATCCACCAAAACTACTCTATAATACTTTGAAAGTACTCCTACAAATGCTGACCAACTTGCAGTAGACATCATTATTCCATTTAATAGAATAAGCGGTTCACCTTCTCCATATACTTCATAGTACATCCTCTTATCGTTTATTATTTCAAATGGCATAATATCAACTCCTATTCAAGTCCAACAAAGTCTGATATCTTTTCAAATCTTGGCATCTTTTCATCCCAAACTGCCTTCATAAAATACATCTTTTCAACGCCATTTCTTCTGTCCTTTGTATAGGTTATACCCTTCGCAATACCATCATTCCAATCCTTAAATGTTTCCATAGCCTTTATATATCCTTCCCAAGATAAGTCATTTCCTGCTCTCTTTAATCCCTCTACAAATACCTCTGCTGCAACCCAACCAGCAGCTGCAAAGGCATTTGGTGTTTCATTTGGGAAGTATTTTTTATATGTTTCAATAAACTTTTTAGCTGCTTGATTATTTGGATCTGTTATATCTGGAACCCAAGCTGTAACAATAACACCATCTGCTGCATCCTTTGCAAGTGTTAGCATTGTTAAATCTGCATTGATATATGAAGTCATAAATTGAGTCTTAAAACCTTGCTTCTTTGCTTCAAGTAAAATACCAGGAACTGCCTTTTGATATCCAACAACAATAGTAACATCTGGCTTAACCTCTGCTGCCTTTTGAACGTGTGCTGAGAAATCAAGATCCTGTGTATTAAATGGAACCTCTGCCTTTAAAACATCCTCTTTACCCATCTTCTTAAGTTGTGCCTTAACCCCCTCAAGCTCTTCCTTTCCCGCATCATCATTACCATATATTATTGCAATAGAATTTGCCTTTAGATTATCTACAGCATATTTAACAAGTAGTCCACCTTCAAATGTATAGTTTGGTTGTACTGGGAAGTAGTTACCCTTTGCCTTTGCAAAGGCACTAACTCCTGTTCCTTGATATACTGCAGGTATTCCCTTTTCCTTGAAATAATCTAATGTTCCAAGACATCCTGGTGTACCAAGTTGACCTACAATAGCAAATACCTTATCCTTTTCAACAAGTTCTTCAGCCTTTTGAAGTGCTAAATCTGGCTTAAATTGGTCATCCTTTGCAATAAGTTCAATCTTTCTACCATTTACTCCACCTAAGTCATTAACCATATTAAAATAAGCCTGCATTCCGTGTAGCATAGGAACTCCAACTATTGCAATAGGTCCTGATGTTGGCCCTATTGTTCCAACCTTTATAGTCTTTTCGTCTACCCCTTGTGCTAATGTTGTTTTTGTCTCTTTACCACAGCCTGAAAGTAAAGATAGTGATAAGACAAGCGTTAATAGGATTGATAAGATTTTTTTCATAAAAAATTCCCCCTTTATATTTTTAAATTAATTATGCACCAAGATAAGATTTTCTAATGCCTTCATCATTTAAAAGTTTCTTACTATCTCCCTCTGATACTACTTGACCTAACTCAAGAACATAGCTGTAGTCCGATATTTTTAATGCCCCATTTGCGTTTTGTTCAATTAATAAGACTGTTACACCTTCACTATTTATTTGTTTTATTATCTTAAAAATCTCATTAACAATGATTGGAGCAAGTCCAAGGGAAGGCTCATCAAGCATCAAAAGCTTAGGTTTTGACATAAGTGCCCTACCAATTGCAAGCATCTGCTGTTCTCCTCCACTTAAGGTACCTGCCACCTGCCTTCTCCTCTCCTTTAACTTTGGAAAGAATGCATATACTCTTTCAAATTCCTCCTGTAAATTTACTTTTTTATTTCTCAAAACATATGCACCTATTTTTAAGTTCTCCTCAACAGTAAGCTGAGGAAATATTCTTCTCCCCTCTGGGCAGTGACTAATTCCAAGTGATACTATTTTTTCTGTTGACATATTTGTTATATCCTGTCCATCAAATAAAATAGTACCAGACTTATCTTCAACAAGTCCTGACACCGCCTTTAGGAGACTTGTTTTTCCAGCTCCATTTGAACCTAAAATACTAACAATTTGCCCCCCTTTTATATCTATATCAACCCCCTTTAGTGCATTAACATACCCATAGTTGACCTTTAGATTTTTAATAATAAGCATCTTATTCCCCCCTATCCTAAATATGCTTCTATAACCTGAGGATTTGTCTTAATTTCATTTGGGGTTCCTTCTGCAATCTTTTTACCAAAATTTAAAACTACAACTCTGTCACATATATTCATAACAAAGGGCATATGGTGCTCTATTACTATGATTGTTAAATTGAACTTATCCTTTAATTCCTTTAGCTTGTTTGATAAATCAATAGTCTCTGTATCATTCATTCCTGCTGCAGGTTCATCTAATATTAAAATCTTTGGATTTGAAATTAGTGCCCTTGCAAGTTCTACCTTCTTTTGTATTCCATAGGGAAGATTTATCGGATAGTAATAGGCATAGTTTCCAATACCTAATATATTTAATATTTCAAAGGCCCTCTTCTTTGCATCCTCCTCTATCCTTTTAACCCTTCTTGTCATTATAAGGCTTGAAAATATGTTATAGTTTAAGTTTCTATGCTGACCTATTAGGAGATTATCTAATACTGTCATATGCTTAAAAAGCTCTACATTTTGAAAAGTTCTAACTATTCCCTTATTTATTACATCGTGGGGCTTTAGTGAACTTACATCCTCCCCAAATACCTCAATTTTTCCTGTATCCTGCTTATAAAAACGACTTATTATATTAAATAGAGTTGTTTTTCCAGCACCATTTGGGCCTATTATACCAACTATCTCTCCCTCTTTAACATCAAAGGAAAGACTATCAATAGCTTTTAACCCTCCAAAGGCAATTGTTATATCTTTAAAGTTTAATGCCTGCTTGTTCATACCTTAACCCCCTCATCTTTAACTGCTGCCTTTTTCTTCAGCCACACCTTAAATCTTCTATATATATCAACAAGTCCATAGGGGAAATACATAACACATAAAATTAATAATAATCCTGTAAGTATAAAGGATGCATTTTGTACTTTTATATTCTTTAAAAATTCAGGAATCAAGGTAATAAAAAGTGCTCCAACAACAGATCCTTCAATTGAGGCAATTCCACCTATTACAATCATTGCAAGTATGTTTAAGGACATACCAACATCAAAGGTATTTGGGTATACTTGTCTAAATAAAAAGGCATAAAGACTACCTGCAACGCCTGCATATATTGCACTTATTAAGAAGGCTATAGTTTTATACTTTGCAACATCTATTCCAAGGGACATAGCTGCATATTCGCTATCTCTTATAGCCATTAGAGCTCTTCCTGTTTTTGTTTTAATAAGGTTTTTAGCAAATATGATTGAAACTACAATAAAGAAAAGGATAAAATAGTACATCGACAGTCTTGTTTTAAATTGATATCCAAATAAATTGGGTGGATTAATTCCCTTTATACCCGAAAAACCACCTGTTACACTTTCCCATTCCATAAATATATGGCTAAAGGCAACACCAAATCCTAATGTTGCGATAGCAAGATAGTTTCCCTGAAGTCTAAGGGCAGGAAGACCTAAAATAAATCCTAATATTCCACTTATTAAAATTACAATTGGAATTATAAGTATGAAGGAAAGATTACACTTTGTTGATAAAATTGCTGTGGTATATGCACCAATTCCTACAAAGGCAGCGTGTCCAAGTGAAATTTGACCTGCATATCCTAAAAGTATGTTAAAACCTATTGCAATAACAACATAAATTCCGGCCATATTTAAAAGAGTCATAAAGCTTCTATTAAAATTAAAAACTAACGGAAGAAGTATAAATATTGCTAAAATAATAACCTGTTTCATATATTTTTTCATACTCTACACCTTCCTTCTATAGCTTTTGCCACATAATCCATTAGGCCTTACCACTAACATTACTATGATTAATATGAAGGCAAAAACTGTTTTCCAAGCAAGGGATATATATTTACCAACTAAATTTTCAAGAATACCAATCAATACGCCACCAACTGCTGGGCCAACAAATGTATTAAAACCTCCTAAAACTGCTGCACAGAAGGATTTTAAATGCACTTCAGACATCATATTTATATCTAAAAATGTTGTTGGTGCAATTAGCATACCTGCTGTTGCTGCAAGCATTGAACTTATTATCCAAGTTGTTACTGTAACCCTCTTTACTGATATACCCATTAGCTTGGCTGCATCAACATCCTGTGCAACTGCTCTTATAGCTATTCCCTCCATAGTTTTGAAATAGAAGAAAAGTGACAACATAATAGCAAAGGTTATTAAAACTATTAATAGGCTGTTAGGTTCAAGGGATACACCAAGTATATTTATGTTTTTTGCATTTATTAGCTTTGGGAAACTCTTTGTCTCAAAACCAAATATATTTCCTGCAAGTCCATTTAAAATCATAATTAAGCCTAATGTTGCAATCATTATGCTTAAAACATTTGACTTTGATAGGGGCTTTATAATCAATCTATAAACAATTACCCCTAAAATACCAGCACAAATTATTGTTAAGGGAAAGGCTATATAGTATGGTAGTCCTACAAAGGTCATAAAGGTATATGCGATAAATGTACAAAACATTGCCATCTCGCCCTGTGCAAAATTTACCACATCCGATGTTTTAAATATTAAAACCAATCCTAATGCAGCAAGTGCATAAAGGCTACCTGTTATAATTCCACTTACAATTACCTGTGACATCACTCCACCTCCGTGTATAGAATTTTCTTAATATTTTAAAGCAATTTATATGCCAATCTAAAAATAAAAAAGTCTCAAGTTTATACACCTTCATTTTGTATAAACTTGAGACTGTGTCTATATATGATACAAAAAATCCATAAGGCAAAATACCTTATGGATTTTTATAAATTATTTCTCATCCTCAAATTCAACCTTTAGTTCATCAAATTTTTCTTCCTCATCTTCTTCATAACTAACTGGCCCATCCCAGCATACCTGCTGATTTTGGAGAAGCTTTATTGTTACATATACAACCATCTTTTCCTTTATACATCTAAATACCTCTTCAGTCTCAAACCCTCTAACTGGTCTTGAGTCAAGCTTAATATCTGTTTCATAGATATATGCGTTCTCTAATTCACAATATACTCTTTCATTAAATATCTCTACGTGCTTATAATTATCTTCCTTCATATTCTTGCCAGGCTTTTTACAATCTAAGAACTCTACCTCCTTCTTTGGAGGTGTTGAATAAATCTTTGGATATCTTTCAAAACATACCTCTGTTACACAGTCAAATGGTACGTTTAAAGTTGCGTGTCTTATATTACCTGCTATACCCTTTCCTGTTACTCCACCTAAGGTTGAATACACTATATTTTTTCTTACATAACCTGAAAGATATACTTTGTTAGTTCCTGGAATTAGATGACATTGAGTTAAATAAACATTTTTGTCTATAAACTTAATATCTATTGCATCCTCTGGAAGAGTTATATCTGCTTCTGTATCTATCTGAACGGTAAATTCTGCAAGAACTACAGGTATCTTAACATATTTCTTCCTTCCATATTGATAGTTCTTGCATAGACATTTTGTTTCTGTATTTGTAACTTCTATAGTTTGCTCATTTTGTGTTTGGTTACAAAATCCCCTATTTTCCTCCTGCTTTACGTCCATAGATATATTATTTCTTATATCTGGCATATATGACCCCCCCTTTATTTTTTCTACTCCATATTATGCCAAATCTTGTCGAATGTTCGTAAAAAATAAAATAAAAGAATCCAGTATCTTATACCTTAAGATACTGGATTCTTCATTATAAAATTATTCATCAAATAGTTTTAGATAATTTTCTACTTCTTTTTTTCTCTTTAATGTCTCTTCTTCATCCACAACCCAGTTATATACGCCTTTATATACAACATCCCCTTCTGTTACTTTATTATCAAAATTCTTAATATCTACTTCAACTACATCTTCATCATCTAAAACAATTACAACCACATTCCCCTCAATCCTGTCTACAACACCCTTCATTAAATCACTCCTTAGGAACTATATGACACTTTCTACATCTTGCCTCATATGCTTCAGTTGCACCAACTAAAATAATAGGGTCGCTATATTTTGCAGGCTTTCCGTTAATTAGTCTTTGTGTTCTTGTTGCAGGGTTTCCACAAACAACACATATAGCCTGAATCTTATCTACAAACTCTGCAATTGCAAGTAGTCTTGGAATAGGCCCAAAGGGTTCTCCTCTAAAGTCCATATCAAGACCTGCACAAATTACCCTCTTGCCCTTATCTGCAAGCTTTTTACATACATCTACTACCTTTTCATCAAAAAACTGAACTTCATCTATCGCAACTACATCTGTTGTATCCTTAACATAATTTAATATTTCCTCTGGGTTTTGAATACATATTGCCTCTTCCTTTATACCTGTATGGGAAACAACACAGGTTTTACTATATCTATCATCAATTATAGGCTTGAAAACCAATACATTTTGCTTTGCAATCTTTGCTCTTTTGATTCTTCTTATAAGTTCTTCACTTTTTCCACTATACATTGGACCTACTATAACCTCAATATATCCGTGATCCTTTGGGCCGTACATAATATCCCTCCATCCTATTATATGAAAAAAGACCGGCATGCCGGTCAAAGAAATTATTCTTCAATCTTTAGGTTGTACTTCTTCATAAACTTATCCATTCTTCCACCTTGTTCAACAAGCATCTTTTGCTTTCCTGTGAAGAATGGGTGGCAGTTTGAACAGATTTCTACCTTAAGTTCCTTCTTAACTGATCCAGTTGTGAAAGTATTACCGCAAGCACACTTTACAACTGCATCGTGATTGTAATTTGGATGGATATCTCTCATTTATTTCACCTCTTTCATATATTCTTAACATAATATATAAGCTTTATGTAGTACCTTCCGTCAACTTTTTAGATTATACCACATTTATTATAGTTTTTCAATATCTAAATTAATCCTTTAAAACCTTTGCTGCCATCTGTACAAACTCTTTATTTGTCTTTGTTCTTGCAATTGAATTTAACAGCTTTTCTGTTGCATCTTGAGTTGTTTCGTTTGCAAGAAGTCTTCTTATAGCCATAACAGCTGATTTTTCATCCTCATTTAATAGAAGATCCTCTCTTCTTGTACCTGATTTATATATATCTATTGCAGGGAATATTCTTCTTTCTTGAAGTTTTCTATCAAGATGTACTTCCATATTTCCAGTACCTTTAAACTCTTCAAAAATAACATCATCCATACGGCTTCCAGTTTCTACAAGGGCTGTTGCAAGTATTGTTAAACTTCCACCCTCTTCAATATTTCTTGCCGCTCCAAAAAACTTCTTAGGCTGAATCAATGCACCAGGATCAAGTCCTCCTGATAATGTTCTTCCAGTTGGGTTTATTGTAAGGTTATAGGCCCTTGCAAGACGAGTAATACTATCAAGAAGTATAACAACGTCCTTCTTTAGCTCAACAAGCCTCTTTGCTCTTTCAAGAACAAGTTCTGCTATTCTTGTATGGTTTTCCGGCTCATTATCAAAGGTTGAATATACTACCTCACCCTTTATAGACCTTTGCATATCTGTTACTTCCTCTGGTCTTTCATCTATTAAAAGAACTATAAGCTCAACATCTGGGTGATTTGTTGTAATTGCATTTGCTATCTTCTTTAAAAGAACAGTTTTTCCTGCCTTTGGAGGTGCAACAATAAGCCCTCTTTGTCCTCTTCCTATTGGAGCTAAAATATCTATAAGTCTTGTTGCTAAATCTCCACTTGAAACTTCAAGACTTAGTCTTTTATTTGGATATATTGGAGTTAATGTTTCAAAGCTTTTTCTACCTATTACCTTTTCAGGATGCATTCCATTAATCTCTTGTAGGTATATAAGTGCCTTATATTTTTCAGTCTCCTTCGGAAACCTTGCCTTACCCTTTATTAAATCACCCGTTTTCAAATTAAATCTTCTTATTTGTGACGGAGATACATATATATCCCTTGGACCCTGTTGGTAGTTATCCAATCTTAAAAAACCATATTGCTGATTTTCTATAAGCTCAAATACACCCTCAACCGTATCAGCATCCTGAAGAAGTTCCTGTATCTTTTCCCTCTTTTCTACATCTATATCGTGAAGCTTTATCTCCTCATCACGAAGCGGTTCACTTTTTTCTTCTTCAATTTCAGGGACTATAATCTCTTGAGGCTTTACCCTGCTCTTCTCCTCTTCTAACCTTAATATTTCCTCGATAAGTTCGCTCTTTCTGAACTTTGAAACAGATTTTATGTCATAATCCTTTGCAATCTGCCTTAGCTCCTCCAGCGTCTTACCCTTCAATTCTTCAAAATTCATACTACACCTCCATATTTTTACAACACATAAGGACATTTAACTCTATAATGAAACTTTTTTATTAAATTCGGATAACTGGGGAAATAGACGAATAGAACAGACTATAAGACTCGACTATTATTATTTTAATACTCTATATTAGAAATGTAAAGTAGAACTAATACTGTTAAACATAATTAACAATTTAAAATCCTACTAATTCAATAAATAAGAACAGAAGTTATATAATTCTGTTAATGAATGATGAATGTCACTTTTCTTAAAAAACAAAATAATTACATAGTAAAAAGAAGCTATATAATAAAACCCATAGCAGTATTATTTAGGATGAAACAACCCTATAAGCTTAGAAAAACTTTATCTATTTTGAGTATTAACTACTACAAAGCCTCCACCTCTATATAAGTAGTTCACAGTTACATAATTAAACAAGGTGCCATCTACTTGGCACCTTACATTCTATCTTATTAACTTAATCTATGAATTGCATTTATAAATCTTACTGTTCCTGTTTTTGACCTCATAACTACAGATTGTGTCTTTACTTTATCCTTACCTAAATATACAACACCCTTTAAAAGGTCGCCATCTGACACACCTGTTGCTGCAAAATATACATCATCTGCCTTAACTATATCATCTATATACATTAACTTATTTAAATCCGTTATTCCCATCTCAATACATCTTCTTTTTTCTTCCTCAGACGTTACACATAGCCTACCTTGAAAGTCTCCTCCCAAACACTTTAATGCAGCAGCAGCTATTACTCCTTCAGGTGCACCACCTGAACCAACCATAATATCTATTCCTGTATCCTCAAACCCTGTCGCTATTGCCGCTGCAATATCTCCATCTGTTATTAGCTTCATTCTTGCACCTACTTTTCTAACCTTTTCCATAAGACCATAATGTCTTTCTCTATCAAGCATTATTACAGTTACATCTTCCACCTTTTTATTTAAGGCCCTTGCTACATTTTTTATATTCTCCTCAAGTGGTGCATCCAAAGAAACACACCCCTTTGCTCGTCTTCCTACAGCTATCTTTTCCATATACATATCAGGTGCATTAAGAAGTCCTCCCTTAGGAGAAATTGCAACAACAGATAGTGCATTAGGAAGTCCCTTTGCTACAAGATTAGTTCCATCAAGTGGGTCAACTGCAATATCAACCTCTATACTATCCTCATCTCTAATACCAAGCTCTTCACCAATGTAGAGCATAGGAGCTTCATCCATCTCTCCTTCGCCTATTACAACCTTACCCTTTATTGGAATTAAGTCAAACATCCTTCTCATAGCAGAAACTGCCGCATCATCTGCAGCATTTTTATCTCCTCTTCCTAAAAGTTTTGAGGCACTAATTGCTGCTGCCTCTGTAACTCTTACATAAGATAAAGCCAAATCAATATCCATATTACTCCCCCATTCCAAATTACTAATTATATTATATATACTTTATATACCCAAAGTCAATATATAATATAACATAATTTTTATATATGCTACTCAATAAAGTGCCACCCAGGTGAAATATGACATTTTCTTATTATAACCTCAGTTTTTTTAAAATTATAACTATACATAAAAAAGGAGCCAATAGGCTCCTTTTTCAGATTGTTGGCAAACCTAATTGTTAGCAAAAATCTAAAAAAGCCCCATGAAAGGATTTTATTTGGCTCTTTCATGAGCTTTAGCAATTCTTAGCTTTTCGACTTTGAAAAAGTCCGTAATTCGGCACAGGACGTGCCGAGCCGAGCGGCCATCAGGACGATGGCATCGCGAGGGTAGGACTTTTTCAAACAAATAAAAGCTTAGAATTGATTAGCGAAATGAACGAATGCCTAAGAAATCCTTAATGGGGCTAATCAATACATAACTTTTTCAACAGCCTGAAAAGGAGCCAATAGGCTCCTTTAAGATTTAATACCCTCTTTTACTTAAATTATGTATAGCATTTATATATCTTATTGTTCCTGTCTTTGCCCTCATTACAATAGAACTTGTTTTTGCCCTATCCTTACCTAAAAATACAACTCCCTTAAGTATATCTCCATCAGATACTCCTGTTGCTGCAAAATACACATCATCTGACTTTACTATATCATCAAGCTGCATAACCCTACTTAAATCAGTTATACCCATATCAAAACATCTCTTTTTTTCCTCATCGTTAGTAGGAAAGAGTCTCCCTTGAAAATCTCCACCAATGCACTTTACTGCAGCAGCTGTTATAACCCCCTCAGGTGCTCCACCTATTCCCACCATAATGTCTACACCACTCTCATCAAAACACGTTGCAAGTGCCTCCTGTATATCTCCATCGTTAAATAATTTTAATCTTGCATTTACCTTTCTTACCTCATCCATTAAATGTTTATGTCTTGGTCTATCCTGTATTACAACAGTTACATTTGATACATCTTTATTAAGAGCCTTTGCTACATTTATTATATTTTCACTCAAAGGAGCATCCAGCGATACTACTCCCCTTGCCTTTGGTCCCACAACAAGCTTTTCCATATACATATCAGGTGCATGCAGAAGGGATCCCTTCTCTGCAATTGCAACAACAGCAAGTGCATTTGGCATTCCCTTTGCCACAAAGCTTGTACCATCTAAAGGATCAACAGCAATATCCACCTCATAGTCACCGCTTCCAAGTACCTCTCCTATATATAGCATTGGTGCCTCATCCATTTCACCCTCACCAATAACAACCGTTCCCTTAATTGGAAGACTATCAAACATAGCTCTCATACCTTCTACAGCAGCCTCATCAGCAGCATTTTTATCTCCACGTCCCATATATTTTGAAGCATTGATTGCGGCAGCCTCCGTAACCCTAACAAGCCCAAGTGCTAAATCCATATTCATAAAAATTCCTCCTATTGTGCTATACTATTTATCCCTTAATCAACATTTTTATTATACTCTTTACGTTAATTGTTTGTCAAATATATTTTTGTTAAAATATATTTATGTAATGTGATATACTATTTGGTGCCACTTAGATGAAATGTGAAATTATCTAACTTTCGGTGGTCTTATTGTTTTGCAATTCTTTAGGGGATATTCTATATAACCCAACCTGTCTTTCTAAAATCACCCTCAAACAAGATAGGTATAATTTTAGAGAAAACAAAGGTTATAATTAAAAATGTCACATTTCACCTGGGTGGGAGACCTCCGAAAAAATCAAATTATTTTTAAAAACATACTATATATAGTTGCGCATATTATCTTTTATTCACTATATATAGTGGTGACAATTTTTAAGGTATCATTTTTTCGGAGCTCTTGGTGGCACTTTATAACCAAAAATAAAGGACCTAACTAAAAATGCATCTTTTAGTTAGGCCTTCTTATAAACAATATGAATTATTTTTTAGGAACTGTTTCCCAATCCTTTAGGAATTTTTCTATTCCTATATCAGTCATAGGGTGTTTTGCCATTTGAACAAGCACCTTATATGGTACTGTTGCAATATGTGCACCTGCAAGTGCTGCTTCAACAACGTGCATTGGATGTCTTATGCTTGCAGCTATTATCTCTGTTTCTATTCCATAGTTATCAAATATTCTCACTATCTCCTCAATTAATGTCATTCCATTATGCCCTATATCATCTAATCTTCCCACAAATGGGCTAACATAGGTAGCACCAGCCTTAGCTGCAAGTAAAGCCTGTGCTGATGAGAAAATCAATGTAACATTTGTTTTAATTCCTTCCTTTGAAAGAACCTTAACAGCCTTTAATCCCTCAAGTGTCATAGGTATCTTAATTACTATGTTCTTATGAATTTTAGCAAGTTCCCTTGCCTCCATAATCATACCCTCAGCCTCAAGGCTTATTACCTCTGCACTTATTGGGCCATCAACTATTTCAGTAATTTCCTTTACAACTTCAACAAAGTCTCTTCCTTCCTTTGCAATAAGAGAAGGATTTGTAGTAACTCCACAGATTATACCAAGTCTTTCTGCCTCTCTAATTTCATCAACATTGGCAGTGTCGATAAATAGTTTCATATAATCACTCCCCATTGTAGTATTTTTATTTTATAACCCACCTCTTTGTTTTATCTATAACTCCAAGATGAGTTAATAATTCAAGCATATCATCCATATACCTATTAACCATATCATCTACAAGATATTCTTTCCCCAAAAAGGCAATTTCCATACCACAAACAGGGCAAGCTAAAATATTAACTGATTTATCTATTAAATCTTTTATTTTATATTTATATCTATGTGTTTCCCCACAAGCTATACACGGTATATCTATGTCAACTTCTCCCTTAGTAGCACTAACTTTAAATACGATATTTCCACAGGAACATCTCCTACTTGTTGGCCTTTTTGCCTCAAATAAGTTTATGTGAAAACTTGTGTACCTTCCGCACTCACTGCACTTTACAGCAGCCCTAATGGAAGAATCCATAATCATTTTTTTCACCTCCATAATCATATATTCTTCACTTAAATTCAAATTCCTTCTTTGTCGAAAAAAAAAATTTTTTGTCAGTGCTTATAAAAAAGGATTTGATTGTTGTTTGAAGAATATAAATATTATGAAAATATTTTTAAGGGGGTAACGATATGCCAATTGGAGAAAAGGTTGTAATTAGGGTAAGAATGTCCAGTCACGATGCACACTATGCTGGAAATTTAGTAGATGGTGCAAAAATGCTTCAATTGTTTGGAGATGTTGCAACAGAGCTTCTAATTAGGCACGATGGAGATGAAGGACTTTTTAGAGCCTATGATAGTGTTGAATTTTTAGCACCTGTATATGCTGGGGATTATATTGAAGCTATTGGTGAAATAATTGAAGTTGGCAATACATCAAGGAAAATGAAGTTTGAGGCAAAGAAGGTTATAACTTCTGCAAACATTCCTAACAACGATTCTGCCTGTGATGTTCTTGATAATCCTATTGTCGTATGCAGAGCGTCAGGAACCTGTGTTGTTCCAAAGGATAAACAGAGATTTAATAGGGGGTAATTGGTATGGAAAAGCTTATTATAACTTGTGCATTAACAGGTGCAGAAGTTACAAAGGAACAAAATCCTGCTGTACCATATACTGCAGAAGAAATGGCACAATCAGCCTATGAGGCATATATCGCAGGTGCATCTATACTCCATATACACGTTAGGGAGGACGATGGAACACCAACACAGAATAAAGAAAGATTTAAAGTAATACTTGATGCAATAAGACAAAAATGCCCTGATGCAATATTACAGGTAACAACAGGCGGTGCAGTTGGTATGAGCGATGAGGAGAGACTTGCACCTGTAAAATTAAGACCTGAAATGGCAACACTTGATGCGGGTACAATAAATTTTGGTGATGAAGTTTTTGTTAATAGTTTTCCATCCCTCATAAACTTTGCAAAAAAGATGAAGGAATTTAATATTAAACCTGAAATAGAGGTTTTTGATAGAGGAATGATTGAAAACGCAAAAAGGCTTGTTAAAATGGGACTTTTAGACACACCACTTCATTTTGACTTTGTATTAGGAGTTCCATCCGGTATGCCTGCTGATATAGACAGCCTTACATATATGGTAAGGTCAATTCCAGAAGGTTCAACCTGGACAGTTGCAGGCATAGGAAGGCATCAACTTCCTATGGCTATTTTTGCTATACTTCTTGGTGGACACGTTAGAGTTGGACTTGAGGATAATATATACTATAATAAAGGTGAGCTTGCAAAATCAAATGCACAGCTTGTTGAAAGAGTTGTAAGAATAGCAAAGGAACTTGGAAGAGATGTTGCAACTCCTAATGAAGCAAGAAGGATTTTAAATATAAAGTAATTAAATAAAGATTATTTTAAAACTACTGTATATTATATTTTTTTATAAAGCCCCTTTTATGGATTTATTAATTTAAACTGTGGCTATTAAGGGGCTTTATAAACACTATTAATTTTGTTTAAACCTATCCCTTCATACAACCTCTACTTAATTTGAATTCAAAGGTGGGATATTATGCTTTTTATTGTAAACCCTAAGGCAGGAAACGGACGTGCTATTAAGGCTGTTGAAAACATAAAAAACATATGTGAACGAAACAGAATAAGCTACTCAATCGAGTTTACAAATTACCCTGAGAATGCAATAGAAATTGCAAACAAAAACATAGCAAAATTTGAAAGAATTATTGCCGTAGGAGGCGACGGCACATTAAATGAGGTATTAAATGGAATTATAGATAGTAATGCTGCCCTTGGGGTATTACCGTGTGGAACAGGAAATGACTTTGCAAGAACTATATATAAAACAATGGATATTGATAAAATCTTAGAACTATTAATCAAATCAGATTATAAAAAATGTGATGTAGGAAAATGCTTTAATAAATATTTTATAAATATAGCAAGTGTTGGATTATATGCTGAAATAGCCCACAAAGTTCAAAGAGGCAAAAAAATATTTAGTGGTAAGACAAGCTATCTTTATCATCTTATAAATACGTTAGTACAGTACAAAAATAAGCAATTTAAAATACAAATTGATAACATTAATATAGAATCTGAAACTTTATTAACTACAATTTCAAATGGAAAATACTATGGTGGTGGAATAATGCCAACACCTGATTCCGATATATTTGATGGCAAATTTGACATTTGCCATATTAGGAAAATAAATAAGATTAAAATACCTTTCCTTTTAAATAAATATATAAAGGGAAATCATAAAGATTTTAATGAAGTTAGTTTCTATAAAGGTAAAAGGGTAAAAATAGAGTCTGACGACTTATTTGCTGTAAATTTAGATGGAGAAACTTTTCTTGCCAATAAAGTTGAATTCCAATTAAAGTCTAAATATATTAATTTAATTTGTCCAAAGTAAATCAAGGCCCATCTTTTGTTAGATAAAAGATGGGCCTTGATTCTTATTTAGCTATTTTTATATACTTCCCATACACATATGCTAATTTGTATTTATAAGAGATTATATACCAGCCATTAATACTTCCTAAGATATCAACTTTTGTATTCCTTTTTAATACAAACAATATTTTACTTTTTTTAGAAGGTAATTGTCTAAAATTAAGTCTGCTTATTGAAACATATCCATATTTTTTAGTAACAATTTTATTTTGCAGTATAGTATTAGATTGGTTATTTTGGATATTGTTTTTTTCTTGTTCTTTTTTCTTTTGCTCAATTTCCCTTTTTTGTAACTCTAAAAGCAAATTACTTATATCCTTTTTTATTTCTATAAAAGGATTCTCCTTTTGCTTATAATAGTTTAAATCCTTTTTTATCCAATTATTTTTTACACCAATATACATATCACAATTACTAATTACACTCATTAATTTATTAAAATGTATTTCATCATTTAAGTATACATAATAATTTTTACCATTTATTATAAATTTCACATAATTTGTCTTATCTAAAGCTGGTTCTTTTTCTGTAAGCTGCATTGCCACTTCATAAATATCATTTTCAATATATATGTGTGGTAATACACCTACTTTATTTATTTCTTTTCCATAAGGTGAATAAAGCTTATGAGTTGTTAGCTTTATAACATCACCATTTGATAATTCAAAATAGTCTTGTAATGTCCCTTTACCATATGTTTTATTACCAATAATTAAAGCCTTGTTATAATCTTTTAATGCGGCTGCTATTATTTCCGTCGAACCTACTGAATTTTCGTTTGTCAACAATATAAATCTATCATTAATTAATTTACTTGGAACAACATCACTTTTTATCTTTGTTTGAATACCATTTTTATCAGTTAATATTACGCTATTATTGTTACCGATAAAATTAGATAATACTTTTACTGCTGAATCTATAAAACCTCCCCCATTATTTCTAACATCTAAAATAAATATATCTGCTCCTTTAGATTTTAAACTATTATATACATTTAAAAATTCAGTATTAGTATTTTCTTCAAAGGAGAATAAGCTAATATAACCAATATGACCATTAATTATTTGCCCTCTTACTGTTGTTGTACTTATTTTAGTTCTTTTTAAATTATATTCTAACAAATCACTTTTTCTTTTTATTTTAAGCTTAACATATGTTCCTTCTTTACCACGAATACTAACTATTACATCCTCAAGCGATTTATTTTTAACGTCCACTCCATCTACTTCCACAATTATATCTCCTGGTAATATTCCTGACTGTTTTGCAGAGGAATTTTCAAAAACACCCGTAATCAAAATACCATATTCACCTTTTTCTAAAGATACACCTATTCCTACATATCCTCCATTTAAAGTTTCTAAATAATTATCAAATTCATCAGCAAAAAAATATTCACTATATATATCTCCTAAATTTTTTATTGATTCTTTAATATTTGAACCATCAAATTTTGTTTCGTCAAAATTATATAAATAGTTACCTCTAATTGTATCTTTTATTTCATCTATAAATTCATTAGCTATTACATTGCTTGTTAAAAAGAAAAAAAATACCATTAATAATGCAATTAACCTTTTAGCAAACCTTCTTATTCGCATAAAATTCACCTACCTTTTAAATAAAAACAAAATAATTTATTAAAAGGCCTTCTATGTAAATATGTAAGAAGGCCTTTTAAACACTTTTTAATTATTTTTTAATAGAAAACTTGTAATCATAATAAGCATAGTGTCCATTATTGTTATTATAAACAATAACTCTTAATAAATATTCTCCTGCTATTGTTAACTTATCACCTTTCTTAATGCTTGACCAAGTATTGCCTTGATCTCTGCTGTATTCAACATAGAATGAGTAGTCTTTTTGGTCAATATTTCTTGTCGCTAATTTATTATCTATCCATTCGATTTTGTCAGAAGGCATTAAAGCATTAAATCCTTCTAATACAACATCTCCATAATACTGCTTTGTTCCACTATAACTTTCATTTAATCCACCAACTGGTGAATACTTTCTAACAAGCTCACCGATAATACTTCCATTTTGTGTTATATTTATTTGTGGTGCTATTTCATCATTAATTTCAAACTTTATAGTCTTACTGCTGGATACAACAGATGGCTTGAACAGTGGATTTTCATATCTTACTGTAACAACATATTCTCCCTTTCCTAAATTTGTAGGGCTCATTAACTCTCCTTCCCATCTGCCACCTTTTGAATCACTTATATATTCAAAGTTATATTTAATTGGCATTCCTCCATTGTAACTTACTGTTCCTACAACTGGTATATTACTTCCCATTCCTGTAACCGCTGGAACAACAACCTTTGCCTTATAGCATATATACTTATCGCCAACTTTTCTTCCAATAACACCCTCTAATTGAGGAGAAATTTCTATCGAATTTTGATTAAATATCTTGAAATTTATTTTTAATTCTCCTATCTTGCTATATCCTGAATAAGCACTAATTATTAGACTATTAAGCTCATTTTCTTTTAAATTTAATACACTACCTGCAAGTGTCATTTGACTTCCTGTTGGGAAATCATATTCTGTATTATCATCATTTAACCTATATTTATATGTCACGTTTGTAGATGGTAAAGCATATTTTATATTTATTCCCGTTTTATCTGTATTAGCTATATATTTTGCTGTCATCGTATTAGCAATAGTATTATAATCAAAAGTATTTATATCTTGTGAATCAAATAATACTTCTCCCTTTGATTCAATTATTATATTTGGCATTTTAACTATTGAAACCAATTTACTAATACCTGGCATCTTATTTCCACTTGCTTTATATCTAAACTCAACATAGTTTTTACCTACAACTCTATGCTGTTCTTGTATTAAGTCATAAGCACTAATCCACTCATTTGCTCCCTCTATTCTACATTCTATGTTACTATTTAAACCAACAAAGGTTCCTAAGTTAAAATCATAATAAACATTTGGTTCTGGTTGAGAAATCATTGTAAATGGTTTAGATGGAGTAATGCTATCTTTGTATGCTATTCTTATATATTGATTTTTATTATTTCTATAACTAAATACTTCTTGATTAATCTTGAAGTAGTAAATATTAGCTCCTCTTTCTTCAGCTTGTATTACATCACTGTAACTATCAGATGTAACTATACCATTTTCAGAGGTTATAGCATACTTTATATATGGGCTTAATCCTTTATATGTAATTCCATATCTACCTTCTGTTTCTATATATTGAACACTTAAAATGCTTGGTGTTTCTGCTGGGAAGCCTTTAATCGTTGGAATACTTGGTGCATAATTAGGGGTTACTCTTAAAACTTTTAAGTTACCACCCATTTGTTCTAAATCAATCTTTGTTAAAGACGCAATTCCTTTCTTATCAGCCTTAACTTTACCAAGAAGTTTTCCATCTTCATTATATATTAATACTTCTTCTCCATATTGTAGTCCCTTAACAATAACACTATCTGCTTTACTTCCTTCTTCATTATAGATTTCTATATTGTCAGGTAATATCATTTGTGAATATCTAACAGCTTTTATTTGCACCTTTGTACCATATCCTATTACGCTTCCATTATATGTGAATACGCCATTCTTAGATTTAACATTTTTCATATCCCAAGCAACTAATACATCCTTTACATCTCCATTATTTAAAACAACAGAAATTCTATCTGGCAATTGAGAACCATAAGGTATATCTTCTAAATCATCTACTCTAACAATTTTACCTTCAGGTTTAAATTTAGTAACAGCAAATGGTTTGTTCTGGTTCTTCATATCATATATGTACAATTTACCGCCTTTTAAATAAAACAATATATCTTCAATAATATTTATATTAGTTGCAACATCATCTACTACCTTAACCGCTTGACCTGTGGAATCTAATTTATAAATTTTTCCTCCATCAGTTATGCTTCTATAATATATAGCATTTGATTCAACAGCATTCATTGCACCAACTTTATCATATACTGTTTTTGGAGCAGAATTTTTGCTTTTATTAGTCATTATAACCTGTATAGTTAGCGGTTCTAACCTGCTTGTCACACTATTTAACTTATACAATTTTGAATCATAGCCTGTACAATAAACTTCATTGTTCAATGTTAGTGAAATATATCTTACACCTAAATTTTTATTGCCCGTTACAGTTACATACGCCTGTCTTGAACCTATTTTGCCTCCAATTATACTTATTGAATATAATCTTCCTTTATCAGACAAATTGCTATAATATATCTTATTATTATTAACAACTAAGTACTCTGCTTTGTCTGTAGCAACAAGTGTACCTTCATAGTTTGGGTTTGTATTATACGCACTAATTCTATATATTTTATTACCTCTTTTTCCATTGATGTAATAAATATAATTATCTACTACATTTATATATGAGGAAAGAACATTGTTTACTTTACTTCTTGCTGTACCATCCGTCTTAATTCTATAAATTTTTCCTCCATCAGCCATATTACTATAGTATATAAAATCGTTTACAATATTTATATATTTGGCATTATCATTACAAATAGGATAATCAACATCTCCATCTATACTCTTTTTATATATTTTCCCACCATCAGCTGTATTACTATAATATATAAAGTCTCCATCAGTAGCTACAAAACCACCATTGCTTATATTCCCTTTTAAATTTGTATACATTTCAATACTATCATTTTCAACATAAAGCAATACAGGTGTTGTACCACTTTTAACATTTAATATTGTACCTATAGCAACTCTATAACCAGAAGAATTATATATAGCAATATATAAAGTGTTTATAGGATAATCATTTGAAATAGTAAAACTTTCAGTTAGCATCTTTTTATTTAATTGATAATCATCATTTAAGTTTGATAACTTATTTGTATCTACATCTATTATGAAGTTTCCTGTACCAATTATGTAATAGTACGCCTCTGGAATATTATGAATTTCATTTATTTTCACATTTATTATTTTTTTATATTCGTTAACATATTGAATATCAAAAATTCCATAACCATATCTTTTATTAACTTCATTATTGCTTAATTTTACAAATACATCATTTTCATTGGCTACGTATTTTGTACCATTAGGATTATCATAATTGTCTGAAGTACTATAAACAGTTAAAATTCTTGTACTATCAATAATTTGTTTTTCAGAAACTACCTGTCCATACTCATTTTTTATAATCCCTTGGTTGTCAATGTAGAATACTTTACCTGGATTACTATTAATTTCAGAATTCACTAAATTTGTATTAACTGAAATATAATCATTTGTAAATATTTTTTCACCTACAACAATTGAATCCTTTGGTAAATTAGTATCTGTTGCTGCAAAAGAAAATTTGGGTACAATATTGAAAATAAATATAAAACTTAGAAGCAAGGAAAAAATTCTTCTCATTTTATACCTCCTTTACATAATGCTTTTTAAGATATTAACTGTTTTTAAATATAAATTAGCCCATATTATAAAAGGCAACTTTTTCTTATCAAAATTATGCTTAACAATAATCTTGCATTTAGCTTCGTATCCTCCATCTAAACTTTTAGCCGTTATCACTGCTTCACCTATGTATTTTGCTTTTATTACTCCATTTTCATCAACAGTTACAATATTACTATTGCTACTTGTCCATTTAACCTTTTTTATTGTAGAATCATCAGGAATGAACCTTACTGTCAATTTATAACTTTCTCCTTTTTTGATTACTTTTTGCTTTTCAGTTAAATATATCCCTTTTACCTTTACTCGTGGCTCCTCATATTTAACTATTAAACAATCTTCATTCCCTTTAATATTTAAATCTTTTGAGTTTGTATATCCAGCAGCAACAAATCCTAAAAAATCAGAATAGACAGCAGAAAAGAAAACATCATCTCCCCCTTTTCCATAAGTTTTTTTCCACTCCATATTTCCATTTATATTGTATTTAACAGCTAATGCATCTTGACTACCTAAATTTAAATTATATAAATCACCATCATTTGATTGACTATAACCTACAGCTACTATTCCAAAATCCTGCTCATACATTACTGAATTAAAAACATCTTTTCCTGTTCCACCAAATGTATTTTTCCATAAAATATTACCATTTAAGTCAAATCTAAATATAAATGCATCGGTTAAACCTTTGTTTTTTAAACCGTAAAAATCTCCATCAGCAGAAGTAGTATAACCAACACCTATAAAGCCATTATTAAAATTACAAATTGATTGTATTGTTTCATCTCCACTTCCACCTATGTTTTTTATCCACATAACTTGTCCATTTGAATTGTATTTTACTAAAATTCCATCATCTCCACCTTTAATTTTTATATTTTTTAAGTCATTATCTTTAGAACCTGAATATCCACTAACAATATAACCATCACTTACACCAATAACTGAAAAAAACTTATCCCATTTACTACCACCAAATGTTTTTTCCCAAATTATTTTACCTGTTCTGTCTAATTTAACAATGATTCCATCATATTCTCCCTTATTAAAGGAATATAAATGACCATCTAATGAATTAGAGTACCCTACTGCTATATATCCATCAGCTACCTCTATAGCATTTGTAAATCTATCATACATACTTCCACCATAAGTCATTTTCCATTCAACATTGCCATTATAATCATACTTTATTATTAATGCCTCTTCACCTTTAACATTTAATCCAGACAAATCACCTTTTTGAGATTCAGTAAAACCAGATACAATAAATCCACCATCCCTACATAAACTTACACTATTAAAGGTTTCAAAGGCTTCACCTCCAAAGGTTTTTGCCCATTCAAGTTTCCCAAGCTCATTATATTTAGCTAAAAGTGCATCAAATCCACCATATAAATTCAAACTTGTTTCATAATCATTAGAACTTGTATGTCCAACAACTACAAAGCCAGAATCATTAGTTCTTTTTATACTATTATATCTTTCAAAACTTTTACCTCCATCAATGCTTTGCCATAGAACGCTTGGTTCTTTATTCAAAGCTATGGCATTATTATTGATAAAAACAAAATATATAACCAATACAATCAGACTTATTCTTTTTTTTGACATACTACCACTCCATATTACAATGTTTATAGTTATATGTTATCAAAAAACAATCATCAGTTCTACATATTTTTTATATTCAGCATTTTTTATAATTTAAAATAAAGTAATTTTATATGCCCAAAATTAAAAGGAGCTGTCATCTGACAGCTCCTTCTTACTTATTTAATGCAGCCTTTACAAAGTCTCTAAATAGTGGATGAGGTCTATTTGGTCTTGATTTGAATTCTGGGTGGAACTGTGCACCAACAAACCACTTGTGGTTTGGTATTTCAACTATTTCAACAAGCTTATCATCTGGGCTTGTTCCTGCAAGTACCATTCCCATTTTTGTTATTTGACTTCTGTATTCATTATTAAATTCATATCTATGTCTATGTCTTTCATATATTATCTCATCCTTATAGGCTTCATAGGAGAAGGTTCCTTCCTTTAACTTACAAGGATAAAGTCCAAGTCTCATTGTTCCGCCCTTTTCATCAATATCCTTTTGTTCATCCATAAGGTCAATTACAGGATATTTTGTATTTGGGTCTATTTCTGAACTGTTTGCACCAGATAGGCCTACTACATTTCTTGCAAATTCAATTACTGCACATTGCATTCCAAGACATATTCCAAGGAAGGGAACATTGTTTTCACGTGCATATTTTATTGCAAGTATCTTGCCTTCAATACCTCTATCTCCAAATCCACCTGGAACTAATATTCCATCTGCATCCTTTAATATTTCTTCATAGTTATTTTCATCCACATCACAGGCATTTATCCAATCTATTTCAACATCCGCATCGTTGTAAATACCTGCGTGCTTTAGGGCCTCAACAACTGACATATAAGCATCGTGAAGCTCTACATATTTTCCAACAAGGGCTATCTTTACCCTGTGCTTCAAATTCTTTAATCTCTCAACAATAGCCTTCCACTCTGTAAGGTCTATTTCCTTTGCATCTATGTTTAGTTTCTTTACAACAAGGGAGTCTAATCCCTCTTCGTGAAGCATAAGAGGAACTTCATAGAGCGTTGGAGCATCAAGGTTTTGTATTACTGATTCTCCATCTATGTTGCAGAAAAGTCCAATCTTGTCCTTCATTTCACGGGATAGTGGTTTTTCTGAACGGCAAACAATTATATCAGGTTGAATGCCTATGCTTCTTAATTCCTTAACTGAGTGTTGTGTTGGTTTTGTTTTTAGTTCTCCCGCCTTACCAAGGTATGGAACTAAAGTAACGTGTATAAAAAGAACATTTTCACGTCCAACTTCATACTTGATTTGTCTTATTGCCTCAAGGAAAGGTAAGCTTTCTATATCTCCAACTGTTCCACCTATTTCAGTTATAACAACATCTACATCATTTTCCTTTGCAACCTTGTAAACCTTTGACTTTATTTCGTTTGTAATATGTGGGATAACTTGAACTGTTCCACCAAGATATTCACCTTTACGCTCTTTTTGGATAACTGACCAGTAGATTTTGCCTGTTGTGACATTGCTGTTTTTAGACAAGTTCTCATCGATAAATCTTTCATAGTGACCAAGATCAAGATCTGTTTCTGCACCATCGTCTGTAACGAAAACTTCACCGTGCTGATATGGGCTCATTGTTCCTGGGTCGATGTTTATATAAGGGTCAAACTTTTGTATGGACACCTTTAGCCCGCGGGACTTAAGTAGTCTTCCGAGGGATGCTGCGGTTATTCCTTTTCCAAGAGATGACGCTACACCACCTGTAATAAATATGTATTTGGTTGCCATAATAAGCCTCCTTTGTATTCATTTCATTTAACTTTTATATTTTACTTTATGTTTTAGATTTGTGCAAGAGGGAATATAAAATGGAGGCAAATTTGCATACTCAATTTGTTCTTATATACTATCCCCATAAAGGATTTTTAGGCATTCGTTTATTTCGCTAATCAAATCTAAGCTTTTCTTTGTTTGAAAAAGTCCTACCCTCGCGATGCCATCGTCCTGATGGCCGCTCGGCTCGGCACGTCCTGTGCCGAATTACGGACTTTTCAAAGTCGAAAAGCTAAGATTTGCTAAAGCTCATAAAAGAGCCTAATAAAATCCTTTAAGGGGACTTTTAAAAATCTGAATTCCAACATATAATCTAAAAATTTAAGGAGGCAAATTTGCCTCCTATTCATAGTGAAGTACATATATATGTCTTTCCTTTAACATATCCTCCGTTATCTCTATAAAGGGTTTATCAAGCTTTGTATAGGGATAATATTCTAAGAACTTATCAACTGAGTTTAGTTCAAATTTTAATGGTTTTGTCTTGTAGTGCATAGGTATTATTACCTTTGCATTTAGGCTCTCGCACACATCACGTGCTGCCTCTGCATCAATTGTATATACCCCTCCAACTGGGATTAAAAGAACATCTACATCTCCTATCATTTCTATCTGTGCCTTTGTAAGCCTATGTCCTAAATCTCCAAGGTGGCAGACCTTTTTACCATCCACATCAAAGACATAAACTATATTATCTCCTCTTTTTGCACCTTGTTCTTCATCGTGATAGGTATGTACTCCTCTTATTGCTATATTTTTTATATAGAAATTTCCAACTTTATTAACTATTGTATAATCTCCACTTAAACAATCTGTAAAGTTATGGTCGTAGTGGTTATGGCTTGTTGTAACTATATCGCAACTTACCTTAGGCAGTTTATATCCAACGTTATCATCAAATGGGTCTGTTACTATTCTTATTCCATTTTTTGATGTTATCTTAAAGCAGGCGTGGCCTAACCATTTTATTCGCATAAAACCCCTCCCGATTAGTATATGTTTATTTGTATATATAATATCATAAATGGACTGGTTTTATGCAAAAATTTTAAAAAATTTCACAAATGATTATAAAATATAAGAAGACAAAATAATAAAGTCCCATTAAAGGATAGCCTAATTTTAAGCCTTATAAACCCTTTAATGGGGCATATTTATATGCCTACCTGATACCTCTTGCTACCATCTCCTGAACTATAAAAGAAGCTACATCCTCAGCAAAGGAACCTGCTCCAAACCCTGCGTCATAACCAAGCTCCTTTGCAAGCTCGTGACTAATTCTTGGCCCACCTGCAACCAGTACAACTCTATCCCTTATACCCTCTGCTTCAACTATTTCTACAAGTTCAGTCATATTTGGAATGTGTACATTCTTTTGGGTTACAACCTGTGATACTAAAATTGCATCAGCATTTACCTCTATTGCCTTTGCCACCAATACTTCATTTGGAACCTGACTTCCCAAGTTATATGCCTCTATCATCTGATATCTTTCAAGCCCATAGTGTCCTGCATATCCCTTCATATTCATAATTGCATCTATTCCAACCGTATGGGCATCTGTACCTGTACAAGCCCCAACTACAACAACCTTTCTTCCTATATTTTTTCTAATATAGTCATCCACCTCATCCATTGACATTGTATTGGTCTCAACCTTTGGAACTACTATCTTTGTTGCATCAACAGAGTGTATACAGGAACCATATACAACAAAAAAGGTATATCCTACACCTAAATCCATCATATGGGTAACATTAGGCTCTTCAATTCCCATCTTCATTGCAAGCTGCCTTGCCGCCTCCTTTGCCTCCTCTGAATAGGGAAGAGGAAGTGTAAAGGATAGCTGAACCTTCCCATCATTCATTGTATCTCCATAGGCCTTAACCCTTGTTTTATCAAAGGTCTTGTCAAAATCCTTCTTCTCCATTGAATAAAGTCCACTACTCATTGTTAGCGCCTCCTAACATTAGAGGTATGAACTCATTTATATAGTTTTCTCCCTTTTTAAATACTCCATCTAATCCCTTTCCTCCATATCTTGAACGCTTAATGTCTGCAAAAATTCCCTTCTCGAGGGTTGTAAATAATCCTTCCTTTTCAATCTCCTCAAGAAGCATTGTAGCCTTTTGTAAAACTTCATTTGCTCTTTTTTCTACAAGTCCTCCACGTTTAAACTCTATTTCATCACCTATTGACTTCATATTATTAAATATATACCTTGCATTCTCAATAGATAGGGCTCTGTCGGAGATAAAAGGAGTGTGGATTGCCTCTGTTAACATACCAAGAAGCTGTATACCCTGATGAGTCCAAATAGATACAACATTAAATAGTACATCCTGAATGTGTCCTTTAAATATGTTTCCTGTCATAAACTTAGTAGGAGGCATATATTTTAATGGTGCCTTAGGGAATATCTGCCTTGCCATCTGTGCCTGTGCAAGTTCAAGTAAAAATCCATCCTTAAGGTCTGGATTCATTTCAAAGGCGTGTCCAAGCCCCATCTGTTCCTCTAAAATTCCTGCCATCTTTGCAAACTGTTCATTTATAAACTGTGACGCCAAAACAGTATGGGCTGCCTCTACTGCATCTGCTGTTGTTAGGTAGTTGTCTTCTCCTGTATTTATGATTACACCAGCAAATCCATTTATTACTCTTGAGAAGAACTGGTCAACTATTGTTCTTTGCATATTTATATCTCTAAAAAGTATTCCATAGAGGGCATCATTTAGCATTACATCTAACCTTTCCATTGCTCCCATTGCTGCAATCTCAGGCATACACAGACCTGAACAGTAGTTGCAAAGCCTTATATATCTTCCAACCTCTAAAGATACTTCATCAAGGGCCCTTCTCATTATTCTAAAATTCTCCTGCGTTGCATAGGTTCCTCCAAAACCTTCGGTTGTTGCACCATAGGGCACATAGTCAAGAAGGCTCTGACCTGTTGTTCTTATCACCGCAATAATATCTGCTCCCTGCTTTGCTGCAGACTGTGCCTGTACAACGTCCTCATATATGTTTCCTGTTGCAACTATAACATAAAGGTAGGGCTTATCCCCTTCACCTATATTTTTAATCATTTCCTCTCTTTTTTTTCTATTTAGCTTTATCCTTTCTACCATTGGATATGCAAGTTCTAATGCCCTATTTTTAATTTCTTCTAAGCTGTGTTTGTTTAATTTAACTATATTTAAATTTCCCTTTGCAACCTCCTCTGCAATCTCCTGCGTTGATAGATTTGTCTCAAGTACAGCATTTACTAAATAATATGATAACCCGTCCTCTAATGCACCATTTTCCTTGATGTGGTCAACTATTCTGTTTGGAAGTGGAACTCCATTTTCATCTACTCCATCTATTCCATATAACCTTGCAATGGTTCTTTCTGTTGAAACTGTTGAATGAAGGTCTATAAACTTCTGTGTATCAAGTGCTATGTTTCTTGCTGCATCCCTTGCCCTTTTTATAAGCTCTTCATTTAAGTTTATATATGCCATATTATCCCCCCTACTTTAGGTATTTTTCTGCCAAATTAAGTATATCCTCCTCAAAACCAAGAAGTCTTGCCACCCTTATTGCATCCTTTGGAACTTCGTACTTACCATAGACTTCCCTTAAGGTATAGTCCATATATAGATTCAAATCCTTAAGGGAAATATTTTTAATATCCTCTCCTATTTTAAGGCCCACAACCTCATAATGTCTTGCTATATCATCTACTCCATCAAAATGGGTTGTTACAACCAAAACAGAATTTAAGGTATTAAAATATGATAGAATTGCCTTTAATATTGCTCGTCCCTCTTTTGGGTTTGTTCCCCTTGCTATTTCATCTATAAGTACAAGTCCCATCTTATCTTTGTATTTAACAGCCTCATTTAGAGCCAAAACCTCTGCACCAAAGGTTGATAATCCATTATCAAGCGACTGCATATCACCTGCTTGACAAAAATAGTATTCAAAGGGGTAGAAGCTAAAGAAATCGCAGGGTACAAAAAATCCCATATGAGCCATAATACACAAAAGACCAATAAGCCTTAATGTAACAGTCTTACCCCCCATATTTACTCCTGTAATTATTGTTGAACCTTTTTTTAAATCTATTGAAATTGGTGTAAAGTCTACTCCCTTCTTTTTAAGTTCAGCCTCAACCTTAAGATGTCGTCCCTTTTCTATTTTTATCTCAATACTATTATTTATATTAGGTCTTACTGATTTTGTCTCTATAGCAAGCTCTGCCTTTTGAAGGAGCAAATCAAGTTCTGAAATTAAGGCAATTAGCCTATTCAAATTTTCTTCCTCTTCTTTAATTTTCTCTGTTAAATATGTTCTAATCCTATGCTCTTCCTCTTCCTCCTCTTCCTTTAGCTTTTCTATTATATTAT
Organism: Caloramator proteoclasticus DSM 10124; assembly: GCF_900129265.1. Classification (GTDB taxonomy): domain Bacteria; phylum Bacillota; class Clostridia; order Clostridiales; family Caloramatoraceae; genus Thermobrachium; species Thermobrachium proteoclasticum. Next base: position 10,497 of record NZ_FQVG01000001.1, on the reverse strand, counting down.
TAATCCTATCTCCCTCATCCCCAAGCTCAAGGGAAAAAATAATATAGTAGGGTGTCTTTAGAGCCTGTCTTAGATTTTTATCACAAAGGGCCTCTTCTATTTTAACATCATCCCTTGATATCACAATTTCGCTGTTTTGCTTAACATAAACACCGTATTTTTGTTCAACCTTATTTTTAATCTCTTCCCTTAAAAGATTTAGTCTTCTTATATAATCCTTTATTTCACTCCTTATTGTCTTTAATCTTTGGCTGTAGCTATCGTATATATAAAAACTTTTGCTATTTTGCCCCTCTATGTCTAAAATATTTTCTAAATAGAGTATTCTAAAGAGCTTCAACTCCTCTATGAAGTTATTATCCATTTGTATTTTACATATTTCACGAACATTTATTAAAAAGTTCTTTATTTCAAAAAGCTCGGATACCTCTAAAACCGAACCTGACACTGCCCTTTTTATGGAGGTTCTTATCTCCTTTATACCTTCAAGAAGGGACAAAATATCATTATAATCCCTTTTATTATTCTGTATAAAACCCATTAAAAACTCTATACAGTCATACTGCCTATTTAACTCATCTTTGTTTTTATACAAAGTTAATGAATTTATCCTTTCCTTTCCATAGGGGGTTCTTACATTTAATATAGATAAAACATAGTCCATTCCAATATTCTTTAATGTATCTTTTAAAATCATACCCCCACTCCTTCATACAAAACATCATATACATCAAGAGGGTATAATGCCCTCCTTAAGTTTTGCAAAAACACATCAGGATTATAATAGTAACCAAAGGGGGAAGTTGGATTTTGAGTTACACATATTAGATTTATCCTTTCTAATACATATATATTACCTCCTGCCACCCTAAAACTATCATAATCCTCCCTGTTTACAAATATCTTTGTTCCATCTTTAACAATTATATCAACCTCAAGTCCCTTTATTTTATTCAAAAAAGTTCCTGTTAAACTTCCGGGTAAGTAGATATATTTTATATTTTTATCTATTCTATTTAATATTTCATCCTCATTGCCTAAGGATGTCTTTATATCCGTATCAATGGTGTTATCCCCTATTAATAAAACATTTTTTGAATTTAGAGAATTTATTTTGTTTAAAGCATCCTCTTCTACTCTATTAAGACTTAACATATCCACTGTATGCTTTGTTTTTTTTATTGTTATATTTATATCCCTTGAGAGACTTGCACCAGTTGATAGTATGCACGCATCAGTTATAGAAGGGGAACCCTGCGTTTTTCTATTTAGTGCACCATCAATTAGTACAATATCTCCCCCAAGGGTAAGCATCATATCTGAAACTTGAGATATTTCTCTATTACTATCTGGACCTGCTAAAAGCACATATCCATCCCTTATTATCTTAACTATAACTATTCTTCCAAGACAGGTTGAAAAGGGCAGAATATCGATTATTTCATACTTTGCACTAAAACTTTTTAGTGCCTCCTCTGAAGTTGCAATTAATGTGCCCTCATAGGCATAGATTTTAGGTTTTTTTGTTTTATACACAATATCCCTTCCCTCTCCATCTACGCCTATTGAGGTAAGGCAGACTATTCTCTTTTTCTTTTTACAAATATCAATTAGCTCATTTAAAACTACTGTCTTTCCTGAATTTTTACTCATACCAAGTATTGATATCTTTTTATAGGTGTCTATTGCACTATATAAATTCATCCATCCACCTTCTATTTGTTTTTATAATTTTTTGCCCTTTCTCTCCTTAATAAAACATCTGGTTCAAAACTTAATTTATCTCCCTCAATAAGCATCGAAACTCCAGTCACATCATCCTGCTCCTTACCTCTACATACATCGCAGGTACATTTTTCCTCAACATACTCAGGTTCAGTATATGTCGTAATGACTCCCTCAAAGTTTCTTAAGACAACCTTTTTTGGAGATTGGCTAATCACATACTGAGGCATAACTGGAGTCTTCCCGCCTCCACCTGGTGCATCAACTACAAAGGTCGGAACACAAAAACCTGATGTATGTCCCCTTAATCCCTCTATAATCTCTATTCCCTTTGAAACCTTTGTCCTAAAATGTTCAATTCCCTGTGATAGGTCGCATTGGTATAGGTAATATGGTCTTACCCTCATCTTAACCAATTCGTGAACAAGTTTCCTCTGAATGTGAACACAATCATTTACTCCTCTTAAAAGAACTGATTGGTTTCCAAGTGGTATGCCTGCATCTGCAAGCATTTCACAGGCCTTCTTTGACTCCTCTGTTATTTCCTTTGGATGATTAAAATGAGTATTAAGCCAAATTGGATGATATTTTTTGAGCATATTACATAGGTCTTTAGTTATTCTCATAGGGTTTACAACCGGTGTTCTTGTACCTATTCTTATTATCTCAACGTGGGGTATTTCCCTAAGTTTCTTTATTATATACTCAAGTCTATCATCATCAACAAGTAGAGCATCACCACCTGATAACAAAACATCTCGAACCTGTGGAGTATTTTTTATATATTCTATTGCCTTGTCTATTCTATCTAATGGAAGTGATGAATCTGTCTGCCCTGCAAATCTCCTTCTTGTACAGTGTCTGCAGTACATAGAACACATATCCGTAATCAAAAGAAGAACTCTATCTGGATATCTATGGGTTAAACCTGGTACTGGAGAGTCAGCATCCTCGTGTAATGGATCACTCATATCACAGCTTGAAAAATTAAGCTCTAATAATGTTGGAACTGCCTGCTTTCTAATAGGGTCGTGGGGGTCATCTTTATCCATTAAGGTTGCATAGTATGGAGTTATAGCCATTCTTAATGTTTTTAGGCACCTCTCTATTGCCTGCTCCTCTTCAGGCAGAAGGTTTATAACCTTCTTTAACTGTTCAACGGTCGTTATTCTATTTCTAACCTGCCATTTCCAATCATTCCACTCTTCTTCAGTTACGTTTTTAAATAGCTCAATACTCCTATAATCCCTCATTTAAATCCCCCTCACAATTAAACATAAATAGTTTCAAATATTTCTCTCAATAGCTTACTCTCCCTCAAAACCTCAAGTGTTATCTGTGCGTGTCCCTTTGTATATCCATTTCCTATTATCATATTAACGTCCTTTCCTACGCCTTCTGCTCCAAGTGCTGCTCTTGTAAAGCTTGTTGCCATACTGAAGAAATAAACTATTCCATCGTCCCTAACTGGAAGAATTGTTGACATCTCTGTATTTGGTATGTTTACAACGTTAATTGCAATATCCACATACCTTCCACCTGTGCATTCAAGAACCTTATTTAAGACTTCAACAGGCTGTGTTGCATCCCCTTCAATTACTACATCACAAAGATTTGTTTGTTTTAATCTCTCTGCTGATTTTCCTGGTCTTGCTAAACCAATTACCTTACCAGTTACCCCTGCACGCTTTTTAGCTTCATAACAGCATAAAAGTCCACTCTTTCCTGCTGCACCAAGTATTAAAACATAATCACCTGGTTTAACAAGCTTTGCAGTCTGGGCTGGTGCTCCTGCAACATCAAGTGCTGCAAGTGCTAATGTCTCTGGCATATCATCAGGAAGTTTTGCATATATACCACTTTCAAATAGGATTGCCTTTCCTTCTATATCCACTTGGTCAATATCTTTTTTAACATTTAAAATCTTGTCTATTCTAAGTGGAGTTAATGATAGTGAAACCAATGTTGCTATTTTATCTCCAACCTTAAGGTCAATTTTTCCCTCTAAATCTTTTCCTATCTTCTCTACAATACCTATTAGCATTCCACCTGAACCTGTTACTGGGTTTTGATGTTTTCCTCTCTCCTTCACTATATTTAGCATTATCTCCTTTATCTTTTCAATATCTCCTCCTGCCTGCTCCTTTATTTGAGTAAAGCTTGCAGAATCTATATTTAGTGTCTTTACGTCAATTAATATTTCGTTATCGTAAATCTCCATTGTATTGTCAATTTTTAACGCTGTTTGTGGTAGAACTCCCTTTGGTTCTATAACTCTGTGTGTTCCGTATGGACATCCTCTCATAAAAATCCCCCCTATGTTTATTTTAAAATTTATTTTGCAAAGTTTATGCCAAAATTTAGATTATATTTATATTAACTATCCACTATATTTACTATGTTTTCTTTAAAAACAATTGCAAAATTTACTTCATTTTATATTATCTTTTCTATGTATGATGAATTTTGGGCATATATATTTTAAATTAGCTACAAAAATATGCTATGCATTGTTATCATTTTTTTCATACATAAAAATTCATAGCAATATTTTTTACTAAAATAAACAATGGTAAATTAAAGAAAAGTATGATAAAATAAAAATGCAGAAAATTCTGCATTTTGTGCCGATTTTTAATCACTAATAGGGGGAAAGGTATATGTTTGATAAAAATGTATATGATATTTTCGATAATTTAGAGGATGGAATCACAATTATAGATAATAGGGGTAGGATTGTTTTTCTCAATAAAAAGGCACAAAAACTTGATAATATAAATTTAGACGAAGTTTTAGGGAGGCACATCCTTGAGGTTTACCCTTCCCTTTCACAGAGAAATAGTACACTGCTTAACGTTCTTCATTCTAAAACTCCAATCAAAGACAACATCCAAACCTTCATTAACTTCAAGGGTGAAAAAATAACAACACAAAACACAACACTTCCTGTCTTAAATGGAGAAAAAATAATAGGTGCTATTGAAATTTCAAGGGATTTAACCAGCGTAAAAAAAATGACCGATGAAATAATGAAGCTAAAAAATGAACTCATAACTAAAAAGGATGGAAAAAGCTTAGAGAGAAGGTTATACACCTTTATGGATATAATCGGTGAGAGCAATGAGATGCTCTATATAAAAAATATAGCAATTAAGGCATCTAATTCTTCTTCTCCTGTGTTTATATATGGAGAGACTGGCGTGGGTAAGGAACTTTTTGTGCAGGCTATACATTCTGCCAGCAAAAGAAGAAATGGGCCCTTTATTGCTCAAAACTGTGCTGCTGTGCCAGAAACACTTCTTGAGGGGATTCTATTTGGAACTGTGCGGGGAAGCTTTACAGGCTCAGAGGATAGACCTGGACTTTTGGAACTATCAGATGGAGGAACTCTTTATCTTGATGAGCTAAACTCTATGCCTCCCACCCTTCAGGCAAAGCTTTTAAGAGTTTTGCAGGATGGATTGGTAAGAAGGGTTGGAGATGTAAAGGAAAAGAAGGTTGATGTTAGATTTATTGCCTCCACCAACATAAGCCCTGAAGAATGCTTAAAAAGAGGATTAATTAGGCGGGATTTATATTATAGACTAAATGTAATATCAATAAAAATACCAGAACTTAAGGATAGAAGGACTGATATACCTCTTCTTATTAACTTTTTTATAAATAAATATAAAAATAAACTTGGAAAAGATAAAATACAAATAACAGATGAGGCTCTTGATTGTTTAATTAACTACAGCTGGCCTGGAAACGTAAGGGAGCTTGAACATACTATAGAGAGAATATTAAACCTAAAGGACGATGATACAATAACAATGGACGACCTACCTGAACAGATAAAAGGCTGCAATAATATTTCTCTTGAGGAGTCTATAGAAAGATATGAAAAAAAGTTGATTGAGGATGCGTTAAGCTTGAGCAACAATAATATAAGCCTTGCCGCCAAAATGCTAAAGATACCAAGACAAACACTGCAGTACAAGATAAAAAAATACTTTTAAAATAAAAACAAAAGGTGCTAAACACCTTTTGTTTACCTTATTTTTAACTCTAAATGATTTATAATCGGATCAAGGCCTGTTGCCTGCATTTTATAATCAAGCTCAACCTTTGCACCCCTATCATCTGCCTGAATATCAACCTTATTTGTTGATATTGTTATTTCAAGTGCACCATAGGGAGTTGAATAGAAGGCTGTATGCTTTTCTCCCTTTTTAAATTTCAGTTCAGAGGTGGTTGTACCTCTTCTTATTATATTTAAACTGTCTTGACCTATAATTAGGGTTGTTCTTGTACCCTCCATTCCTGATATTTCAGACTCATCATATTCTGCCACATAACTGTCGTTATCTTTATAATATATACCTTCTGAAATAAGTTCTATTGTTTCTTCTTGTCCATCAATCAATTGCTTTGTCTTTACAGAAATCAAACGCTTATTCTCCACACTCTCATCCTCGCTTTTTTAATATTTTTCTATATCTATTTTTGTAATATTTTCTATTTCCCTATTCAAGAAGTTTCCACCAACTCTTTTAAACTTATCAGGATTGTCGCTTACATAATAGCTATATTCAGCATTTCTTTTAGATGTATTTTGTAATCCATTTTCAAATAAAATGCTCTTTAGCTCAATTGCAGTCTCCTCTGCAGGGTTTATTAAAGTTACACCATCTCCCATTATTTTACCTATAACATTAGTTAATATAGGATAGTGGGTACAACCTAAAACAAGTGTATCCACATCAAATTCCTTAAAGGGCTCTAAATATTCTCTTGCTATCATATAGGAAACTTCCTTTTCTGCCCATCCCTCCTCTACAAGGGGAACAAATAGTGGACAAGGTAGTGCATAAATTTCAACTTCCTTAAACAGCCTTCTTATCATCTTTTCATAGGCTCTGCTGTTTACTGTACCCTCTGTACCTATTATTCCTACTCTACCTGTTTTAGTTGCTCTAACTGCTGCACTTGCACCAGGCTTTATAACACCTATTATTGGAACATCAAATTCTGAATTTAACTCCTCAAGGGCTAATGCAGATGCAGTATTGCAGGCTATTACTATTGCTTTAACATCTTTACTCAATAAAAATCTTGAATTTTGTTTGGCAAATTTAGTTATGGTTTCCTTAGATTTACTTCCATATGGAACCCTTGCAGTATCTCCAAAATACACAATATCCTCATAAGGAAGTATCTTCATTATCTCTTTAACTACAGTTAGCCCTCCAATCCCTGAATCAAAAACACCAATAGGTCTTGTATCCAATTCTCTCCCACCTTTTTACTTTATTACACCATATACTTTGCTATTTCATCATCCAAAGCAGGTTCTACCGTTAATATATTATATTTATTTTCATTATAAATTCTATACTTAACTCTAACATTTTTTTCTTCCCTCGCTTTGCTGTACCTTGCTGCAATCCTTGCTGCAAGTATTATATCTTCTTCAGTTGGTTTTCCTCTTAAAACAACAGTTGAACCTGTTACATCAAGTGTATCAAATATATAATCTCCTTCTTTTATCATTGTCTTTAACATTTTAAATTCATCCTGTGTTCTTGTTGAAATTATTTTTACATTTTCATTTATTCTAAAATGTCTTCCTATGTTTAATATATCTATATCTTGAGGCTTTGCCTCTTTATTATGTGTTAGTAAGTCCTTTAGCCTCTTAGAAAAACCAGGATCTGTTAACTTACAGCCTCCTGCTGGTGATGGATACTCCTTTATATTCCACTTTTCTGCAAGCTCCATCTGAACCTTTCTTCCTCTGCCTGATATATCAAGTAATTTTTCTCTATCAACAAGTCCTTGTTTCTCCATCCAAGTCTCAGGTAAATTTTTAGCACATAGTGGTCTTAATATATATTCTTCATATCCTGATTCCTTCTTTACTATATCAAGTGCCTGTCTATTTTGAGACATAGGTCTTTGGTTTAAAACTTCTCCTGTTATTATAAAGTCTGCCTCAAGCTCCTTCATTAGTTTTCCTGCATAGTTTAACATCATAGCGTGGCAATCTATACAAGGATTCATATTCTTTCCGTATCCGTGTTTAGGATTTTTAACCATTTCAAGATGTTCTTCTGAAAAATCAACAACCTTAAGGGGTATATCTATCTGTTCACACATCTTTACTGCTCTATCACAACCAAAAAAAGCAGACTTGAAGCATATACCAATAACCTCTACACCTTGGTCCTTTACAAGTTTTGCTGCAAGTCCACTATCTAATCCACCTGAAATTAACGCAAGTGCTCTTGCCATTTTATCCTCTCCTTATCATAATATGGCGGGTTACCTATTCAGCAATTAAATAGGCAACACCTATTAATAATTTGAAAGTTTACCTAATTATTTTAATGATATGCTTAGGTCTTACTATATAGACATTTTATATTTTGTACTATTATAAGTCAAGAAACATTAATATTATATTTTCTTATGTAAATTTGCCCCGTAAAGGATTTCTTTTGGCATTTTTAATCACTTTTTAATTTGTGATAAATGCCTTTGAAATCCTTCTACGGGGCTCTTTTTATACACTTTAGCATCTCTTGATGTCAAATTTGCAAATTATCTTCTGCGTTTATTAGCTGTGATTGTGGTTTTGTTCATACATCTTCTCTGCATATTTTATTGCTGCTGCTACAAGGTTTCCACACTCTCTTGATGGAACATCGCCCCAGCCTTTTTCCTTAACAATGTCATAAACCCCAAGCTCTTTTGCAAGCTCATACTTTAGTTCGTCAGACATAATACTTCTATGTCTTGACATACTAAATCCCCCCTTTGATATTAATTTTCCCCCAAAACATTTTTATATGTTATAAACTATATGGTAAGCTCACCATTAGGTGTATCTATTAACTTCAGTATCCTCTCTTCTGTTCCATCCTGAGCATTTATGTATATGAAGAACTTTTCTCCTTTATATTCTCCAAAGAATTCATAACATAAAACTTCCTTTAAAGATTCCATTGGTATTATTGTCAATCTTATGTTTTTTATGTTTAAATTTTTACTAACATTCGCCTTTGCCTCCTGTGGTGTAATCCTTGCAGTAGGTATCCTTCTTTCGGTATGGGCTACTAAAAAGTGCTGTGCCTCTATACCAATTATTTCTCCATTGTCTAATGCAATCTTTAGCTTGATTTGGTCCGGATAAACAACAACCTTATCCTGAACATAAACATAATTTATTAGAGCAATATTATCATATTTTAATGTGTAAGTTGGAAGCATATCTCTATAGCCTATATTTTCAAGATATTTCATTCCTCTTTCAATTGCCTGCTTCATATTAAGCTTTGAACCTTTTATTTCTCTTGTATTTAGAAGATATACAATTTTGCCTCCGTTTTGACTTACATCAACATCAACTGTTGCATCCTTATTGCCCTTCATAGTAACCTTAAAGGGATAAACTGGTATTTTGCCTCCCTGTTTACTGCTATATGTATCTATAGATTGAACCTTATCATTTCCAAGTATATCCTTAACTATCCTCTTTGCTTCTTCTATGCTTATCTTCGGCTGTTCTAATATCTTTGGCTTTATATTGAGTACATTTTCTGAAAATGGGCCATCGTAAATTAAAGTTGGGTATTGTTGAAGCTCCTTGGATATATTTTCAAATTTTACATCCACTGGATTTTGCAAATTCTGCGAAAATAATACTTTTCCCTTAAGCTTGATTTCAGTCCAGTCTAATTTACCCTCCGAAACCTCCTGCTGCAGTTCGTGCAGTTTAACATTTAGATAACCTGCATAATCATTAAGCTTTTCTAATGTTTTAAGCTCAGATTCACTTAATCCCTGCCCACTACTGCTTCTTTTAAGGAGTGTATAGGAAAAGTCCCCAACTTGGGCTAAAAATTTTGATGTTTGGGACAGGGCTTCGTGGGAAATTGGAAGACTGTTTAATCTATCCTGTGCTGCACCCGCCTGCCTCCAAATCTCACTAAAAATAATTATCCCTTGTTTTTCTGACATAGTAACTGGAACCTTAGATAAACTTGCCTGTAGAGATTCAACATTTGAGACTATTTCATATAAGTCCTTTTGGTATTGATTCCCAAGAAATATTCTATAATCTCTCCTATCAAGATACATTAGAACTCCAAATGTTGTGGTAAAAACAATTATTATAGAAACAACTATTGCAAGAAAAGACCTTTTATTAAACATATTACCACCCTTTACACAAAAATTTCTAAATTTATTTTTTGTATTTATCTTGTAATTATACATTTAATTTGTTGTTAACATTATGTTAATAAAAGGATTTTTTAAGATTTATTGCTTATAATATAATTAAGTGAGGTGAAGTTATGAAGATATTGTGCTTGACAGTATCGGCAGGAAGTGGACACATAAAGGCTGCAGAGGCAATAGGAAAATACTTTAAAACACATTATAATGATGTCCAATTTGAAATGGTAGATACACTAAAATATATAAACCTGAATTATTCACCAACCAAAAATTAAACTGAAAAATATTTATAAGAAATCTTAGTATAATTGTTATATGAATAAAATTTTCATAAATTACAGATATTTACATTAAAGAAGAATAGATTTCACCTATAGTATAAAATTTTACTTTTTGAACTTATCAAAGAACAATAATAAAAGAATTTCATTCTAACTTGTGAATATTTGCTACAATCTCATAAAAATCATTTTTATATGCGTAGCTACTGCAAAGCTTAAATATTATGTAGCGACTACTTCTTACTATTCTTGAGGCTATTTTCAT
>NZ_FQVG01000005.1 GCF_900129265.1 Caloramator proteoclasticus DSM 10124 | reverse complement strand
TTCATGATAATAGCCTTTAACTTAACCCAATTATACTTTTTTAGAAACATTCGAGGATTCAGAGAAAAAAGGCTTTTGCAGATAAATATAATAGAAGATTTGAAAGATGAAATGTTGATAATTATGAATTGGATTAATCCAATTTTTAACACCGCATAGTCGATAATAAAATTGGAAATACAGCTTTTCATTATGATGGGGAGGGGGAAGGTGTATCTATATACATGGCCTACGGCCTTTTTCCCTTCCAAAATTTCAATAAAATAGAAAAAATCTAATTTCCTATAAAGAAAAAAGCTTTACTGGAAATTAGATGCGAAATCTCTGTTTCTTCATTAAAACGTTTGCACATTAATCAAAATTTTAATATAATTAATTTAGAAACATTACTTTTTTGAACATCGCAGGGGGGAAATTCTATGAAACTACAAAAGAGGATAAAAAAACCTAAATTTAAGTCTATTAATTTTAAGAATGTTTTTAATTTATTATCGCTTAAACGTTTAAAAGAAACAGATTCAAAGAATAAGATGAAACACAGCTTTAGATTAAAACTTATACTCATATTATGTTTAATATCAATCCTACCTATGCTTGTAGTAGGTGCTATGCTAAATAAAAGGTCAATTGATATAACAAAAAATGATGCATTTAAAAACCTTGAAAATACACAGGCTTATACATCAAATAATATATCAAAGACTATTAATCAGTATATGAATATCGCCTATATACTAACAACCAATGATATAATTAAAAATTATACATATAGCCTACAAGTTGAACCAAATGATGATATGCAAAACTATTTAAATAATACAGTTTCATCATATTTAAACAACCTTGGAGAATTAAATACTGTTTTAATAACAAATAAAGATGGAAAAGTAATTGCACAACCTAATACAACAACAGGGTTAAAATCCCTAAAAGATGCTGATTTGTCAAATTATGACTTTTTTAAAAATGTAAAACATCAATCTAAACCAATTATTTCTTCTGCAATAGCAGATAATAATTTTACAAAACCATCTGTTATTATTTCTGCACCAATCAAAAGTTTATATGGGGATTTTGCGGGTGCACTTATATTCTCTATTGATTTACAAAAGATTTCAACACGATATATCGATGAGGTTAAACTTGGAAAAAAAGGATATTTGTTTGTATTGCAAAAGGACGGAATTACTATAGTTCACCCTGATAAAAAAGAAATAATGAATAAAAACATTTCATCAACTGAATATGGAAACAAAATATTAAGCAATAAAAATGGAGAAATAGAATTTGAATATAACGGAATAAAATATATTGGCTACTTTAGTACAAATGATTTTTTAGGTTGGAAGTTCTCCTCTGTTATGCCATATAGTGAACTTCTAACTATTAGTAATTCAATAAAACATACAACAATATTAGTTATACTTCTTATTTTAATAGTTCTTCCTATACTTGTTTATTTTGCAACAAGATTAGTAACAAAACCTCTTAACGCAATAGCAGGAACAATGAAGCACGTTTCAGAGGGAGATTTAACTGTAAATATACCAATTCACAGGAATGATGAATTTGGTTATATTGCACAAAATATTAATTCAGTATTAGACACAATGCAGAGCTATATTTTAGAAATAAAGAAGACATCAGAAAAAATATTTACCGTGTCAAATACATTAAATTCTTCATCAAATACTATGCTTATTGCTTCAGATGAAGTTGCAACTGCCATAGAGGATGTATCAAAGGGGGCACAGCAACAGGCTGCTGATTTATCTGATATTGTAACACAACTTCAGGACTTTACAAATGAATTAAACAACATTATTAAAAATCTTACTAATGTAAGCAATAAAACAAATGAAACTGAAGAAAAGGCAAATGGTGGTAAGGAAAAAATATCAAACCTAATAGGATACTTTGAAGAAGTTTTAACTGCCTATAAACTTGTAATTTCAAGATTTAGCGAGCTTGCTGATAAAATAAAGAGTATTTCTAACATAACAGATGTAATCAATAATATATCTGAACAGACAAATCTGCTCTCCTTGAATGCTGCAATTGAGGCTGCTCGTGCTGGAGAAGTTGGACGCGGTTTTGCAGTTGTTGCAGAAGAAGTTAGAAAGCTTGCTGAAAAATCAAAGGAATCATCAAATGAGATTAAAAAATTAGTTGATAATATAATAGATGAAACAGGAAATGTAATTAATACTTCAAATAAAGTTGATAGTTTAATAAAAGAACAAATAGCATTGGCACAGGATGCAGTAAATTCATTTAATGAAATACTTGAATCTATTGAAAATATTCCACCTTATATAAACCAAACATTTAATGCGGTAAATAAGACAGTTCAATCAAAGGATTTAATACTATCAAGGGTTGAGTCTGTAACATCTATTGCTGAAGAAGTATCTGCTTCATCTGAACAAATTACTGCATCATCACAGGAGATGCAACATATTATAAATAGTGTTGCAGAACTATCTAACGAACTTAATTATATATCCGAAAGATTAAACGAACAAATGAGTAAATTTAAAGCATAAAAGAATCCAGTTTGGTTAAACCAAACTGGATTCTTATTATCTATTGTTTAATCTTCTCTCAAGCTCTTCTTTTTGAGCTTCAAATCCTGGTTTTCCAAGAAGTGCAAACATATTCTTCTTATATGCTTCAACTCCTGGTTGGTCAAATGGGTTTACTCCAAGTACATAACCTGAAACTCCACAAGCCTTTTCAAACATATAAACAAGCTTTCCAAAATAGTATGGTGTAACTTCTGGTATATTTATTACTATATTTGGAACTCCTCCATCATAGTGGGCAAGAAGTGTTCCTTCAAAGGCCTTCTTATTAACAAAATCCATAGTCTTTCCAACAAGGAAGTTTAATCCATCTATATTATCTTTATCTTCCTTTATTTCAACATCTGTTTTAACCTTTTCTATGTTAAGTACAGTTTCAAATATGTTTCTTAAACCTTCTTGTATATATTGTCCAAGTGAATGTAGGTCTGTTGAGAAATCAACTGAAGCTGGGAATATACCCTTATTGTCCTTTCCTTCACTTTCTCCAAATAGTTGTTTCCACCATTCTGCAAAGTAATGCATACAAGGTTCATAGTTTACCATTATTTCAGTTGTCTTACCCTTTCTATATAGAGCATTTCTCACTGCTGCATAAAGGTATGCTGGATTATTGAATACATCACGAACTGCACATTCATCCATTGCATCCCTTGCGCCCTTCATCATTTCTCTTATATCAACACCTGATACTGCAATTGGAAGAAGTCCTACTGCTGTTAATACTGAATATCTTCCTCCTACATCGTCTGGAATAACAAAAGTCTCATATCCTTCAGCATCAGCAAGCTTCTTTAATGCTCCCCTTGCCTTATCTGTTGTTGCATATATTCTTTCCTTTGCTCCTTCTCTTCCATACTTTTGTTCCATATACTCCTTGAATATTCTAAATGCTATTGCAGGTTCAGTTGTTGTACCTGATTTTGAAATAACATTAACTGATATGTCCTTTCCTTCTAATACTTCTAAAAGATCCTTTAAATAAACAGGGCTAATGTTATTTCCTACGAAGTATATTTCAGGAGTCTTTCTCTTATCCTTTGGAAGTACGTTGTAGAATGTATGATTTAACATTTCTATTGCAGCTCTTGCTCCAAGATATGAACCACCAATTCCTATAACAACAAGTGCATCTGAATCTGACTTTATCTTTTCAGCAGCCTTTATAATTCTTTCAAATTCTTCTTTATCATAATCTTCAGGTAGTGTAACCCATCCTAAAAAGTCGTTTCCTGCTCCTGTCTTGTTATGTAACTTATCGTGTGCATCTAATATTTGTGATTCAAGATATTTTATTTCATGTTCACCTATAAAGCCTAAAACCCTTGAATAATCAACTGTTATTTTAGACATATTTCTACCTCCATTATTAAATTTTGACTTTTATTTTAATACATTTTTGTTAAATTTGCAACCACAACCTGTATGAAATTCATTGGGTAAAATGAAAGAGAGTAGTATAACTACTCCCTTATATAACTAACTTCTCCCCTACCCTATAGGCGTGGTCTAATACATTTTTGTTTATATTTTCTGCCTTAAGTGTAGTTCCTGCTGCAATTATTTGAGATACAGTCTCTATTCCGTAGGAATTGAAGAAATTTATCAGGTCATCTGCAACTCTTCTATAGGCACTTTCCACATTATGTCCTTGAGTTAAAACAATAATTGCTTTTTTCCCCTTTGGAAGTGTTACTTCAAAATGTTCCTTCATAAAGGCAAACATTCTATCCATAAAATTTTTGCCTGTTCCTGTTATATGGCCCATATATATAGGTGAAGCAAAAATTATAAGGTCTGCTTCATTTAGTTTTCCATACAAAAGTTGCATATCGTCCTTTTGTATACATCCGTTTCCCTTCTTACAGGAATAACAGGCCTTACAACCGTTTATGTTCATTGTTGATAATTTATACTTGTCAACCACTACATCACTTTTACCATTTAGTATACCATTTAATATTGTGTCTATTATTTTATCGCAGTTACCACCAACCCTTGGACTACAAGAAATAGCAAGAACCTTCATTTAATCATCTCCTTATTGTTTAAATTTTAGCATATATATTATAACATAATTAATAGCATATTGCTATATTATTTTTCGCAATATGCTACATCATTCTACATATTTATTTTATTATTCTACATCATTTTTATTCTTGCCAACCAATATGCTCCATTATTATTGCAGCAGTATCCTCTATTGCTTTTTTAGTTACATCTATTACATTACATCTTAGTCTTTTCATAACCTTCTCTGCATATTCATATTCCAGCAATATTCTCTCTACTGTTGCATATTCTATTTGACTTAAACTTCCACCTAATCTATGTATTCTGTTCTTTCTTATTTCAATTAACTCCATAGGGTCTATTGTAAGCCCAATTATTTTATTCCTATCTATCTCAAATAGTTCATTTGGTAACTGTACTTCTGGTACTAAGGGAACGTTTGCTGCCTTAATACCTTTGTTTGCAAGATATACGCAAAGAGGAGTTTTTGAAGTTCTTGAAAGCCCAAGCAGTACAACATCTGCATTCTTAATTCCTCTATCGTCTTTACTATCGTCATAAGCTATTGCAAATTCCATAGCTTCAATCTTTCTAAAATAGTCATTATCAAGCTTTCTAACAGCACCAGGCTTAAATATAGGCATTTGGTTTATTATTCTTGCTGTAGTTGCAATACAAGGTCCTAAAATGTTTACAATGTGTATTCCCCTTTCAACAGCTAAGCTTGTTAAAAAGTCTCTAATATCAGCCATAACAATGGTTGATATTATCAGTACCTCCTTTGTATCCTCTATTGTTTCTATAAAGGATTTTACATCATCATAGGTTGTAAGATAGGGTACTCGCTTTATTTTTATATCATAATCAAACTGACTGGCTGTAGCTCTTGCCACTTGGTCAGCTGTTTCCCCTATTGAATCTGAAACTGCATAAATAATCATAGCCACACCCTCTTTTTGTAATATTTTATATTTATTTTACTACAATTTTAAGAAAAATAAAATAATTCCGAGAATAAATATAAAAAAATATATAAAAGAAGTAAACAAATGGCATATCTCAGCCTTTGTTTACTTCTTTATCCCTTAAAACTTCTGCTGCATCTTCTGGATACACACTATTTATTATAGCTCCTGTTGATATTTCAAATCCAGCGTGGATATTAGTTCTTGGACAAATATCTATATGAAGGTGATACTCCTTAACTTCCCTATTAATACAGTGAAAATACATATTATATGCTATATCACCTAAATTTCTATTGTATCGTTCAAATAAATCCTTTATAGTATATGCCAAACCTCTAATTTCATCTTCCGTCAAACTAAATAAAGAACTTAGGTGCCTTTTAGGCAGTATTTGTGTTTGGTATTGATAAAGTGATGCATAGGGACACAATACAACAAAATACTCATTCTCAATAACTATCCTCTTATTTAAATTTACTTCCTTTTCTATTTCGTCACAATATATACAGCTTTCCTTTCCATAGTAATAATCCCTTGATACATCAAGTTCCTTTAAAATATTATTTGGAATAAAGCTAACGCCTATTATCTGCGAGTGTGGATGCTCAAGGGAAGCCCCTGCTTCTCTTTTATAGTTTTTAAATATTTGTACATATTGAATATCGGGATTTTTATAAATATCAGCTGAAACCCTTATATATAGTTTTATAAGCCTCTCTAAATCTTCTAAGTTAAAGTTATCAATACTACAATTGTGTTTATTACTCTCAACTACTACATAGTGAATTCCCTTTACATCTTGTTCATTTTGCATTGTTACTGCTGGATATTTGTTTTCAACAACCCTCATAATCCAAGGGTCACCAATCTTATATATTGTAGGAGGAGTACTCTCTTCATTTCCTACACAGAAGGGGCATTCCTTTTTGTATTCTACATAATCTGTGGTATTCTTATCTAAAAAATCCTTTGGTCTATCTGCCCTCTTTGCCGAAAATATTACTTGTTCTCCTGTCTCAAAGCTTATTCTGAAATTAGACATTCTGACCTCCTAAATATTAATATATTATTATAATATGCTTTTGTTATTCCTTCATTCCTGTTGTTGCAATTCCCTTTATAAAGTTCTTTTGGAATATTAAGAAAATAATTATTGATGGTACTGAAAGAATCATAACTCCAGCAAGTACCTGATCCCAGAATTGAAAATATTGTCCATAGAAGGAATTAAGCCCAACAGGTAATGTATATTTACTATCGCTTGTGGCAAGTAAACTTGGCCATAGAAAACTATTCCAATTACCTGTAAACATCAAAATAAACTGCGTTGTAAGTGCTGGTCTTGCAAGGGGAAGAACTATTCTAAAGAATATACCAAATCTACTCAAGCCATCAATCATAGCAGACTCCTCAAGGGATTTTGGTATTGATAAAAAGAACTGCCTCATTAAAAATATTCCAAACAGGCTTGTTAAAAATGGTATAGTTAGTCCCTTATAAGTGTTTACCCATCCAAGCTTAGTTAAAAGAATAAATGTTGGTACCATAACAACTTGTCCAGGAACCATCATAAAGGCAAGTATCGCAAGAAAAAGAGCTTTTTTACCTGGAAAATCTATTCTTGCAAGTGCATAACCTGCCATTGAGTTAAAAAGTAGGTTCCCAAAGGTTACAACAAGAGCTACAAATATGCTGTTTAACATCCATCGTGCAAACGGAAACTTTTTCCATAAGAATACATAATTTTTAAAGCTAAGTTTACTAAAGTCAATTGCTAAATTATTAATTTCACTTGTAGGCTTTAATGAAGTTAAAATACTCCATAAAAATGGACCTATAGAAACTACTGCATAACCTATTACCAATAAATAAAATAGGACTCTTAAAATCCTCTTGCCCATCATTTCACCACCCTATTGATATTGAGTCTCTTCTCCAAATAACTTCTTTTGAACAAGCGTTAGTGCAAATATTATTGCAAATAATATAAATGCTATTGCACAGGCATATCCCATCTTAAAATCTCTAAATCCTGTTCTATATAGATATAAAACAACAGTCATTGTTGCATTTAGTGGCCCTCCATTACCTCCTGATACAACATAGGCTTGGTCAAACACTTGGAAGGTACCAATAAGTGAAACTACTAAATTAAAGAAAAAAGTAGGTCTTAAAAGCGGTAAAGTTACATACCAAAACTGTTGCCATTTATTTGCACCATCTATCCAGGCAGCCTCATATAAGGAATGTGGTATATCCTGAAGCCCTGCAAGGAATATAATCATATAAAGACCAACAGAAGACCAGATGGCCATTCCCATTATAGATGGAAGTGCCAATCTAACATCACCAAACCAGTTATATGGTGGAATTCCAAATAACTTTAAAAATTTATTTAATAGTCCATCTGTTTTAAAAATAAACATAAACATAACAGAAACAGCAACAGTAGATGTTACTGTAGGTATATAATAAGCCACTCTAAAGAAGGTTTTTCCCTTTATATCTGAATCAACAATTAAGGCTAAAATAAGTGCTATAATAAGCTGAATAGGAACAACACCTAAAGAATATAAAGTGGTATTTAAAAGAGCCTTCTTAAAAACTGGATCCTTAAGAGCATTTAAATAGTTATCAAATCCAACCCATTTTGCCTGCCATATAGTATTTTGATCAAGAAAGGAATACTCCTTAAAACTTAAAATAAATGCAACCACTAAGGGGCCTGCAAAGAAAACCAATGTACTTATAACAAATGGTAGAACAAAGAGCCAACCATCTATTTTTTCCCTCGTTTTAATTCTTGTTAAGGTGCCTCTTTTTGAGCTCATAAACTACCTCCTTTAAAAAAGGAAGCACTCAAGGTGCTTCCTTAATATTATTGTCCTACTTCCTTGGCAGCTTCATCTAATGCAGCCTTGCCATCATTTACTTTGTTAAATAATAGCTTTTCACCAGCCTTATTTAAAGCATCCATAATCTTAGTTGTATTAGCACCAAATTGGAATACTTGTGCACCCTTTGTTCCTTCAACAAGTGATGTTCTTTCTGGATATTTTTCTGTATATAGTTGTTCCATTGACTTTCTTGATGGAATTGCAAGACCACTTTCTGCAACCATCTTTAGTGCTTCTTTTCCTGTTAAGAACTTTATAACTTCTGCAGCTTCCTTCTTGTGCTTTGAATTAACACTCATTGCATAAGCAACAGTAAAGGCAAGGTTTCCTTCCTTATCTCCCTTTGGAAGTTTAGTTATACCATACTTAACATCTGGACCTGCATCCTTCATAAATGGAATCATCCATCCACCTTCTATAGCCATAGCAACCTTCTTATGTGCAAGAGCATCTCCATTCCATCCTTCACCAAGATCCTTTGGTTGCTTTGCATAGCCCTTCTTTATTAATGAGAAGTAAAAGTCTAATCCCTTTGCAGCCTCTTGAGTATTAAATGCAACTGCATCTCCTTCATTTATCTTTCCACCTGCTTGAAGCATAAATGGTATAAATCTTGCTGCATCAGCACTTAAAGACATTCCATATACTCCATCTTTAGTTAGCTTCTTTGCAGCTTCTTCAAGTTCTGCCCAAGTAGTTGGTTCCTTAACGCCCGCCTTTTCAAACATATCTTTATTGTAGAAGATTGCAAGTGAGTTAAAGTCCTTTGGAAGACCGTAAATCTTTCCATCCTTCTTGAAACCTTCAATTAGGAATTCTTCAAAATCCTTAACATCCTCCATATCAAGGTAGCTATCAAGTGGTTCTACAACTCCCTTTGATATGTAAGCTGGTGCCTGGAATACATCAAGATAGTAAACATCTGGTTCAGTTTTTGATGCAATTTTTGCTTGCAATGCTTGATTGTAATCTCCAGTTATAACCTGCTTTTCAATCTTGATGTTTGGATGTGTTTCCTCAAACTTTTTAATTTGGTCATCAAGAAGCTGAGTTTCTGCAGGTGATGAACCCCAGCAGCCAAGTGTAATTGTAACTTTTTCTTCCTTTGGCTGTTCTGTAGTTTGTCCTTCCTTTTTACCACAGCCTACGAATAATGAAGTAGTAATTAAAAGTGCAGTAGCTGTCGCTACAAAGCGTTTGAATTTCATATATTTTCCCCCTCTATGTTTTATTAATTATTTTTACTGCAAATGCAGTATTAAACTGTTTTAACTGATTCCCTCTCCACAAGTTCAGGTTCTATAACAACTCGTCCTATACGCTGTCCTTGAATTAAATTGAATAGTAAATTTGCAGCTGCTTCACCTATTTTCAGTGTGTCCTGCTTTATCGTTGTAAGTTTAGGTGAAACACATTGGGATAGATATATTCCATCAAAACCTATTAGAGAAATATCATCTGGAACTGTATAGCCTAAATCATTTAGCCTATTTAGAGCACCTATTGCCATAATATCGCTTGCACAGAATATTGCTGTTAAATCCCTATGCCTGTTTATTAATTTTTC
This sequence comes from Caloramator proteoclasticus DSM 10124, assembly GCF_900129265.1. Lineage (GTDB taxonomy): Bacteria > Bacillota > Clostridia > Clostridiales > Caloramatoraceae > Thermobrachium > Thermobrachium proteoclasticum. The sequence goes on along the minus strand of NZ_FQVG01000005.1, from coordinate 71,762 downwards.
TACCGCTTCCTCTGCACCCTTATCTGTAAAATCTGCATATTCAATTAGAGTATTATCTACATTTACTGCATATCTATTATGGGCAAGGTAATATCCATCAAGTCTTTCATAGCTTACATAGGCATCCTTATGTCCATTTATAAAACCTATCTTTTTATGTCCATTTTTAAGTAAATACTCAACTGCCAAAAATGCTCCTCTTGTATTATCTACACCAACACATCCTACATTAGGATTGTTTATATTTATATCATAAAGTACACAGGAACTATCTATCTTTGAAAGTTCTCTATAATATTCATCCGTCATTTTAAGTCCCATAATAAACATTCCATCTAACTGTTTATCCGAAAACAATTTTGAAAGCTTTTCATTTTTTTGTATATCGGATGTTGTGGATAAAAGCACTGTTTCATAACCTAATTTTGTGGCTGTGTTTTTAAAACTCATTAATATCTCAAAAACAAGAGGATTTAACATTCCAACTAAGTCATAGTCCTCTACCAACATACCAAGTCTAAAGTTCTTATTAGAGCTTAAACTTCTTGCAATAATATTAGGCCTATAACCTAACTCATCAGCAACCTTTAAGATAAGCTCCCTTGTTTCTGGGTTTATATCACTGTAATTATTAAAGGCCCTTGAAACAGTGCTTACAGAAACACCAGCTTTTTTTGCAACATCCTTTATAGTAACAACCTTATTTTCCATAATTACACCCCTTAAATTCTTTTTATATTAATAATATTACTTCTGCAAGCACCCTTCAAGTTCTACTGTTACTACTTTATCTTGCAACCACTAATTTTTCATTTGCTGCTATACTGTAATCTTTACCATACACCTTTACATCTATATCCTTTTGTGAATAAATGCTTACATTTTTCCTATCTACAGTAACCTCAACCTTTGAACCTCTCCAATTTATTGTATATGTGAATTCATCCCAAACCTCTGGTATCCAAGGGTTAAAGTTTGGAATTTCATTTTCATCAACACTAAATCCTCCAAATCCAAAAACTGCACTTTGCCAAGAACCACCAGTTGAGGCAGCGTGAAGACCGTGTCCAGCATTTCCTTGGTTATCCTCAAGATCTGTTAATATTGTCTTTAGGAAATACTTATATGAATTTTGCGTGTCACCCACCGTAAGCCCCATTATTGAATACATAGATGGACTAAGTGATGACTTGTGCATTGTTCTTTTCTCGTAGTATTCATAGTTTATTTTCTTTGACTCTAAATCAAATTCTTCACCAAGAACAAGCATTAGCATAACTACATCTGGTTGTTTTATAAGCTGTGTATCGTGAAGCTTATGCCCTTTTAAATCTGGCCATACAGGCATTCCATTTTCATCGTGTTCTGTTATTTCAATATCTGCTAAATCAAAATACCCTTCAAATTGCTCAATGAGTTTTCCATCCTTAGCCATTGGAATATATATTTTATTGAGTTTTTCTTCCCATTCCTTAAAATCTACATCTGAAATACCTAATTGGTTGCAGAGTGTTTTATATTTTATTCTATCCTTCTCCTTTAGCCACTCTTTTACCTCTAATGCCTTTTTCATATTCCACTTTGCAAGATAATTTGTATATACATTATTGTTCACGTGTTCGTGGAACTCATCTGGGCCTATTACTCTATTTATCTCATATCTATCTTGAGCCTTATTGTATTCTAATCTACTATTCCAGAACTTTGCTGTATCAAGAAGTATTTCAGTTCCATAATTTATTAAAAACTCCTCATCCTTAGTTGCTCTAAAGTATTCCCATATACCAAAGGCTATATCTGAGTTTATATGATATTCCTCATCGCCTGTCCATATTCTAACCGGATTTCCATCGTAGTCAACTCCCCACTTTGGAGTAACCTCTGTACCATCATCTGCAGATTCCCAAGGGAACTGAGCTCCCTTAAACCCATTTAATTGTGCATTTCTTCTTGCACCATCTAATGTGTTGTATCTATACATTAATAAAGACTTTGCAACTTCAGGGTTTGTATAAACAAAGAATGGAAGCATAAAAATTTCAGTATCCCAAAATACGTGTCCTTTATATCCTTCTCCGTGTAGAGCCTTTGCTGCTATACTTACCCTTGGATCATCAGGGTAGGCAGATGATGCAAGCTGAAATAAATTAAATCGTATTCCTATTTGAGCTGTGTCATCACCCTTTATCTTTACATCCATACCATCCCATAATCTTTGCCATACATTAGAATGTGCTTCTTTTTCGGCTTCATATCCTATGTTTATAAAATCTCTTAACTCCCTTTGTGCTACTTCAAAAAGCTCTTTTTTCGTATCCCTTGAAGTATAAGTAATACCATACTTAAAGACTGTATATTCTTTGCCTTCTTCAACGAAAAACTCATAAAGTTCCCTTACCTTTTCTCCAAGTTTTGTGTATTTTCTTGATTTGAATATATTTCCGTTTTCATCCTCCGACAAAACTGCTGTAGCCTCAACTATCTCTATTTTGTTGTCAAAGGTTCTTGTCTTTAGGGCTATACCTGGCTTAAAATCCTCTGCATCTAAAACTTCAAAATGCTTTGTAAGATTTGCTAGGTCTAATGTACTATTTACTACTGTTCCATCAATTATATTTTCAATAAACATTTTTGCCTTAAAGTTTACAGGCTTTATGATATATTTAGCAGCCCATCTATGAACATTATTTCTACTTACAAATCTTTCTGTTTTTATTTCTAATATTCTTCCACTCTTAAGTTCTACCTTATAATTTGAATATAAAATTCCATTTTTCATATCAAGACTTCTATTGAAATCCAAGAGGTTAGTACTATCTATATCAATTATCTCTCCATCTACATAAATATTAAAAATTAGAGGGTCTTGGCAATTTACTATTTCCGTAACCTGAGCAGTATTTTTATCAAAAACACCAGCAATAAAATTTCCTCTCTCGCCTATTTTAGAAAACTCTATTGCTCCTCTTAAACCTCTATAGCCATTTGCTAAAGTAAAAATTGTTTCGTACTTTCTATTCTGAGTTGAATTATACTCGTTTATTTCAACATTCCATACCCTATGCATATTTTTCCTCCTGTTTCGAAATCGTTTTTGCTAATTTTAATTATATATTATACCAAAAACGTTTTCAATACTTTTTTGAAAAAATTTTTAGACTTTTTAAACTCCGTTTTTCTCTTTTTTTCTGCTTTATACTACATAAATAATATTAGAAATTTAATGTTATGTATTAATTTTCAAAAATAAACGCTTATTTAAGCAAAATACTAAATTATTTTTGTTTAAAATATACTTTGTTTACAAAAACGTTTTTGATATAATTGTATTAGACTTTATAAAGGAGGATAAGAATAATGATTAAGGGATGTATATTTGATTTAGATGGAGTAATTGTTGATACAGCAAAATATCACTATCTTGCCTGGAAGAGACTTGCAAACGAACTTGGATTTGAATTTACAGAAAAAGATAACGAAAGATTAAAGGGAGTTAGTAGAATGAAATCCCTTGAGATACTACTTGAAATAGGAAATAAAAAATTTGATGAAGAAACAAAGCTTAAGCTTGCTGAAAAGAAAAATGGTTGGTATGTGGAATACATATCTAAAATGGATGAAAGTGAAATATTAGATGGAGTGAAGGCTTTTTTAACAGAACTTAGAGAAAAAGGAATAAAAATTTCTTTAGGTTCAGTTAGCAAAAATGCAATGACAATACTTAAAAATATAAATCTTTTACCATATTTTGATGCTGTTATTGATGGGACAAAGGTTGCAAATGCAAAGCCAGATCCAGAAGTTTTTTTAAAGGCTGCTGAAGAACTCAAATTAAAACCAGAGGAATGCTGTGTATTTGAAGATGCAGTTGCTGGAATTGAAGCTGCAAGACGTGCAAATATGAAGGTTATTGGTGTTGGTTCACCTGAAATTTTAGGCGATGCTGATAAGGTTATTGATACTTTTAAAGGTGTTACAATAGATATACTAAATTTCTAAAAATAAAGGATAAGTCATTGCTCCCCCTTCGACTTATCCTTTATTTTCAACTCTTTTTTAAGTATATTATACTTAATACTACGATTAGAATGCCAAATATCTGTATAGGAGATAATATTTCGCCTAAGAATACAGCACCAAGTATTGCAGATGAAGGAATCTCAAGGGTGCTTATAATGGATGTACTAACTGGTCCTATATGCTTTATTGCTGAATATAAAAGTGTTAGAGGTATTATTTCACAAAATAGAGCTAAATTTAGTGCATTTTTAATTGAAACAAAATCAACATAGGATAGCTTTAGAGTAAATTTATAATTAAAAATAAACAGTACTATTAGTGAAAACATTGTCGTATAGAAGGTTATAACCAGCTCATTTACATCTTCTACAATCTCCTCTGCATAAATGTTCATAGCTGAATAAAATACTGCCGATAAAAGTCCATAAATTATTCCTTTGTATATACCTCTTGTTAGTTCTATGCTGAAAAGATTTAAAACAAGTACACTACCTACAAAAGAAAATAAAATAGAAACTACTTTCTTATACCCAATCCTACTTTTTTTGAATAAAGAAGTATAAATAGCAACCATAGAAGGATAAGTATAAAGAAGAAGAGTCGCCTCTGCTGCAGTTAAATATTTGAAGGATGTATAAAAAAACACCGTCATAAGCGTATTGAATATAGCACCCTGTATAAATAATTTTTTAAACATTGTTTTAGTTAATTTAAGAGAGTCTCTATATCTAATCAAGCATATTAGAAATAAAATAACTCCAGCAATTATATATTGAAGCATTAAAAGATCAACTGGTGAAAAATTGCTGCTATAACCCTCTTTAACAAAAATACCGGCTGAACCAAAAAGTACAGCCGAAATTACTGCATATATAAAACCTCTTGTCTTCATCCTCATCAGTCCTTTTTTATTAGTCTTTCTTTTAGTATTTTGTAAACTTCTTCAAATATTATATCATACTTTACTCTATTAAAGGAGGGCATATTCCTAAAATGGGTTTTAACCCCAAGAGGTCTAAAGGGTATTAAAACCAATCGGGTATAATCATTTAACTCCTTTAGAAGTTCTGCTAACTTTTTTATCTCTTCTATGCTATCGTTATATCCCTCAACCAAAACATACCTCACTTCATATAAAAGATCTGTCTTAGCAAGTATGTTTAAATTTTTTAATACCAATTCATTGGAAACTCCTGTAAGAGCTCTGTGTATATAATCATCAACTGCCTTAACATCAAGCATAAAACCATCAACACAGGATATTAACTTATTTAAATTCTCATCATTTATAAGTCCATTTGTATCTATGAAGGCTGTTAAGCTACTATTATTCTTTACCTTTTTTACTACATCAATAATAAAATCTGTTTGAAGAGTACATTCTCCTCCTGAGAAGGTTATGCCATCTAAAAAAATTTCATTTTTTAGTATAAGTTTCACAAGTTCATCTGATTCAATTTCAAAATATTTAGGAGATGAAAAGTTTAAACACACCTCTAAACATTTATCGCAGCCTATACACCTTTTTCTATCGTATTTTATCCTGCCCTCCTCTATACTTAAAGCCCCTGTACTGCAGACCTCTAAACATTTTTTGCATAAAGTACACATCCTTTGCGTCTCAGGATTGTGGCAATAGAGACAGGCCATATTACATCCCTGCATAAATATGGCCATTCTATTACCTGGTCCATCAATAAAGCTATTTTCTATAATTCTATTTACAAATCCCTTCATTCGATTTCTCTAACCCTTCTATCTAATGTTTTGTTGTTCTTTATGCTCTCTGCACCAAGCTTTACAGTATCCTCACGAATCACTTCACCACGATTATATTTTTCAACATCACTTCTCTTTACCAAATATCCTGTTATTCTTATAAGCTCTGAATCACTTGTATTTAGTGCAAAAACCTTTATACCGCTCTTCATTGCTGCATCTATTATTTTAATAACACCATCTATATTTTGCTTTGCTGTCTTATCAAATATATATATGTCACTAACACCTGTATTAAAATGCCTATGCAGCCTTCCTTCAGTTTTTACTTGATCATATATACTTGGTTCATTGCCTATTTTTATTCTAACTCCTGCTGTAACATCTATATCAGAATCTATTCCCGATTGTGCGTGAAGTCCTATTTTCCCATTAGTACCAAAACATCCATATCCTTCAATGCTATCTATTACTCCCTTTATCTTCTCTAAGATTTCTTCTCCGTATTTTGTTGCCTCTTCATCGTGACCAAGCTTAAGGCCTGTTAAAAGCTCTATACATTCATATAGGCCAAAAACACCTGCCATAGAAGTAAAATTATTTATGTCTATGAGCCCCTCTCTTGCAAGAAAGGAGGTTTCAAAGAATTTTGCCTCTTCAACTATAAACTTTGCCCTTGCATTTATTACTTCACATAGGGAATCCACTACATTTGGTAGTACATTATCCATAAAATCCTTGTAGTCCTTTGCCTCCTGTGCTGCCTTTTTTAAATTTAATCTTACCAATGTATAGCTGCCTCCACCTATTTTAAGTGTATTGTAGCAGCTTGCAACTCCATAGTTTTCACCTAATATATTCTTAATTTCTTTATGATTTACAAAATATGGTTTACCTATTTCAAGAGCAACCTCTGCTGCAAATTTTGCAAAGTCAGGGGATGTTTCATCCTTACAATATTTAAGGGAAATGTTTGGAACTGCCTTTTTAAGCTCTCTTTCCATTTCTAATATAGTTCTTCCTGCTCTTGTTTCCTTTGGGCCTATGTTCATATGAACAAAGGCATCTGGAAGCGTCTTTTCTATATTTATAAGAAGCATCTTTATTAGATTTCTTGCTTCTTTTTCTGAAACTGTATCAATAAACTTTTCAAGTATATAATCAAGCTGTCCAACATAAACAGGATATCCTGTTATAGATGGAACATACTGATATATTATCATAAGTGCATTAACTGCCTCATACATATCCTTTGGTGGTTCTATTCCTAAATATTCACTTCCCTTTTCTATATACTTCTCGTAATCTGGAAGTATATATCTTGGTCTATAGGGAGCGTGTCCTTCAAATATATCACAAAGTATTCCCTTCTTTAAATGCTTTTCGGTTTTTACACTTAAGTTTACATAGCTTAATGTATTTTCTGCTGCCTGTGCCAAAAGGTGTTTTTTCTCTTTGTAGTCTATGTTAGTGTTTGATATAATTTCAAAAACATTCATAATATCACCTCAATTTTAGTATAACACAGATGAGGGGTTTATAAAAGAAAATAAGTAAACAAAAGGTCCCAAATACCTTTTGTTTACTTCTGCCTGTTGAAATTGATTAGCCCCATGAAGGATTTCTTAGGCATTGATTCATTTCGCTAATCAATTCTAAGCTTTTCTTTGTTTGAAAAAGTCCTACCCTCGCGATGCCATCGTCCTGATGGCCGCTCGGCTCGGCACGTCCTGTGCCGAATTACGGACTTTTCCAAAGTCGAAAAGCTAAGAATTGCTAAAGCTCATGAAATATGCCTATTTGAAATCCTTTCATAGGGCTTTTCAGATTTTTGCTACAAGACAGGTTTGTCAACAATCTCAAATAAACAAAAGGGTCAAACACCTTTTGTTTACTTATTATACTCCAACGACTTTTCAATAATAGTATCTAAAAGCTGTGAAAAGCTTATTCCTGCTGCCTTTGCACTCTTTGGGAAAAGGCTGTTTTTAGTCATACCAGGCAAAGTATTAACCTCTAATATATAAGGAATACCCTCTTTTATTATCATATCTACTCTTGCATATACCCTACACTTTAATAGTTCATAGGTTTTAACTGCCATATATTCTATCTTTTTCTGAAGCTCCTTTTCAAACTCAACAACAAATTCATCAGCTCCACCATCGGCATATTTTGAAGTATAATCAAAGAAGGCTGATTTTGGTTTTATTGCAAGTATAGGAAGCATCTTACCATCAAGTATTGGACAGGTTATTTCATCACCCTTTATATACTCCTCTATCATAACTTCCGTATCATATTTTAGAGCTTCTCTTACTGCTTCCTTAAGCTCATCTTCATTATTAACTATTGTAGTTGCAACACTTGAACCTCCTGAGTTTGGTTTAACAACAAGAGGATATCCCATCTCTTTTACCTTTTCCATATCAAAGTCAATGCTCTTTGCAATAATCCAATCTGCTGTATTTAATCCACCAAATCTTAATATTCTCTTTGTCATATCCTTATCCATACATATTGCACTTGATAGCACTCCACATCCTGAATAAGGTATATTTAATGTTTCAAGTACACCCTGTACTGTTCCATCCTCTCCAAAGTGTCCGTGAAGTGCAATAAAGGCAAAATCAATTCCCTTAACCTTTTCAATTAGTTCCTCTTTTTTATCTATTTGTATTGGTACAACCTCATACTTTGTTTTATCAAGATTGTTTGCTATTTCCATTCCTGTTTTTAGTGATATTTCTCTTTCTGAAGATATTCCACCCATTATTACTCCAATTTTCATTTTAATCCCTCCAATTTCTTTACTACATCTCCTATTATTTTAAAACCTCTCTCTATTTCTTCATTTGTAACCCTTGATATGCCCAGTCTTAATGTATTTTCCCCTTTATCATCTATATAAAACACTTCTCCTGGTGTAAATATAACCCCTTGCTTTAGACACTCCTTCAACACATCCCTTGCTGATGCACTGTTTAACTCTAAAAACAGATGAAGCCCTCCCTCACCTAATATTCTTTTATGTGGTATATATTTTTTCACACATTCAAGTGCCCATTCGAACTTATCTCTATATATCCTTTTGACTTTATTTATATACTTTTCTAAATTTCCACCATTTAGATACTCAAATAAAATGGCCTGATCTAAAAAGGAGGTGTGTATATTAAGACTCCTCTTTAAACTTTCAATATAATCTATCAAAACCTCATCTGCTAAAATCCAACCTATCCTTAGACCAGGAAATAGCACCTTTGAAAAACTGCTTATATATATAATGCTATTACCATCATCAAGTGCTGCAAGAGGCAATATATGAGAACTATAGTATCTTAATTCCTCATTAAATCCATCCTCTAATATTGGAAGTTTATATTTTTTTGCAATTTCAAGTATTTTAAGCCTATTCTCTGGTGAAAAAACAACTCCAGTTGGATTGTGATACGATGGAGTCAAATACAAAAGCTTTGGATTGTTGTTTTTTATTCTATCCTCAAGAATTTCAAGGTTTAACCCCCATTCCTCTATATCAACCGGGATTAAATTCAGTCCCTTTAGCCTCATTGCATTAATGGCTGTATTGTGGGTTGGGTTTTCACAAAGTATTTCATCCTTATCATTACAAACAGCACCTAATACTAAATTTAGTGCCTCGGTATAACCATTTGTAATTATAACATCCTTTCCCTTAAGATTAATACCCTTTAGCTTTAAATACTTCTTTATTTCATCTATAAGAGGTTTATATCCCCTTGCATAACCATAGTTTAGTATTTTGCCCTCCTCAAGGGAAATTCTATTTAAAAAGGCCCTTTTAAGTTCATCAACATCGAATAGATTAGGATCTGGGGAAATACTTTTAAAAGAAATCATACCCTTTTCCCACTTTGGTTCACTTTTTGTTATATCTATCTTATCCGCCAAAGTCGCTAATTTTGTTAATTTTTCTCTCCATTCAATGTTAAAGACTGTTTTTTGTGTGTTTTGTATTTTAGATACAAAATATCCCTTTGCCTTTTTTTGATATATAAAACCCTCGTCCTCTAAGTAATTATAGGCCTCAATTATTGTATTTCTTGAAACCTTTAGCATCTTTGATAGTTCCCTTGTTGATGGAAGCCTTGTATCCGCCTGTATCATTCCCTTTAGAATTATCTCTTTAAGATAGTCCTTAACCTGAAGATAATATGGTTTATCATCATTTAATTGAAAATCATCAAACATATACATCACCTAATTATATTGTGGCACATTTAAAACAAAAAATAAAGGACCACAGGATTCATTTATATAAATTCCTGTGGTCTAATTTATTATACAGTTACTGTCTCAGTTTTTACGCTATCAACCTTCTCCATAGTTATTCCTGTAAATCCATAGAATATTGATACAAGTGGATTAATTAAATTTAAGAAGGCAAATGGTAGGTATGCAAATGGATGTACTCCTAATGTACTAAACATAAATGCTCCACAAGTGTTCCAAGGTATAAGTGGTGATGAAAGTGTACCTGCATCCTCTAAGCATCTTGAAAGATTCTTTGGATGAAGTCCTTTTCTATCAAAGGCATTCTTATACATTCTTCCTGGAACAACTATTGATAGATATTGGTCACCTGCTACAATGTTAGTAAATATACAGGATAATATTGTAACCAAAACAAGGGAACCTGTGCTGTCTGAGAAGGAAAGTAATCCCTCTGCAAGTCTCTCAAGGAATCCTGCCTTTTCCATTATACCTCCAAAGGTCATTGCACAAAGAATAAGCGAAACTGTATACATCATACTCTGCAAACCACCACGTGAAAGTAGTGAATCTACTATTTCAAATCCTGTTTCTGATACATATCCATCATTTAATACATTAACAATTGTACCAATTGATTGATGCTGGAATATTGCTGCAAAAATTGCACCAAGTAAAGTTCCCATAAATAGTCCTGGTATTGCTGGAACCTTCTTTACAACCATTATTATTACCACAATAGGTGGTATAAGTAGCCATATGCTTATTGAGAATTGGCTTGATAATGCATTAAGTATTTGGTTTATCTTTTCATAATCAAGGGACTTTCCTGCGTATTTTGCACCTAAAATTCCATATAGAACAAGTGATATTAGTAGGCTTGGTGCTGTTGTATATATCATATGTCTTACGTGATCAAATAGTGTTGAACCTGCCATTGCTGGTGCAAGATTTGTTGTATCTGATAGGGGTGACATCTTATCTCCAAAATATGCACCAGATATAATCGCACCCGCAACCATTGGTAGTGGAATTCCAAGTCCTTGTCCTACCCCAAGAAGTGCTATACTCACTGTACCTGCTGTTGTCCAAGAACTACCTGTTGCAAGAGAAACTATACAGCAGATTATACAAGTTGCAACAAGGAATACTCCAGGGGATAAAATCTTTAAACCATAGTATATCATAGCTGGAACGGTACCTGATAAAATCCAAGCACCTATTACTGTTCCAATTATCATAAGTATGATAATTGCCTGCATTGACATTGAAATAGTATCTATAATTCCTTTTTCTATGTCCTCCCATTTATATCCAACCTTAACTGCCATTATTGCTGCAACAAGTGCTGCAAATATTAGTGGGATGTGTGGACTTCCCTTAAATTTAATAATTGTAACCGATAAGAATACAACAAGTGCTACAACTGGTATTAATGCCTCCCAAACAGCAGGCCTTCTTGGTACATTTGACATAATTTAACCCCCATCCTTTCATTTTTGTTTTTCTTTAATTTTAGCATTGCAATCTTTTAAATTCAAGAATATTTAAAATATTCTTAATAATTTAAAGTTCGATATAATAAGACAAATAAAACAAAATAAATTGGCACCTCTTTAATTTAATATTTTAGCATACTAAACCGAACATTTAAGATTATACTATTAATTTTATAATTATGCAATAAAAATTATAATATTTTTCTTTTACAATTTCTAAATATTTATGTATTCAACTCTATATTTAATCAACATATTAAACCGACTTTATGGTTATTATAATATTATAGGAATTCATAGCAGATTAGGAGGATTTTTATGGATAGACACACAATTGATTTGTTATCTCTTATTGCTGTAGTGATTGGAGGTGCTAACCTTGGACTTGCTGCATTTCTTGGATACGACCCACTTGCTACTATCTTAGGAGGATATGGAACTTACTATACAAAGGTTGCATTCATAATAATTGGGGTTGCCTCCCTCTGGACTTTTTATGCATACCTTTTAACTCCAGGAGAACAAGAGTGGCACCCAGGTGAAATGTGACATTTTTCATAAATTGCTTAGTATATAACTAATTACCCATACAATCAGCCAATTTATGCAAGTGTATTATGGATTTTAATTAATTTATTAATAAATACCAAAGTAATTTAACCAATAAAATATACAAGCATTGAACTTTCCTTAGTTACAAAAAACTTTCTAAGACATAAGTATTTATTTCATAGGCTTCAATTAATAACGTTGAAATACTTAATAGAGATAAAAAATGTTGGGGTGTACCCAACATTTTTATTTGCATTAATTTTTGTTTTATATCTGATTCAAATATAAATCAATTTTTTATTTTTAATTAATATTTGTTGAATATGTTGTAGATTTCTGAAAACAATTCCTATTATTGGATAATGTCACATTTCACTTGGGTGGCACTATTTTCTACTTATTTTTATTTTCTACTTCCTGGTTTTATATATGGTATTCCTTCTTTACATAGTGGGCAATTATCTGGTTCAAAGGTTTCTAATTCTATCTTTAATGCACTATACACAGGGTATCCTACATCCCCTACTGTTCTATCAACAAGACAGGCTATTCCAACAACCTCTCCACCACATTCCTTAACAACATCTGCAACCTCAAGGGATGATTTTCCTGTTGTTACAACATCCTCTGCAATAAGTACCCTTTCTCCCTTTTTAATTTCAAATCCCCTTCTTAGCTTCATTATACCATCTTCTCTTTCTGTAAAGATGGCCCTTTTATTTAGCTGCCTTCCTATTTCGTAGGCAACTATTATTCCCCCCATTGCAGGGCCTACTACAACATCTATATCTAAATGCTTTATTTTTTCAACAACCTCCTTTACAACCTTCTCTGCCTTATCTGGATACATAAGTACCTTTGCACACTGCATATATCTATTGCTGTGCCTTCCTGATGACAGTAGAAAATGTCCCTCTAATATTGCTCCTGTCTCTTTAAATATATTTATCATAATACCCCTCCTATATTATTCCTCTTATTTCATCTAAAGACTTTATATTTTGCTCTATCATAAATTTTTCAATTCCTTCTATTATTTCAATACTTGCTCTTGGGTTTATAAAGTTTGCTGTACCTATTTGTATTAGATATGCACCTGCCATTATAAATTCAATTGCATCCTTATAGTCAACAATTCCACCAAGCCCACAAACCGGAACATCAACTGCCTTAGAAACCTCATATACCATTCGTAGTGCAATTGGCTTTATGGCAGGGCCTGAATAACCAGCAAATATATTGTTAAATACCGGCTTTCTTTTATATATATCTACCGCCATCCCCTTAAAGGTATTTACCAATGATATGGCATCAGCACCTGCCTCTACACACTTTACAGCCATATCAACAATATCCTCTGCATTAGGAGATAGCTTAACCATAATGGGCTTTTTTGTTACCTCTCTTACCCTATTTACAACCTCTTTTGCTATACTTGATTTTATTCCAAAGTTCATACCACCTTCTTTTACATTTGGACAGGATATGTTTAATTCAATCATATCAATTTCTGTTTTATCTAATATTTCTGCTCCCTTTACATAATCCTCTATGGAGGAGCCTCCTAAGTTTACAATTATTGGTACTTTGAACTCCTTCATCCTTTGAAGGTGTTTTTCTATAAACTCATCTATGCCAGGATTTTGAAGTCCTATGCTGTTTAACATTCCTCCCCTTACCTCGTGTATCCTTACACCTTCGTTTCCTTCCTTTTTGTTTAATGTTAGCCCCTTTGTTATAAGTCCACCAAGCCTTGTTATATCAATTATTCCATCATATTCAACTCCAAATCCAAAGGTTCCCGATGCCACAAGCACAGGATTTTTAAAATCAACTCCACAGAATTTAACATTAAGCACTGAAAACCACATCCGTTCCTTTAAATACTGGTCCATCTACACACACTCTTTTTTTGCCTTCCTTTGTGTTGCAGGTACATCCAAGGCAGGCACCCACACCACAAGCCATCTTATTTTCCATAAGCACATATACAGGTGTTGCATAGATTTTACACATATCAACAACCCGCTTCATCATAGGCTCTGGGCCACAACAAATTACAATATTGTATTCAAAGGGGTTAAATATTTCTGTTATAAATCCTCTGTAGTAGGCTGTATCCCTTTCAGAAGCAATGTGTATATTCTTGCAGTATTTTTTAAACTCATCTATCAGATAAGGACTTTTATTAAATCCTGCATAAAGGTCAACCTCTCCTTCTAACCCCTTTGCAATCTGAAGCATCGGTGCAATTCCTATTCCACCAGATATAAGTGCTATTTTGCCTTTAAACTTTTCAGTATAGAGCCCATTTCCAACTGGCCCTAATACATATACTTTATCTTCTGCCTTTAAACTGCTTAGTATTTTTGTACCTCTTCCCTTTACCTGATAAGCAAACTTTACTATACCATTTTCACTACTATGAACACTTATAGGCCTTGCAAGGATAGGCTCCTCCTCCCAAGCCTTAAGCATATAAAATTGTCCTGCCCTTACATCATCCTCTATTTCCAAACTTAAAACATATATATCATCCTGAACCTTTACATTTGAATAGACTAAAACCTCTTTATATTCCATTTAAAATCTCCTCCCTCATCCTTAATACTTCTTTTCTTGCAGCTACATCAAAATCATCTCCATATTTCTTATAAGCAAGGAGTATTCCCCTTGAGGAATTTACAACTCCACCATTCTTCCCCTTCATAAGCCTTCTTACATCCTCAGAGGTTCCTCCCTGTACACCATAACCTGGTATTAAAAAGAAACTATCTTTATATCTTTCTCGTATAATAGATGCCTCCTTTGTATCTGTGCACCCAACAACAAAGCCTATACTGCTGTACCCACACTCACCTTTATATTCTTCAGCCACTTTATTAAACAAATCTCCTACCTGCTCATATACTCTTCTTCCATTCTCAAGCTTCATCATCTGTATATCACTTGAACCTTTATTGGATGTTTTAAGGAGTAAAAATATTCCCTTTTCCTTCTCCTTTACATAATTTAAATATTCTTCTACGCTGTCTAATCCCATATAGGGATTTAGTGTTATAAAATCCCCCTCAAAGTCCCCCTCAAAGTGTGCCTTTGCATACATTCTTGCTGTACTTGATATATCGCTTCTTTTTATGTCACATATTGCAATTAGTCCCTTTTCCTTTATATATTTTAGTGTTTCTTTATAAACCTTAAGTCCCTCCACTCCAAGCGCCTCATAGTATGCTATCTGCACCTTATAGCAGGCAGATATATCATAAGTTGCGTCAATTATACTTCTGTTGAATTCAAATAAAGCACTATACTCATCCTTATGTTTTTTTATAAATTCTTCTGGTATATAGTGGATTGAAGTATCAAGTCCTACACACACAGGGCCTCTTTCTTCTACAAATTTATATAACTTGTCTATTATCATCCTCATCACCTCTTTTATAAACAACCCTTCCTGCCTTTATTGTCATTACAACTTCTCCAAACAGTTCCATACCATCAAAGGGTGTATTTTTGCCCTTTGAAACAAATCCTTTAGAATCCACCCTATATTTTTTATTTAAATCCACCAAAATAACATCTCCATCAAATCCTGCATCTATTTGCCCCTTATTAAATCCCATAAGTTTTGCAGGATTTTTAGACATAAGCCTGCTTAATTTTTTTAAATCTATGTGTCCATTTTTTACAAGATATGTGTAGCAAACTGAAAAGGCAGTCTCAAGGCCTGAAATGCCTGGTGCTCCTTTTTCTTTATCCTCCCTTGTATGGGGTGCGTGGTCAGTTGCAATTACATCTACATAATCATTCTTTATAGCATATATTAATCTATCTACATCCTCCTTTTCTCTAATTGGAGGATTAACCTTGTAATCATTATCATATAATGCTATATGATGCGGAGTAACCTCACAGGTCACATTTACTCCCTCCTCCTTTGCCCTTATTATCTCATTTATTGATTCCTTAGTACTAACGTGGGCAATGTGGAGAGGTGTTCCTGTAAACTTAGCAAGGGATATGTCTCTAATAGTCATTATGTTTTCTGATAGCCTCGTATCAATCTTTGAAATTTCCTCATCCTCTGCGTGGGAAATTACAGTTATGCCCATCTTCTTTGCCTTCATCATAGCATCCAGCATAACCTTACTTCTTAATACTCCCCTACCGTCATCTGATATAAACCTTGTTGGGAACCTTAATTCATCAAGATGTGAAATATCTTTGCCTTCCATATTTCTTGTAATCGTAACAGTTTGATGTATGTCAATTAGATTGACTTCCTTAGCCTTTGATATGACGTATTCTAAAATATTGCTATTTGAGCAGGGCGGGTTTGTGTTCCCCATTAAGTTTACCCCTGTATATCCTCCCTTTACAGCAGCTAAGCTTCCTGTTAATATATCTTCTTTATAGGTAAACCCAGGATCTCTAAAGTGACAGTGCATATCCACAAAGGAGGGAAGAAGCACAAGGCCCTTCCCATCAACAACTTTACAGTCCTTCTCAATATTTATTCCAACTTCCTTAATTACTCCATTTTCTATATAAACATCTAATATTTCATCCTTATTAAAATCTACAACCCTAACATTTTTAATTAAAATATTCATACTACACCTCCATATTTGAATAAGCCTCATCACAATATAAACATCTATATTCTCCCTTTTGCTTATCGACAAGGTAGAATATATGTTTTATATTAGGCTCAATGGAGGTTACACATCTTGGGTTTTTACATTTTATGATATTAACAACCTCTTCAGGAAGGTTAAGCTTTATCTTCTTTGTTATAACTTCATCCTCTATTATGTTTATTGTTATATTTGAGTCTATCAAGCCTAAAACATCATAGTTTAATTCAATTATGTTTTCTATTTTTATAATATCCTTTCTTCCAAGCTTATTGCTCTCTGCATTTTTAATAAGTGCAACATTATAATCTGCCCTATCAAGACCTAAATATTTAAATATGTGTATTCCAAGACCAGCTTTAATATGGTCAATTACAATTCCATTTTTAATACTATCTATATTAAGCATTTTCTTCCACCCCCAAAAGCTTCATAATAAGTGCCATTCTAACATACATTCCGTACTTTGCCTGTTTAAAATAGCAGGCCCTTTTATCTTCATCTACCTCATAGTCTATTTCATTTACCCTTGGGAGTGGATGCATTATAATCATATCTTCCTTTGCTCTATTTACCTTGTCCATATCAAGTATATAGCTATCCTTAAGCCTTAAATATTCTTCCTCGTTGAAAAATCTCTCCCTCTGAATACGTGTCATATAGAGTATGTCAAGTTCTCCTATTACATCCTCTAATCTTTCAACCTCTACATACTGTATATTATTTTTATCTAATACCTCTTTTCGTATATAATCTGGTACTCTAAGTTCCTTTGGGGATATTAATACGAACCTATTATTTTCATATCTTGACGTGGCCTTAATTAAGGAATGAACTGTTCTACCAAATTTCAAATCTCCACAAAGACCAATTGTAAGATTTGAAAATTGGCCCTTTAGACATTTTATTGTTAATAGATCTGTTAATGTTTGAGTTGGATGTTGATGTCCTCCATCACCTGCATTTATAACAGGGATAGATGAATACATTGAAGCAAGTTTTGGTGCCCCCTCTTTAGGATGCCTCATAACTGCAATATCTGCATAACAAGAGATGGTTCTAATTGTGTCTCTTATGCTTTCTCCCTTTGCAACTGAAGATGAGTTAGGTTCTGAAAAGCCTATAACGCTTCCACCGAGTCTAAGCATCGCTGCCTCAAAACTAAATCTTGTCCTTGTACTTGGTTCATAAAAAAGAGTTGCTAATAGTTTCCCTCTGCAGGCATCCTTAAATCTGCCTTCGTCCTCAATTATCTTTTCTGCCAGTGAAAAGATTTCATCAAGCTCAGAAGTTGTAAAATCCATAGGGTCAATTAAATGTCTTCCCTTTAACACATTATCTCCTCCTTTTTAGCCTCACGGGGCTAATTTAAAGGTATAAAAAAGCCTTCCCCTGTGGGAAGGCATAATACACCCATTGACTTTCTCAACCTTCCCAGCCTCTCTGGACTGTTTTTAAAGGTTTTTATTATAATACCATATTTTTTATTTTGAGTCAATCTTTTTTGAGTTGTTTTATTGTCTCCTGTATTTTTTTCTTATCACTATCACTTATACTATCATCCTTTAATAATTTTTCTAAGTCATCAACTATCTTTGGCTTTTCTAAATACTTATCTGCAAAGGTTTTAAGAAGCTTTGTCATATCATCAGAATCAAGCTTTAAAATCTCCTTCATAAAGGAATCAGGGTTTTTCTTGTATTTATTGTATATTATATCTGTATAGAGCTGTTTTGCTGAACCTGTTAAATTCTTCCCCTGTTCTATAAACTTATTTAAGCTGTTAAAGTCTATTAGGTCAAAACCTTTTATAATTGATAGAATACTTTCCTGTTTTTCCTTATCAATCTTTGATAAATCAAGATTTTCTGATTTTACAATCTTTTTTACGTCTTCCAATTTAATATCTGAAAGTTTGTTTATTGCCTCTATGTTTAATCCATTATTTTTCTCTATGTTTTTATATACAATCAAAAGCCCAAAAGCCAATAATATAAATACTATTAAATTTATTATCCTTTTCAAAATCTCCACCTCCTAAAAAATTATATGTTTAGTAATATTTATATTATACATTAAATATAATTATAGTGTAAGTAATATTAGGAGGTCCTATTATGAATAAGCTCTACAAGGTTGCCTTTGTTCTTGTACTTATTGGTGCAATCAACTGGGGACTTGTTGGATTCTTCGGATTTGACCTTGTTGCTGCAATCTTTGGTGGTGCAGAAGCTGTATTATCAAGAGTAATCTATGCACTTGTAGGTATCTCTGGACTCATCCTAATCTATAACAAATTAGCAAAGAAGTAAATATGGGCCAAAGGCCCATATTTACTTCTTTATTTCATCTCCTACTTTAATAACTCCATTTTCCAAAGCCCTTATAAAAACAGCATTTCTTAAAGGACAATAGGCTTTTTGCTCTACAAGTTCACATTCAGCAAAGCACTCTTTATTCCTTAAAACTACAAACTCTATATCTCCTATTTTAAAATTCTGTCCTTTATTTAGATTTACCACTTCATCAAACAACAGATTATATTTAAAGCGTCTGCTGCATAATCCCTTTAGGTTTATTTTTTCATCAAAATAAATCACACAGTCTAAAACCTCTTTTCCCTTTTTATATGCTCCCTTTATTCCTCCATCCTTTAAGACCTCAACCTGCTCTACCGATAATTGTATCCCCTCTTTATCCTCATATTTTATACATATCAATCTACTCATTTTATCACCTAAAAATAAAATATTTGTTTTGCATCATATCCCATCTGTTTAAATTTTGAATTTAAAAATTCAACTTTATTTATTTTAACTTTTATCATATTAAGCTTAAACGGTAGGTTTACTATATTTTCAAACTTATATCCCTTTAAATCAACAATTTTTTTATATTCATTTGAAGCAAACTCAACAAAATAGGCTTCACCTTCAATCTGCATTCCAAAGAGTTTATTCATACCCTGATACTTATCATATATTGCAATAGAAACCCTATTATTTAAATAAAGATTAGAAAACTTTTCTCCACCCTCCGTTAAGAAATATAGATAGCCATCTTTATAGGTGTATTCAATCGGAGTTGCCCTAACTCCTATTCCACAAGTGGTTAGGATACAGGTTGTATTGCTATTAATATATTCCTCAACAAAAAATTTTAATTTTTCTGTTGGCATCTCTTTTATAACTAATTTGTCCCTTAATACTTTCAACTCCTTTGATAATTTACATATTATTTCTATATTTTGTCCCTCTAATAATATCTCTTTATCTATATCCTTAAATAGTTGTTTTATTGGAGAGGCTAATTCATTTTCTCCTATGATTAAAAATACCTTATGTTTTTGACTTATATCATTTAAATTCTCTATGAAAAATTTTAAAGCATATTCTTCATCACTATCTAAAATAAATACAAAAAAATTTATTAAGTCGAAGTCAATTCCTTGCCCTTCCTTCAAATTAATGCACATAGAAGGTCCTAAAACCTTTGAAATGACCTCTGCCATCTCCCTACTTTTTTCATTAAAATAGGCAACCAAACACCCCTTCAATTTATTACCTCCTAATTAAGTAAAGTATTAAAACATCATCTTCTACTTCTATAGAAAATTCATCAACCATCATACCAACTAAGTTAGTTTCATCTGAAGTATATGCATCTCCGGTTAAATTCCAATAAAGTTCCTCAACTTCTCTATATCTTTGAACTGAAAATATCTTTTCAAGTTTTTGTTTTACTCTTTCTATCTCCTCTTTATCCTTAAGATGCACCCTAAATCTTATTGTGGTTTCTTTATTAAAATCCAATGTAGAAGTTATATGACACGTATCTGTATTTTCTATAAAATATTTGTTAAGCTCATCCATTATCCTTAAAACTTTTTTTCTCTCTTTGCTCAACATTTTTACGCATTTCTCCTTTCACGATAGGCACTTATTAACGGAATTAAAAACATCGCAACAAGCCCACCCGCAAAACCATTGTTATAAAGATTAAGTCCTGCGTGAAGATAGCCTACACTTAATGCCATTGAAACGTGTAAGAATCCTGCAACCATACCCCATATAGGTCCAAATTCTCCTGCTATTGGTGCCAATGTAGTACAGAAAAGCATTGCCAATAACACAGCTGGAGAAGTTAAACTGTGTACATTTAAGTATGAAGATATCGCTGCACCCAATACAACTGGTAACGTATTATTTAAATGTTTTCCCAGAGCAGAAAATCCAACTATTGTAAACAAACCACCTATAATTGGTCCATTTAAATTACTAATTAATAATGTAAAAGACATATATACAATACCCATAATGCCCATATTTAAAAGTGCTACGTCTTCTCCATATAATACTGTAAAATCTGTAACAAGTTTTCCTGAAGTCTTGTTTAATTCCTTTAATTCATCAACTTTTATTTTACCACCAATCTTAATAGAATATAAAATCATAATTAAGAAAGTAAATAGAAGTATAAATTCTACACCTACATCTCTATTATTATACCATAGTAGCCTTTTGGGTATGTCTCCACCAAAGGCTCTTACATTACTAACTAATATCGTAGCTATAAATCCTGCGGTAAGACCAGTATTGTATAAGCAATAGCCCTGATGAAATTTTAAACAATAGGCCGCAAGGGGTGGAAAAATAAATCCAATAAACATAGATATCAATATGCCAAGTATCATACTAAAATAAGGATGAACTATTTCAAGACCTCTAAATTGAATAAGAGTTGGTGAAAGATTTGTTGAGAATATCGCAATAAGTGCATAGTTTAAAAAGCTCTCCCTTTTGTATTTTGAATAGAGCCATACACCAAACATAATCGGCCAAATATTTACTATGTTCTTACCAAACATAGCAAATCCAACACTTGTCCAAATAGCAGCGGTTATTGCACCGTTTGCCTTTGCCTTTAAGATTAGAAAAATTGAAGTATTTATTATACCAATCAAACCAGCATTAACAAAGGTTGCACCTATTCCACCTACTTCAAAGTAGTCTGTTATTAGTATGTCTGGCTCCTTTATAATCCTTCCTAAGCCATAAACTACATTTATTAATCCATCGTGTACAATTCCAAATACAATAAAGCTTAAAAATATGAAAATAAATAGATAATGCAATCTATAATTCTTGTTCATAGAATCCCCCTTTATACCTTTTGATAAAATTATATCACAATTTTAAATATTTTGATATATTTGAAGGGGAATTTAAATTAATTTTTATATTTCAATCATCAAAGGTCACTGGTGATTCAGTCTCTCTACACCATCTTGTTGTTATACATATACTTAAGTTCCTTGGGCAAAACTTACAAATACAACTTACATCTTCACCATTGCATTTTCCCTCTTTAAAATATATGCATTTTTTACAATTACTATTAACCATAATACCACCTCCAAATTTAAAGGGGTTGAACTTCAACCCCTTAACAATAGCTTCTTCCACCAATTCTAAATCCTCTATAGTCCTTGTTTATTTCGAAATCATTTATAAGGAAGGCAAACTCATTATCAGCCACAAACTTTACTCCTTCATACTCAAATACATCATCATTTTCACGTTGTTCATCCAGAACAACTCCAAACCTTGGGCCTCCTCAACCAAAACCCTCTAATGATATTCTAACAGCTGTTTTTCCTCTTTTTTGAAGTTCATCCTTTAGTTCCTTTAAAACCTCATCTTTTATTTTAACCCTCATACTACACCTCCGTCTATTCATTTTCGTAATAAATAATCATTTTCTATTATTTTATTTAATTATATCACATTATCATAATATTTGAAGCCTTAAAAATTTTAGTGTCAAAAAACAGTGAGGATTATCCTCACTGCAGCTTTATTCTTTTACCCCTACTTGTTTGTCTATCTGATTTAGGTATAGTTAAGGTTAGTATTCCATCCTTATATTCTGCTCTTGCCTCCTCTGCCTTTACCTCTGCTGGAAGAGGCACCACTCTTGAGAAACTACCATAATATCTTTCAACTCTTCTTAAATTTTCATCCTTATACTCATCTGACTTTTTAAACTCACCAGAAATTCTTACCTCTTCATCATAAACAACAATGTCTAAATCATCCTTTGATATGCCAGGTATTTCTGCCTTAACCTTAACTTCATTTTCAGTTTCGATTACATCTATCCTTGGTCTTTCAAAATCTTCAAAGGAAAATAGACTATCCATTTGTCTTCTCAGTCTTTCTATTTCTCTAAAGGGTTCAATAGGTTTTAAATACATAAAGCTGCACCTCCTGTTTGTTATTTCTGAATTTATTTTTTGGAGGGTGCAGCTCTATTAAACAATTAAATTTAGGCTAAAAAAGTTAATTTTTGTAATAATTTTATAGAATATAAAATTGCCAAGATAAGGGGTTGATGAAGCAAATATATTTCAAGAGACCTTCTGCTTATAAATTCAATACATTTAGATTTAACTTCAAAGGGTAAAATTCTATTTCCTCTTTTATATACTAATCTAAAAATAAATATTCCAAGTATATAGTAGATGATGTATGGGAAAATAGGATAATAATCCACCGATACAAATCCATAATATGTAAAACCAAAGGGAATTAAAAAAGGGTTTGTTATCTTTATACTCTGAGTAATTCTATATAGAAAATAGGATATTAATTGAATTAATATTAGCCAATAAGTATTTAACTTGTTTAAAACAACTGAAAGCAAAGTCATAGTAGCTAAAAAATGTAATATACCAAACCTTATATACTCTTCTTTAAAAAAGATAAAGGAAATAATTGTTATAATTGATGCAAATATATAAAGTTTTAAAGCTTTTTTAATTGGACTTTTACCTAAGTTGCTACTTATTCCAGCTACTATGATAAAAAGCAATCCCGATACTTTCCCTATATAACACCAAAACCCAACTTCATAGTTAATATCTATACCCATAAACTCATTTAAATCATAGACTATGTGAAAGATGACCATAAGTAAAATTGCTATAAATCTAAATAAATCTATTTCTGTAATTCTTTTATTTTATCATACCCTTTTTTAATTATACCGCAACTCTACTCCATCTTCCACATTTATCTCCAAAATAACCTATTTTAAATTCTCCTTCTTTTAATTCTACGACCTCACACATATTTGAACACCCGTTGCACTTAAACGTATTTGGCATTATCAAAGTATTGTGAATTCCAAAACCTCTAAAGGATGTTTTTTTGTTTAAAACTACCTGTTCCTTTGCCAAAATTGCTGCACCTATTGCTCCCATAACATCATAATGTTCTGGTACAAAGACCTCCATATCTAATAGTTCTTCAAAGGCCCTTTTCATACCTATATTTGCTGCAACCCCACCCTGGAAGAAAACTTTAGGCTTAATGTTTTTACCCTTTGCAACATTGCTTATAAAATTTCTTGCAAGTGCACTACAAAGTCCTGCTATAATATCAGAAACATCATATCCTAACTGCTGTTTATGTATCATATCCGATTCAGCAAATACAGCACATCTTCCTGCTATTCTAACGGGATTTTGAGATTTTAGAGCATACTCTCCAAACTTTTCAATCGGTATTTCAAGCCTCTCTGCCTGCCTATCCAAAAAGGAACCTGTACCTGCTGCACAAACAGTATTCATAGCAAAATCAGTAACTACACCATTTTCAATAGTTATTATTTTACTATCCTGTCCTCCAATTTCTATTATTGTTCTTACCTCTTTGTCTAAATTGACTGCTGCAACTGCGTGGGATGTAATTTCATTTTTTGCAATATCTCCACCTACTAAAACCTTTGCTAAGTATCTCCCACTTCCTGTTGTTCCAACTGCCTTTATATCACCATCTTTAAAAAATTCACTTAAAATTAAAAGCCCCTCTTGAATTACCTTGATTGGCCTTCCCTTTGTTCTTAAATAAAGTTTATGTACTAATTTTAAATCTTCATCAAGTACAACTATATCTGTACTAACCGAACCTACATCTATTCCTAAATACACATCCTTTTCCTCCCCTCTATCAAATCCAAAAAGGCTTCAATTCTTGTATAGTAACCAGCTTCTCCCGTCATTTCATCTACTACTAAAGAAAGAATTGGTATATTGTATCTTTTCTCTATATCAGGTAGTATCGCCTTAGACACAATCTCCGGCATACATCCAACGGGAAAAATTTGTATAAGACCATCAAATCGCATTTTATAGTTTAGCATTGCTTCTCCTACACACTCCTGTGCGTGTCCACCTATACACATTCCTAAATAATGCTTTGCCTCTTTATATATAGGGCTTCTATTTATTTTAAGTGCAGATAGTGCAGTATTTTTGACCCACCAACTTGGATAAAGGGTTCTTTTTGTTGATACACCTAAATTCATAAGAATATCCTCTATGTATAAATTGGATAGTGAGTCAATTATTGTGTATATTTCACCTATAATGCCTATTTTTATTGGTGTTTTAAAGTTATCTATTTCTATCCTATCCACTTTGTCTTTATAATTTTCTAATACCTTTAAGGTACCTTCTGCTCCCTTTGATTCTATTGCTTCTCTTTTTACATCCTTTAAAAGTTTTGAAAATTCACCTTTGTTTTTTTCATAACCAGCAAAAAATCTACATTCTTTTTCTATTTCATCTATTAAATTGATTGCCTTTAGGGCCATATTTAGAGCCTTTATCTTTTTATAGATTGAAAGCCTGCTATCCTTTGCAACACTACTTAATCTATTTAAAAACTCTTTTATTCCTATTTTTGATGGCTCATCTATTACAATAAAATTTATCTGCCTTCCTAAGGACATAAGCACCTTCTTTTGAAGTTCACAATATTCTCCAAATCTACAGGGCCCACAGCTTCCTGTTATAAGAACAGTATCTGCACCCTTTTCTATACTTTCTATATAATTCCCAATCATTATCTTAAAGGGAAGGCAAATATCATCAGGAGAATGTAGACACCCTATTTCTAATGTCTTTTTAGTAGAGATTGGGGGGATTGTGTATTCAACATCAAGTGCATCAAATAGTACCTTAGCTGCAATATATGTATTACCCAAGTGAGGAAATGTTATATTCATTTTTTGACCTCCTCTTTAATAAATCGATGAATGCTTCTATTCGTGTATCGATACCTGCTTCCCCTGTATGCTCATCAATCTTAAGCACAAGATATGGAAAACTACCTATATCCTTTTTAATCAAGTCTATCGAAAAGGAATCTATACCACACCCAAAAGAGGAAATATATATAATTCCATCTATTTTTCCTGTTTCAACAAGAGAAATTGCACAGTTGTATGTGCTTCTTAAAAAGGTCCAAAATGGTTTTTTAATCAATCTATAGGTATAATCATATGGTTCTATATTATCCTCCGTGAATACTTCTACCCCATTTTGATGTAGCTTTTTTGCCAAATTCATATTAATAAAATCATCGTAGATTAAATAAGGATGCCCAAGCAACAGTACTCTTAAATTAGGGTTAGATATGCTTGTTTTGTTATATTTGTATATATTGCTCTTAAAACCCTTATATGCCCTTTTAAATTTTTCTTTATCAACTCTAAAGGTTTTCGAAAAGTTGTATAGGGAATTTCTTAAAGTCTTTTCATTGTAGGCTGTTATTGTTGGGCAAATTATGTTTTTAATATCAAGTGAGTACTTAACCATTTCAGGTAAACCACAAAATTTAGGACATATAAACTCATTTTTATTTAATTTCATTATCCTTGGGACTAAAACTATATCACACCTATCCCTTAAATATTCAACGTGACCGTGAAATATCTTAACAGGCAAACAAGCCTCGTCTACGCAGTTTAATACTCCAAGGTCAAGTATTTCCTTATTAGTTTTAGGACTTACAACTGTTGTAAACCCAATAGTGTTTAAAAATTCCTGTATTGCATCACGATATTTTATATTCAAAAGTCCATTTGGGATTCCTATAATCATATCATCACCCTTATATCAAAATTCCTTATAAATTGTTCCCCAAAATCACAACTTTTATACAAAAAAGAGTGCCAAAAGGCACTCTTTACTCTCCTTCAACCTCTATCATAATAGGACAATGGTCTGAGCCCATAACATCAGTTAGTATCTTTACATCCTTTACTTTATCTATAAAATTCTTTGAAACAAAATGATAATCAATCCTCCATCCTATATTTTTTTCTCTTGCTTTAAATTTATAGCTCCACCACGTATACTCAACCTTTTCGGGATAAAAATATCTAAAGGTATCTATATACCCATTTTCAATAAACTTGTCTATCCAAGCCCTCTCAATGGGCAAAAATCCTGAATATTTTTCATTTGCCTTTGGATTTTTAAG
The DNA here is from genome assembly GCF_900129265.1 of Caloramator proteoclasticus DSM 10124. Classification (GTDB taxonomy): domain Bacteria; phylum Bacillota; class Clostridia; order Clostridiales; family Caloramatoraceae; genus Thermobrachium; species Thermobrachium proteoclasticum. Next base: position 44,750 of record NZ_FQVG01000005.1, on the reverse strand, counting down.
GTCAATCTCCCTGTGGGCTGTGTTATAATCACCACAAATTATAAGTCTTTTGCCCTTTTCAACTTCGCTATTACAATAGTCTAATACTGCATCATAAAATCTTAATTTATAATCCAGCCTTTCATCACTCATCTGCCCATTTGGAAAATATATATTTAAAAGAGTAAACTCATTAAACTCTGTTATAACTATTCTGCCCTCTTTATCGAACTCCTCAATTCCTATACCATATTTAACCTCGTTAGGTTGAATCTTTGTGTATGTAGCAACACCACTATATCCTTTTTTATCTGCAAAGCTAAAATATGAAAAATACCCCTCGATATTCTTTAATTCGTCCTTTAGCTGATTTTCCTGTAGTTTTGTTTCCTGTATACATAAAATATCTGGATTTTCTTCCTTTATCCATTCAAAAAAATTCTTTTGAGCAATTGCTCTAAGTCCATTAACATTCCAAGAGTAAATCCTCATATCATCACCCCAATCAAAATTATATATTAATGTTACCAAATAAATACTCAAAAGAAAAGGCACCCTTTGGCGCCTTTTACACTCTAATTCCATTTATGAGTTTTAGACATTTCTTCATCTGTTTTTAGGAAATAATCATACCGTATCACATTTTTACTTGAATAACCATACATAATTGGATCATCAAAGGTAACATCAACGTGAAGCCAAGCATCTCCTACCTTTACTTTGTTCCAAGCGTGACCTTCGCCATCTGATGTACCAACTACTATTATAGAATCTATTCCAAAATACTTTGCTAATCTTTGAAAGGCCGATGAATACCCACCACATATAGCCTTATTTGTTGTTAGTGCATAGTATGCGTGGGAGTCCCTTGCATATTGCTGTTCATCACCTGTTTTTAGGAAATCAACGTCATAACTTAAATTGTAGGCAATATAGTCGTGAATAATTTTTATTTTTTCCTCAATAGTATTTGCCTCATTTACTTTTGTTTCAATTTTTGAAGCAGTATTTTTTATTACATCATATAGCCCTAAATTCATCTTTAAAATTTCCTGTTTAGGTAGTGAATATCCAAAATATATTGTCGTCCCCATAGAGTCTGAAGAATATCTTATTTGTCTAAGATATGCAAAATCAGAATATGAATAAAGTACATCCTCTAAAGCAGCCGATAGAATTTTAATATCACCAGAGTAAAGGGATTTATCTATAAATATTGAACTTTTACCCTCAAATATCGCCTTTGCAATTTCATAGTTAAGTTTATCATTTGATTCCTTATGCTTATCCAAAAGAAAAAAATCTAACCTCTGTAAATATGATTGTTGATCTATTGTAGCTTGTCCATTAATTTGATTTAAAATAGATGTATTTTGTACTTTTTTATAATTTATCTTTAATGAATATCCTACAAAAACCCTTTTCTTTTTACTAATACTATAATGTTTTGTTACCCTTATATTTTCAACATTATTAATATCTTTTGTTGTATTTATTGCTCTATTTAGAGCAGCATCTGTTATTTTTTCAGTATATCCATTGGCGGATAACACTATAATCGGAGCCTTTTTTTTCATCTCTAAATTTAAAACTGTTGTATACTTATTTGTTAGTAAACCTACAGGGCTAATTTTTGCAGCATAAACCTTTTTGTTATTTATAGCACTAAATGTTTTAGTAGAAGGGACGTTAGAAATCAATGTAGTAAGCAATATAATCATAAGAAATACTACATTAATTTTAAAGATTTTTTTCATCCCACCACCCCTTTTTATTTTATTTAATTATTATTTTAAATAAATTAATTTTTATATTCAATATTCTGTACACATTATTAACAATGTAATTTTAAACTTAATATCACTTTTTTTCATTAATTAGAATATATTAGTATTAGTTAGGATTTTAAGAGGTGATTATATGCCATTATCCGATAGAGAATTATTCGCAAGGCTTATAAAATGCGAAGCAGAAGGTGAAGGCGAAATTGGTATGAAGGCTGTAGCAACTGTTGTTATGAATAGAGTACACGTAAGTTACGGTGAATATTTTAGAGTCTGCCAAGGTAGTCTTCGCCGTGTTATACTTCAGCCCTTTCAGTTTACTTGTGCATTAACTACAGTATATGGACAATATAATCCACAAAATATATATAATATGCGTCCTGATGATTTTCACTATCAAATCGCAGACTGGGCATTATCGGGAAATAAACTATCAGGACTTGGAAGAGCTTTATGGTACTATAACCCATATAGTTCAGTATGTGCAACCTATTTTCCTAAAACAAAAACAGGAATATACGTAACGAGAATTGCTCAACACTGCTTCTATAATCCAACGCCTTTGTATGCAAAAACTTGATATAAGGAGGTCTTTTATGAGTAAAAAAAATTCTAATGAACCTATACAAGAGAAGAATACAAATTTAGAGGCTGAACCAGTTTATTTTGTTCCAACCTTCTACCGCTATCCTTGCCCATTAGTTGATGACAGACAAGAGGATCTAACATTCCAACCTGTTAATCCAGATGAAGATCCCACACTAAAAAACATAAACTTCACTCAAGCATACTTAAGAACACAAATTGGTAAAAAGGTAAAGATAGACTTTTTAATTGGAACTAACCTTTTTATTGATAAGGAAGGGATTCTACTTGAAGTTGGTGTAAGCTATGTTGTAATAAGAGAAACTACTTCAAATGCAAAAGTTATGTGTGATTTTTATTCAATAAGATTTGTAACAATATTTGAATAGCAAAACAAAGTGGCTAACAAAGGTAATATCATACCTTTGTTAGCCACTAAAAATTACGCACCCTTTTCTTCTTTACTCTTTTTAGTTAGTCCTATTATTTCAAAAATCTTCTTTGCTCTTTCTTTAGTTGAACCATCTAATGTAATGTATGGCACATTTTCAGCATCTAAGAAATGCTTAACCGCCTCATCTACCTTTATAGCAGTCTCTTCATCCTGCCATCTCACTCCATCCCTTTCATATCCAAATTCTCTTGGCAGGAAGAATATATAATCGTACTTTGGAAGGTCTCTTATTGCAAGAGCATAAAGGTCCTTTAAGATTTCAATCTCTTTTGTTGTTCTTTTTTTGTTTCCAAGCATAAACCTTCCATAAATGTAAGGTAGAAATGTAGCATAGTCTGTTATAGCATAGTCAAACACTTCAAGTTCATTTTCAAGCCTTGCTTGGCCAAGATAGATGCCATATTGTTCAGCAAGGTGTTCAATCATTCCCTTGTCCTTAAGATACTCTGTTGAATATTCTGTTGCACATCCAACATTTAGTCCCATTATCTTCATTTCAGCATATAAATATTGGATAAGTGTTGTTTTTCCACATCTTGGACCACCGATAATTGCTATTCTTACAGGCACTTCACTCACTCCATAACTTAATTTTTGTTTTAGAAAAAAGCAATTTCTATTATATCAGCTTAACTTCATACATTCAATAACGAAAATTATTTTATTAATTTTTTTTATAATTTGTTATACAAAGATTAAATTTTTACTCTTCTCTTCTTTTTGGTGGTAGTGGTCCAAAATATTGATATAAATAACAAAGTAGTTTACCATTGTATAATTTCCTGTTTTTATCCGCCTTCCTACCAAACAATTTTTCAAAATCTAAATGATTTGTCAATACAAAATAGGACCAAGAATCTAATTTACTAAATACCTCTCCCATCTTTTTATAAAGCTTTTCAACCTGTCTAATCTCACCTATTCTTTCACCATAGGGAGGGTTACATATAATACATCCATATTTTTTCTTAGAACTTAACTCCTCCATAGGAAGCTTTTGAACAAAAACTAAATCTTCAACTCCTGCCCTTTTTATATTTTCCCTTGCAACCTTTAGAACCTTTCCATCTATATCTTGACCTAATAACTTAAACTCTAAATCATTTATTTCACTCTTTGCTCTATCTCTAATCTCCTTCCATATCCTTTTATCTATATGGTTCCAGTTTTCTGCATCAAATCCTCTATTTAAGCCTGGTGCAATATTTTTACCTATTAATGCAGCCTCAATTAAAATTGTTCCAGAACCGCAGAAGGGGTCAATTAACTGCCTGTCAGGAGTCCATTTACTCAAAATAACCATTGCAGCCGCTAAAGTCTCCTTTAATGGTGCCTCTCCTGCCATAGTTCTATATCCTCTTTTATGTAGTCCTATACCTGATGTATCAAGGCTTATTGTTGCTATATCCTTTAATATTGCAACCTCTATTTTATATGTAGGCCCATCCTCCTCAAACCAATCGGTTTTGTATTTTCTCTTCATTGCCTCAACAACAGCTTTTTTTACAATTGCCTGACAGTCTGAAACACTAAAAAGCTTTGATTTTACAGACTTTCCTATAACGTGCATCTTTGCATTTTTAGGTAAAAAATCAGGGAAGTTTATTGATAGTGTTCCTTGAAAAAGATCTTCAAAGGTTTCTGCCTTAAACTCATTAAGCTTTATGTACACCCTATCTGCTGTTCTTAAATATATATTAAGCTTTGCAATATCTTCATCTTTTCCCTTTAAGGTTACTTTTCCGTTTTCCACCTTGTAGTCGCTATATCCTAATTCTTTAAGCTCGCTTGCTGTAACTGATTCTATTCCAAATGCAGTAGTTATTACTATATCGTACATCTTATCTCTCCTTTTTCAAATTTCTTAATATATCATATCCTAAAAATAACTTATTTTGCAATATTAATGATAATAGTGTAAAATATCTTACGAGGTGATTAAAATGGGAGAAGCTGTTTTAAAATATTTTTTGCATAATGGAAAGGAATATGAAGTAAATAATTTTGATAACATATACAAGGAAGTATCTCCAAGTATATATGAAGTTATAAGATTAATAAATGGTAAACCAATATTTTTAGAAGACCATATAGAAAGGTTAAACAACTCTGCAAAACTTTTAAATGTTGATTATTTTGCTCATATTGAAAAAATTAGGCAACAGATAATACAATTAGCTAAGCTAAACAACATTCAAAATTATAATGTAAAGATTGTTGTAAACAACTTTGATAATCCTGACGTATACCTATTTTTTATAAAATCAGTCTATCCTTCAGAAGATGCCTATGAAAATGGAGTTAAAACAACACTTTTTAAGGCTATTAGAGAAAACCCTAATGCCAAGGTTATAAACGCTGCATTACGCGAAAAAATAAATAGACACCTTGAAGAAAATAATTTATACGAAGCTATCCTTGTAAATAACAATGATGAAATAACAGAGGGGAGCCGTTCAAATATATTTTTCATAAAAGGAAATACATTATACACCGCACCTAAAGAGGATGTTTTAGTTGGGATTACACGAATAAAGGTTATCGAGATTGCTAAAAGATTAGGACTTGAGGTTGTGGAGGATAAAATAAAGGTAAACCAAATAGATGAGTTTGATGCCTGCTTTTTAACAGGAACTTCACCAAAGGTGTTACCTATATCACAAATTGATAATAAAGTCTTTAATGTAAAAAATTCTGTTCTTAAAAAAATAATGCAAGAATACGATAAAATGCTTTAAAAATTGCCACTTATGTGTCTTTTCACATAAGTGGCAATTTCTTAACCCAAGACCTTCTTCACTTTACCTGTATTATATCCTATGTCATCGCCTAACTTTTCGTCAGGCATAATTTTAAACTTTTCCTTAACGTATTCTACTTCTTCCTTTGCTGACATTGACATTACAGTTTTTATCTTATAGATGTAGTGTCTTGACATCTTTAAAGAATTTGTCGGGCAAACGTCCACGCAGAAGGCACAAAAGCTACATCTACCATAATCAACAACAGGCTTTTTTATATCCCTTCCCTGTTCATTCTTACCTATTACCTTCATCTTTATTGCATCAAAGGGACAAATTCTTTTACAGGCCCCACATCCAACGCATTTTTCTAAATCGTTTGTATGAAGTCCTCTATATATAGGAGATACGCCCTCTTTAGGAAAAACTCTTAAAATCTGTTTTGGGTACTTTATTGTAACAGGTTTTCTAAATAAATTCTTTAACGTGGTCAGTGGAGAATAAACACTCTTATCACCTAATGCCATAGAAGCACCTCCTATTTATCAATATCAGGTGGACATATTGCAAGTGATGCCATCCACGCTGCTACATCATCTATCTTCATCTTTGGCAGGTGTTTTTGTGCATATAAAAGTCCTGCTGGAAGCGATGGGCCTCTAACCCCTACTCTATATGGCTTTAATCCTCCATCTGACACAACATAGTATCCAAACTCACCTTTTGATGACTCAACCTTTGCATATGCTTCACCCTTTGGAACCTTTAGCATTGAAAGGTTACCTAAGTTTAATCTAACATCACCCTCTGGCATTTGCTTTAATGCCTGTCTTATCAATTTTATTGTTTCTTCAAATTCCAATCTAACTTGAACTGCACGAGTTAAGGCATCTCCACCCTCTTGAGTTATAACCTTTACATCAAGATATGGATATGCTGCATATGGATCGTCAACTCTAACATCATAGGCAGCACCAGATGCTCTAAGATTTGGCCCTGTTATTCCAGTCTTTATAGCCTCATCCTTTGATATATATCCTAACCCCTTTAATCTCTTATGGATTATTGGATTTTCAAACACAAGCTTATCATATTCAATCAATCTTCTTTCAAGATGGTCTAAAACCTCATTTAACCTTTCTACCCATCCATCTGGCAGGTCATTTCTTACACCACCTGGAATATTAAATATGTGATAAATTCTTGCACCTGTCAGCCATTCAAATAAGTCCAGCACTAAATCCCTATCTGCCATCATTATATACATTGGTGTGTAAAGCCCAAGTGCTGCACCAAGTGCTCCCATTCCCATTAAGAATGAAGTTAACCTGCTCATCTCAAGAGTTATTGTTCTTATAAACTTTGCTCTATCTGGTATTTCAACTCCCATAATTTTTTCTATTGCAGTACAGTAGGCAACTTCGTTTGGATCAGGGTCAACGACGCATATTCTTGGGACAAGGGCTATATTTTGTACCCAAAGTTTTTGCTCCATTAACTTTTCAAAACCTCTATGAAGATGACCTGCATTTGGTCTTACCTTAACTATTTCAGTTCCTATCATCTCTAGAACATATCCAAAATTTCCGTGCATACCTGGGTGGTTTGGACCAAAGAATAAATCGTATACAGCCAAATTATCCTTTTCAGCTATTTTGCTTAGTGTATATGATGGTGCATCCATTATCTATCACCTCCATCTACTTCTGCATCATAAAGCCTTATTGAAAATTCCCTTGTATCAAAATCCTTTCTTAATGGCGGTATATCTACCCAGTTTTCTAAGAATAGAGGTGATAGGTCATTATTTCCTTCAAATTTAATTCCAAAAAACTCGTGAACCTCTTGTTCATAAAATTGTGACTGCTCCCAAAGATCAATTACTGTTGGAACTACAGGATTATTTCTATCTACCCTAACCTTTACTAAAATATGAATTTTATGTGTATAGGACCATATATGATAAACAACTTCAAACTCACCTTCGTCAATAAAATCAACAGCTGTAATAAAAGACAGATGCTCAAATCCTATGCTTCTTAAAAATATAAGGTCATTTAATAGATTTTCTTTCTTTACAGCAAGGGCTATTTGATTATGGTACAAGTCAAAAACACTATATCCTCTATCCACCAATATATTTATAATATCACTCTTTTGCATCTTCATTTTTTCCCTCCAAATCATTTTTAGGAGTTTGTCCTAATATTGGTACTGTCTTTTTTAGCACCCTATCCTGATTTGCTTTATAGTATTCATAATTCTCCTTGTACTTTTTATAGGCCCCTGCTTCACCCGATTGAATCATCTTCATTAATGTCTGTAGTGCATCCATTACTGCCTCTGGTCTTGGCATACATCCAGATACAGTAATATCAACTGGTATATACTCTGCTAAGTTTGTTATTGTGTTGTATGAATCCCAATAGATTCCTCCATTTACAGTACAAGAACCAAAGGCCAACACCCATTTTGGTTCAGGCATTTGCTCATAGGTTCTTATTATTCTCTTTAAAGTCTTCAAAGAAACATATCCTGTTACAAGAAGTACATCCGCCTGTCTTGGTGTAGCCATAGGCCCTATTCCAAACCTTTCAACATCCCACCTGGATGTCATTGACGGTGGCAACTCCACCGCTCCACAGCCTGTTCAGTAATGAAGCATCCAAATTGATCTTTGTCTAAAAAAATCTATAACATTGTCTATACAGCTTCTCTTCTTTTCCACCTTTAATTCTTGCATATAGAACACCTCCTATTTAAGAAGAATAAGTATAAGCTGAAGCACAGCTATTCCCATTGGTACAGTCCATAGAAACTTAACAGCCTGTTCGATTTTAAATCTTGGAAATACTGCTTCAATAAATACAGTTATAAGATATATCTCAAATTGCTTTAATACAAATGTAAATATATTGCTTGCACCACCCATAAAAAGATTTACTATTATTGCAGTTTCAACAAATATTGATACTGCGTGGGTTAAAAAGGCAAGACCTAAGTATTTACCGCTTAATTCAACCATAGGCCCTGATGCTATTTCAGCAGGTGCAATCATTGCATCAAAGGGCTTTTCACCCATCATTGCCTGAAGTGCTATTTCTGCCGCAATAAAGGAAAGCGGAAACCTTATCATATTCCAATTTAAGATTGAGCCTGCTTGGGATTGTGAAATTAGTTCAAGTGATGAAGTACCATTTACTATGATAAGCCCAAGCATAACTGTAAAAAATGGAACTTCATATCCAAGCATCATTGTAAGGGCACGGGATACCCCTATTGTCGCATTTGGATTACCACTGGCTGCAACAGCCATAGCCATTCCTAAATATCCTATCGCCATTAGATACATAATAACTATTAAATTTGTACTTGTCTTAACAGCAACGTGTCCTGCAATTGGTACAAACAACATTGTTGCTAAAAGTCCACCAAGTGACATTACCATACCTAAGTCCATTACAAAATTATGTGTTATAGATTTTCTTGAAAATAACTTTCCTACATCAAGAAAGGCTTGATAAAATGGTGGGCCATATCTTAACTGAATTCTTGCAATAACCTTTCTTCCAATTCCCATAAATAGTAGTCCTATAAATATTGCAAATAGACTAAATAAAAACACCCTTAATACTGCCATCATATAATCAACCCTCCTAATATCAATAGGAGAACTCCTATACTAAATAGAAGTACTGCACCTTCTCCTCTTTTAAATAGTCCTTGAATTGTAGTGCTTAAATATTCAAAATTTCTACCAACACTTGCAAATAAATCATCTATTGAGATAGATTCAAGTAGAGGATCAAACATCTCCTTAAATGGTTGATAGAAGGAATATGAATAGTTAAATCTATCAGCATCTACACCCCATTCCTCTGGATATTCACCTGCTGTATAGTTATCTTCTTGTGGAACAGTCTCTGATTTATTTCCAAAGAAATACATTAGACCTGATATTATAACTCCTGCAACGAACATATAGAATACTATTTTAAGGTCAATTGTTGCATTCTTTAGGCTTCCCTCAAGTACTGTCCAAGAAGCAATATCAACATTATATCCAACTGCCTTTAACGCTGTTGTTAAAGGTTTCATAACTACACCAGGTACTACACCAACAAGTAGCATAATAACCATCATTATAAACATAGGTACTGCCATAGTTAGTGGTACTTCCTTTACTTCCTTATATCTATCTGGCAGTTGCCCTAAAAATATAGATGCTAAAGCCCTAAATAGGTACATAAACGCACCCGTTGAAGCAAATATCATTGCTATTGCAAAAACAACCATCTTCTTTGACATAAGTGCCTGTATTATCATCCACTTGGAACCAAACCCATTAAGTGGTGGTATGCCTGCTGCGGCTATTATTCCAAGAAGGAATGTCATAAATGTAAGTGGCATTCTGTAAACAAGCCCACCAAGCTTGTGCATTTCACTTTCTCCAGTTCTAAAAACTACTGCTGCAAGTGTTAAAAATATTGCCGCCTTTAAAATCATATGGTTTACTACGTGGAAAAGCGAACCTTCAAATCCAACTATAGTCATTGAGGAAAATCCAAGTAAAATATATCCCATATTTGAAACTGAAGAATATGCAAATAGTTTTTTCATATCTGTTTGGAATATTGCAAGTAATGTTCCAAGTACAGCACTTATTGCTCCTAAGTAGCCTATTACATATTGAAGCACATTACCTGTGTTTAATATTCTTGGAAGATTTACACTACCTACTACAGGAACAATAAATATAGCCATTGGGTAAATTCCATATTTAATCATTACAGAGGACATAAACGTAATGTAATCCTCTGGTCCTTCTGCATATACCTTTTGCGGCCACATATAAAATGGGAATATGGCTGATTTTATTATAAAAGTTGTTAAAAATAGCAGAAGGATTACTATTCCTAATTTTGTTGAAGAATTTATTATTTGAAGAAGTCCAAAGGCTGATGGAAGTATTTCAAAGGTACCTGTATATGCACCTAAAAGTGATATTGCAATTAGCAGCAATGCAGCACCAAATAATGATAGTGATAGATAATATTTTGCTCCATCAAGGGCCTTATCCTTACCGTTTGTGATGGCAAAGAAACTTGTCCATCCCATAAGTTCCCACATCATAAAGAAGGTTACCCAATCCTTTGCAAAGAAAATACCTAAATTTGAAAATATAATTAACATCCATATAACCGATACATTGCTCTTTGAATTTTTATTAAATCCTATTGAAAATATTGAAATAATTAATGTTATCAAAGCAGAGAAAAATGCAAAATACCATCCTATTGGGTTGTTGGAAACTCCTAAGTTAAATTTTGCCCCCAATATCTCATAGCCTGTATTGAAGCTATAGCTTAAACTCCACATTCCATATATACTGTAGAGCTTGTATAATATAAAGCCATTGGAAGCTAAAAACAGCGTCCAAGTAACTCTTTTATACTTTATAAAAAATGCTATAGAGAGAGTTGTAATTAAGGGAACTAAAAGCAGCTCTATCATATTCTCTACCTCACTTCAATGATAAAATTATGTTTATATACTTATTTGGTGCATTCTTTATTTCATCAATTACGTTAAATAGCATCTGTTCAATTGAATTTGGGTATATACCTACAACCAAAATTAATAGGGCTAAAGCAAAAGGAATTATGGAGTAAACCCTTGAAATATTCACACTATTCACATCCTTCTCTACAAAGAATGTGTGTGAAATTCTTAGGTAGTACACTCCCTCAATAACTGATGCAATTAATATAATCGCTATACCTAAAGTAGATAATCTATCTAATGATAGTGCACTTATAACTATTGAAAACTTTCCCCAAAAACCTGCAAAGAAGGGCATTCCCATTAGGCTTAAGGCTGCTATTGTAAATGAAATTGCAAGTATTGGGTATTTCCTTCCAAGGCCCTTCATATCAATATAATTTTTACTATCTACAGCCCTTGAATATTGCTTTGTAACTATAAACATTACTAATTTTGCAAGATAATTTGAAACTACTATATATAAAGAACCCTTAATTGACTCAAAGCTGCCTAAGGCTATACCAAACATAAATATTCCCATTTGAGCCATAGAAGAAAAGGCAAGTACCTTAACAAGATTCTTTTCCTTAAGTGCTCCTATTTCGCCTATTAAAACTGTAAATACTGAAAGTATAACTAATACCTTTGAGATATTAGTGTTATACATATTTGGAAATACTATTAAAAGAATTCTTATAGCACCGTATATTCCTGCTGTTCCAAGCATTCCGTGTGTAAACATATTTACTGAAGTAATTGAACCCTCATAAGACTTAACAACCCATAGATTAAATGGGAATATTTTAAGTTCTACAAGCATACTTGCTAAAAATAAAATTAAAATTAAATTATAGGATGCTTGGTTTAGTTTAGTAAGTTTTAAAGCAATATCAGCAAAATTTAGTGTTCCTAAGGTTTTATAAATAAGCCCAATGGAAGATAGGCTAAACAATGAAGCTGTTGATGATAAAATTAAAAATTTAAGTGCTGCACCTGTTGATAGCCTGTCTCTTTTATAGGCAACAAGTCCTGCAATTGCAAACGTTGATAACTCTGTAAATAGGTAGAAGTTAAACATATCACCAGTTAAAACCATACCATTTGTAGCAGCTAAAAGTACAAAGTAGAAGGAATAGAATTGATATTCCTTTATATCCTTAACCATAGTTATAGACATTAGGGCTGCTATATTTACAAGAAGTAAAAAGTAAATTGTAATGTCAGTTACAACAAAGTTTATTCCAAAGGGTGCCTTCCATCCTCCTATTGCAACATTAAAAGGAATCTTTCCACTCATAAAAACTGATATTGAAAATATCAAGTTAAACAATGTAACGATATACATTGTAATCTTATTTAAGTTTCCTAAGAAAAGGGATAAAAATGCTGCAATTAGAGGGATTACTACTAAAAACACTATGCTATTCATACATTTACCCCCTCTTCATCTGTTGCTCTAATTGAAATTGAGTTGTGTGTATCTTTGTATCTCATTGCAAGCGATAGAGCAAAGGCTGTTGTTCCAAGGCCTATTACTATTGATGTCAAAACCAGTGCCTGTGGAACAGGGTCAACCATTTTATCTAAATTCGCAATGCTTAAATCTGATTGTAGTATTGGTGTAATTCCTCCTTCAACATACCCAAAGGCTACTAAGAGCATATTGATTCCTGTTTCTATTATGTTAAGTGCTATTAGTATTTTAACTATGTTCTTTCTTGTTAAAACTCCATATAGACCAACAAACACAAGGGAAAGTGAAGATAATATAAAAATTTTTGTCATAATCAACACTCCTCATAAAATTCAAAATAAATATTTGAAAGTTCCGCTGCAACTTTAAAAGCTATAAGAGCATAAAATACAGGTATTAAACCACCCGAGAATAAATCCCCTATTTTATCACCTGTTAAAAAGTTTTGGAAGAATACACCCTTTATAATGAAGGATGCTATTCCTATACCAAATATTGATATACCTGCAATTGCTTCAACTACCTTTAGAGTTTTATGGTTTACAGTCTTTCTACCAGCTAAAACTCCTATCAATACTGCTGTTGATATAATGGCACCTGCTGGGAAGCCTCCTCCTGGTGATAGATGCCCATTTATAAACATATATCCACCAATCATAAGCATTAAAATCATAAGTATTGGTGACCATCTATAAAGAATTACAGAAGGCTTCAAGATTCTTCTTCTATCCTTTGGTATAACAAAACCAAATCCTAATATAGTTACAAATAGAACTATAACCTCTAATGTTGTATCAAATAATCTATAATCTACAACAATTGATGTAACTATATTTGCAGATGTATCCTCTGCAGTTTGAGAAAAATTATAGGTGCTATTTTCATCTAACACATTCTTTTTTAAGAACCTGTCTGCAACCCTCATCTTTGGAGTAATATTGTCAGTAATCTTTATTCCTTCTCCTGTATCTATTGAAACCTTATAGATATAAAAGGCCATAAATGAAAGAATCAAAAGGGCAACTATATTTATAAACAAAGACTTTTCATCTTTCATCTTTTCTTTCCTCCATTTTCTTATATGTGAATATAAATAATGCTGTTGTTATACCTGAACCAATTGCAGCTTCAGTTATGGCAACATCTGGTGCCTGCATTAATAGGAACATAACAGAAGACATAAGGGATACTATGCCAAAAATAACAATTGCCTTAAAAACATCCTCTGTCAAAACTGTCCATACTGCTCCTAAAAACATAATTAAAGCTATAAATATTGCAAGATTATTCATTTGCTTCTCCCTCCTTTAAAAGAGGATTTGAATCTAATATAAGCTTCGCTTTATTTCTCCTAAGTGCCGCCTTACATATCGTGTGGGATGCAATAGGAGATGAGAATAGGAAAAATAGTGCCATTAAAATAAGCTTTGGGGAAACATTAGGGTTTATAAAGGAAAATCCTACAAGTAATGCTAATATCCCAAGCGTTGAAGCCTTGGTTCCAGCCTGTGACTGATTAAGTACATCCGGCATTCTAAATATTCCAAGGCCTGCAAGAAATGAAAATGTTGCTCCAACTAATACAAAGAACCAACCAACGTAATGCATATTAAATTCCTCCCTCTAAATAACGTGCTACCGCTACAACACCAACAAAGGATAAAAGACCATAAACAAGAGCAACATCTAAAAGAAGCATATTATCTGATATAAAGGCAAATACAATAATTAAACTTGATGTTATAGTTGTTAAAACGTCTATAGCAACAACTCTGCTTTCTATTGAATCTCCTTTTACTAATCTAATTATGCTAAGGAGCATTCCTAATACAATAAGTGCTATTGTTACATAAAACATTATTCAAATGCCTCCTTCAATATTTTTTCAAAGGGTCCCTTTAGCCCCTCTACATCATCAACCTTTGTACCTTCAACAACGTGTATATATATTGTGTCATCCTCTAAATCAACTGAAATGGTACCTGGAGTTAATGTTATTGAATTTGCAAGAAGGGCCTTTGCAATATTTGATTTTAGTTCTGTTTTTACCTCATAAATCTTTGGTGAAATAGGAAGTGAAGGAGTTATTACTATCCTTGCCATATTAAAATTTGCCTTAACTAATTCAATTAAAAATACAATGAAATATTTAATTAAATGATAGAGGGATTTTATTTTAAAACTCTTACTCCTTTGGTTATAGTATTGAGTTAAAATTGAGATGAATAAGGATAAAATTAAACCAAAAATTATTTCTTGATTTGTAAGTGGATAGCTTAGTGCAGACCATATTAAAAAAAGTGAAAGGAAAGTAAAAATAAAATTATTCAATAGGCTCACCTCCAAAATTAACTTACTCCTCTATTAGGGAAAGAATCATATTCTTTACACCATCATCGACTATGCTGTATATTACCTCAAGTCCATTTCTCTCTCCCTCAATTACACCTGCATTTTTTAAGATACCTAAATGCTTTGATACGGTTGATTGAGGTATGCTTAAGCAGTCTTGAATCTTAGTAACATTAGATTGTCCATTTAATAGGCACAGTAATATTGAAATTCTAATTGGATTTGATAGAACTTTAAACTTATCTGCTAATTTTTGAATCTTCTTACTCACGTCTATACCTATACCCCCTTTAAGCATCTTTATATTATAATATTACAATATTATGCTTGTTATTTCAATTTAATTATTTTTTTAACAATAAGTAACAGGTTTTAGGCATATGCTATAAAATCATATGATTTAATTAAATTGGGTAAGATATTTAAAGAAAATCCTTAATAACCAACTACACATACCCCTATATGGTATTTGAGAAAATCTCCACATATAAATATAATTGAATTTGTTGAAGGGAGGAATTGGAATGATAAAAAAGATATTTTACTATCCATCAAAAAATCTTGTTAAGGTTATACCCCTTGTTTTATTACTTGGATTTTTAACAGGGCTTAAATTCGATTTGAATTTTATGAAAAGCTATATCCTGATATTTACTGTATTTATGATTTATCCAACTATGATTGGATTTAATTACAAAAGTGCCTTTGATTTGTCCCATTCAAAATTAGTTCTTTTATCTTTACTTATAAACTTTTTAATTATACCTGTTATAGCCTACTTAATTGGAATTACATTATTTAAGGACAATATGGATATGTTTGCAGGACTTGCGATAGCATCACTATTACCTACAAGTGGTATGACTATTTCTTGGACAATGTTAAATAAGGGAAATGTGTCGGCTGCGGTTAAAATAACTGCACTTAGCTTGTTTATCGGTTCCCTTGTTGCACCTTGGTATTTACTTCTTATGGTTGGAAAGTATATACCTATTGATATTGTAAAAACGTTTATTACAATAATTCAAGTTGTTGTAATACCATTAATATTAGGTACAATAACTTATAAATTGCTTCTTAAGAAGTATTCAGTTGAGGAGTACAACAAAAAAATAAAACCTATACTACCAGCTATAAGTATATGGTTCCTTCTTGGAATAGTGTTTATAAGCATTGGAATGAAATCTAAGGTTATTATTTCAAAGCCTGATTTAATTCTATGGTCATTAGTTGTTCTTACTGTATTCTATTTATTAAACTATACTATAAGCACAATTATAGGAAAAATCTTTTTAAACAGAGAAGATGCAATAGCACTTGTTTACAGTACAGTTATGCGTAATCTGTCCTTAGCACTTGGAATTGCTGCATCAAGCTTTGGTTCAAAGGCTGCACTTATTGTAACACTTGCGTTTATCCTGCAAGTTCAAAGTGCATCTTGGTTTGGAAAATATTTTGCAAATAGGGTGTTCAAATAAAAGTGCCACCCAGGTGAATTGTGACATTTCCTATTTATACCACAATAAATCACCTGGGTGGCACTTTTTTATGCCTTCCAAAGTCCGTGGAGGTTGCAGTATTCTCTTGCAAATAAAACTTCTTCTCCATCATTTAGTTTGAAGAACGCCTCTGGCTTATCCCCTGGGTTTAAAAACCTTCTATATACCTTATCCTTAGTGTGTACTTCTATCCATTCAATATAGTGTTTTTCCTCCATTGGGTGTTCTACACTTCCAACCTTAACAAGAACTCCACCATCCACAAGTTCTACAACAGGCACGTGTTTTTCCTTTGATGCGTCTACTGTATTTTCCTCTCTAAGTGTCATTGGTTTATTACAGCAAACTAAAGTACCTGCCCCCTTATGAAGAACCTCTACAATATTCCCACATATTTCACATTTATAAACTTGCCTAACCTCAGTCATTTTAACCCCTCCTTAAAGGATAATTATTTTCTATTAATAATATTATATCATTTATTATTAATATTACAAGTAATGTTTTTATAAAATTTTCTGAAAAATAATTTATCTTTTATCTACAATACATTATTAATGACCTAACCAACAAGAGAAATATCTTTCCATAAATTGAATAATTTCACATTTCACCTGGGTGGCACTTTTTGAAAAGGAGGTGTTTCCAATTTTTGATACAGGAAGCACTCCTGCAACACTGTTTGTAAAAAAGGCTGAATCGAAATTTTCAAGCTCATCTAAGGTAATATTAGTTTTTACCACTTCTACCACCTTTGATTTGAGATGCTCTATTAATTTTTTTCTTATAATTCCAGGTAGTATTGAACAGGTTATACTTGGAGTATAGATTACTCTATCCTTTATAAAAAATAGGTTTCCATAGGCTGCCTCACTTATAAATCCCCTGTGGTCTAAAAATATGCAGGAGTCATATCCTTTATTTTTTGCCCTTAAATCCTCAATGTAGTTTTGCCCATAATTAAAGGTTTTTATATAGTTTAAAATGCTTTTAGGCCTTCTCTCCCTTGAAATTGCAAGCTTAAGCCCTCTATCATAGTGTTCTTTAGTGTATGAGGGAGTTCTTAATTTTATATTTAGCTTATCGTCTATATATATAATCTTAATTGCAACAGGATTATTTATACCTTTAATTGAATTTAGTACATCTTCTTTAAACTTTTCAAAGGTTAAGTTGTTATCTATCCCAAGTATTTTTAAGCTTCTTTTAAGCCTTTTGTAGTGTTCATCTAAAAAAAGGACTTCTCCCTTATATGCAAATAATGTTTCAAAAGGAGTAAGCCCAAAGGCTACTCCCCTATCAAACAAATCAATCATCTTTTTCCTCCTTTAACAAGGGAATTGTAAATAGCCCTTCCCTTATGGAGTGTTTCTTCATATTCATCTTGAGGGTTAGAATCCCATACAATTCCTCCACCTACATTGTATATTATATTTTCTTTATCCATAACGGCTGTTCTTATTGCTATATTAAAGTCCATATTACCATTGTTTGAAATGTAGCCTATACAACCTGTATATATTCCTCTATTTACCTTTTCAATTTCATTTATAACCTCCATAGACCTAAGCTTTGGAGCACCTGTTATAGAACCTCCTGGAAACATAGCCTCTATTATCTCTTTAAACCCAACATTCTTTAACAATTTTCCTTGTATAGTTGAAACAAGGTGGTTAACAGTTGAATATTCCTCTACATCAAATAGGCTTTCAACCTTTACTGTCCCAGGTATGCATATCTTTGATAAATCATTTCTTTCTAAATCTATAATCATTAATAATTCCGAACGACATTTTTCACTTTCATAAAGCTCCCTTTTTAAACTTTCGTTTTCTTCTTTATCCTCAACCTTCTTAACCGTCCCCTTTATTGGCCTTGTAGTTATTGTATCTCCTCTTTTTCTTAAAAACTGCTCTGGTGAAGTTGAGAGTATGTATTTATCCTCTACTCTTATTAACGCATTATAGGGGCCATAGTTTGCCCTTCGAAATTTAGAATAGATATGTATTGGGTTTAATTTACCTCTTCCATAAAACTGCTGTGAAATATTTACCTGATATACATCACCACACCTTATATACTCCCTAACCCCTTCAACTGCCCTACAGTATTCCTCAAATTCAAAGTTAGATTTTAAATTTATGTCAATATCATCTATAGTCTCTACATAATCAGTAGTTTTAATTCTATTTATAATCTCCTCATCGTCTGTAACTACATATGTAAGATTATTTCTGTTATCTACAACTATATAGTCCTCAAAATACTCAAAGTAGATGCTTGGTATTTTTATAGGAGAGTTGTTCTTACCCTTTATCCCCATAATCTCTTCACCAAAGTCATAGGAAAGATATCCAACAAATCCTCCATCAAAAATCAGACCTGTATTAAGTTCTTTACTTTTTTTAATATATTCATCTAAAACCTTTAAAGGTGGCTCCTTAATTATTTCAACTCTGTCCCCATAATTAACAGATGTTTTCCCATCTAAATAGCTTATACTATATTTTGGCTTAAAGCACAAAATAGAATAATCTCCAGTATCCTTAACCATATAGCTACTTTCTAAAAGCTGTGGCTTAAAATCTATGAGCAAATTATAGAGCTTAAAAACGTCTAACTTATAGTCTAATCTAATCATTTCTGCTCCTCCTTAGGAAGTTTTGAAGCATTTCAAGACCATTTTCTGTTAAAATTGCTTCAGGATGAAACTGTACTCCCTCTATATCAAATTCCTTGTGTCTTATCCCCATTATTTCTCCCTCTATAGTTCTTGCAGTAACCTCAAGGCAGTTAGGCAAAGTAGCTTCATCTATCACTAAAGAATGATACCTTGTTACATTTAAGGGACTCTTTAACCCCTTAAAAACACCCTTCCCTTCGTGAAATACCTTATGAACCTTTCCGTGAACAGGGCTTTTTCCCTTCACAACCTCTGCACCAAAGAAGTGTCCTATGCACTGATGCCCAAGACATACTCCAAGTATTGGTATCCTTCCCTTGTATTTTTCAAGTATTTCTAAAGATAAAATAGACTCATCTGGTCGCCCTGGCCCTGGTGATAAAACAATATAATCGGGATTTAGCTTTTCAATATCGTCAATGCTTATCTCATCCCTTGATTTAACTATAGTCTTCTCTCCTAATATTAAAAAATAATGATATAGATTATATGTAAATGAATCATAGTTATCTACTATTAGAACCATAATATCCTCCTTAAACTTTTTATAATGTTATTTAAGAGGTTAACTTCGTACATAAGCAATAAAAAGTCTAAAACTATTATTTATACTAATTACTATGCCCATAATAATTATAATTTTAGCATAAAAATAAACAGCTGCCACCTTTGTGACAGCTATTTAATAAACTAATATTCAACATATGCCTTTGCAACATCCTTAAAACCTTCTCTGTTTAATGTATCTGCTATCATTCTTCTTATTATTTCAAAGGAAACCTCTTCTTTTCCAAGTCCCTTTATTTCGCCCTCTATATCCTTTGCAATATTATGTAAATCAGATTCATTGAGTGGTTCTCCTATATCATCTGATGCTGCTCTTATACTCTTTATAATCTTATCAATAGTAAATTCCTGTAAACTGCCATCCCTTTTTATAACCTTCACAGTATCACCCCTTATATATTTATTAATTTAATACTATATTATTTTTCAGAATTTTTCAACTTTATATTAGCTTAACGTTTAAAGGTTTTACATCTGCTAATCTTTTAAAAATCATTTTCAAAGTTTAGACATTCTAAATTGAATACCTACTCTTATCTTTAACAAAGAACCAAAATAACAGCCACATAGAATTATACTATGTGGCTGTTATTTTTATCCTTGGTCTAATCCTGTTAATACCTTATCAAAGGCGTTTACTGTGCACTTATAACCATCAAAGTTTACACAGTTTTCACAGCTTTTATCAACTGCCCCTGCGGAAGATGTAAATCCTTCTGCTTGATATTTAGTACAAGATGCTGCAACTGCTTTTAGCTGTTCTCTACTTGCCATAAGACCCCTCCTCTCAATCACTATTATTTTCCCTAAAAAAACATTTATTTATACCAACTTCTCATAAAGTTATAAGTGATATGGCTGCCAGTTATACCCCTCTTTTATCCTTATCCCAGATAATTTTATGAAGTTGCAAATTGAGCCTTACATCTAAATTATTTTCAGCAAAAAATTTATTTATTATCTTTAGATAATCTACAATTTGGCTTGGTTCTATCTTTGAAAATACAGGTGAAAAATTTAATGTAACTCCTTTGAAATATTCTTTATACCTTTTTACTACATCTATTGAATAATCCAAATCATCAACATTTCCCACAACAAACTTTATTTCATCACCCAATATTAACCTTTTAAAGTTTTCTTCAAATATATTAAACTTATCCATATTTGAGGAGGGGCATTTTATATCTAATGTGTAAAAGAGATTTTTCCTTTCTTTTTTACTGGTAAATTGATATATTTCATCCTCGTCATAAAGTCTTACACTTCCATTTGTTTCAATTCTAACCTCATAACCATTTTGTGCAAGATAAAGTGGAATATATCTTTTTATTTTTTCTTCCTCAAGTGGTTCTCCACCTGTAACAATAACTCTTTTGCAGTTTAATCTATTAACCTCACCTAAAATTTCAATAGGTGCCATTAGACTATATTCTCCATCATAGCTGTATTTTGTATCACAATAGCTACATCTTAAATTACAGCCATATACCCTTACAAATGTTGTTAAAAAACCACTTGTTATTCCTTCTCCTGATATACTGTTAAATATCTCAACCATAGGTATTTTTTCATTTAAAAATTCTTCTCTTTTCAATTAACCTACCACCTTTGCAAAGCTTGTTTGTGTTTCATAAAGTGTTATAGATACAACCCTTATCCCTTTATCCGCTAACTTGTCATTTAAAATATTATAAAAATCTGTTGCCATATTTTCTGCAGTAGGTCTATAATTAACCTCAAATACCCTTTTTCCTGACTTCTTTAAAATATCTGCTATTTTGTGTTCTACCTCATCCTTTGAAGCATTAAAATAAATAAATGAATGGTCTATTTTATCTATAATAGTTTCTTTTACAATATTTTTTAAATCCTTAAAATCTATAACCATACCATCTTTCATATCACCTGTAGCTTCAACTATCATTTTGTAGCTGTGTCCGTGTAGATTTTTACAATCTCCCTCGTGTTCTGATAGCATATGGGCAGCCTCAAAGGCAAATTCTTTAGATACAGTAAGCATCATCTTTCCTCCTTATATTCTATTGGGTCCTCAAATCCTGCTTCTTTAAATGCCTTAAGCCTTAAAAGACAGCTATCACATACTCCACAGGCCTTTTCTTCCCCTTTATAGCAGGACCAAGTTAAAGAATAATCAACCCCAAGCTCCATTCCAAGCTTAATTTCCTCTGCTTTAGTCATATTTATAAATGGTGCATTTATCTTTATTCTTCTTCCCTCAACTCCACAAACAGTGCCTTTGTTTATAGCCTGCTCCATTGCATCTAAAAACTCCTGCCTACAATCAACATATCCTGAATAATCAACTTCACTTACACCTATAAATATGTCCTGTGCACCTATCTTTTCTGCATAGGATGCCGCAAAGGCTAAAAATATCATATTTCTTGCTGGAACATAAGTTATTGGTATATCACTTCTATTTATATCACCCTCTGGAACATCAATGTTTTTGTCAGTTAATGCTGATCCTCCCCAAGCATCCATATTAGTTTTAACTATAATATGTTCCTTAACACCTGCTGCCTCTGCTACCCTTTTAGCACATTCAAGCTCCTTATCGTGCCTTTGACCATAGTCAAAGGATATGGCATAGGTTTCAAATCCTTGTGATTTTGCAAGATACAATGCAGTCGTTGAATCTAATCCTCCTGATAAAAGTACAACAGCCTTTTTCATTTTAATCCCATCCTTTCTCCATAATAACAACATCCTATTGCACCATTAAACTGTGCATCCTCTAAAATTATTACTTCATTATAATCATTCTTTAAATACTCTATTAAAGCACTATTAAGTGATGCTCCACCAGATAGAACTATTCTATTTGACTTAAACCTTGTAAGCATTGGACTTAACCTTTTATATAATGAATAGTTTACACCTGCACAAAGATTTTCTATAGGTACTCCCTCTGCTATTTTACCTATAAGCTCAGATTCTGAAAAAACTGCACAGGTAGAATTTAAGTGAACTGGCTCTTTATAAAACCTTGTCATATAGTCTAAATCAACCTCTAAAATGTTCGCCATATTTTCTAAGTATCTTCCACAGGATGCGGCACACTTGTCATTGAGTTCTATATCTGTCATTACACCCTTTTCAACCCTTACAACCTTAACATCCTGTCCTCCTAAATCTAATAAAATAAAATCATTAAGTCCAGTTTGAAATAATGCACCATATATATGTGCCTTTACCTCATTAATTGGAGTAAAGTCCTTTATATTTATATTATTTCTTCCATATCCTGTTGAAATTCCAACATCAAACTCACCTATATCAAGTTTTTCTTTATCTATAATTAAACCATTATCCTTAATGCAGTAATCTCTATAAAATCTCATTGTACTAATCTTATTTTTTCTAACAATCCTGCCATTTTCAAAAAAAACAATTTTAACTTCTCTGCTTCCTAAATCTATTCCTAATATCCTCACCTTCTCCATCCCCTTCTGTCCTTTAACATATCCACAAATGCCTCAAGCCTTAATTTTGTTCTTGCATCAAGTTCATTTAATTTATCTCCCTCAATGTTTATAACAGGAACATCCAACTTACTCTTTACTATAATATCCTCTATTCCCCTATAACAAAAGGCTTGAGTATAGTGTATAACACCATCTATTTCCCTTTCTTTAATCTGCCTTTTTATTTCTTGAAGTCTAAACTCAATATCATAGGGATATGTGTAGTCATAGTACTGCTCATATATGTCCTTATTATTCTTAAATCTTGGGAAGGAGAATTCCCTTTGAACCTCATTATAAACAATCTTTGCACCTATACTTTCTACAAAATCATATATGTCCCCCATCATAGGTGGAACTCCAATGTAGGCAAGTCTTATAGGATAATCTTTTTTGTTTCTATCTTTTATTTTTTTTATCTTTTCCTTTAACATATTTTCAAACTCCAAATAATCTCCATTAAAATCACTGGATGAAACTAAATATAGGTGATTTTCAAAGCCTGTAGCATATCCATCTACAGTTAAATTATCTACTTCAATTAAAAACTCCCTTACTTTATTTAGTCTATTCCTAACATCCTCAACATCAGATTTTTTAACATTAAACATATCCATAAAATCATCTAATGATTTCTTTACATCCTCTAATTTATGTGAGTTAGGATATGCAAAGGGATATATCTTTATTCCCTTTAACTTTAAAACCTCCACCAATGCCCTTGTATTTGAACAATCCCCCTCAACTACGCCTACAACCTCATCTATTCCTTCCTTTATACAAACACCATAGAGCCCCTTAATCCAAGCACACATACTCTTTGGGAAACCGTCCTTCTCTGCTATGTCTATATACTCCATATAGTTGTTTGATGTAACGAATATATTGTTTAAGTCAATAACCTTATATCCTGCCGCAATTAATACCTCCTGTGGTACTGTTGTTGTTATACCAATTCTTTTCATAATTCACCTCCAAAAAATCAAAAAAGGGGCTACCAGCCCCTTAAAAGCTACAGATTTGTAGCTAAAGCCCGTAGTTTTGTTTAAGGACAGGATGGTTTCGAACTGTCCTATTTAGTTTTAAATTATAATAAAGTATTGAATAAAAAAACATATATATGCTATAATAGTAATAGGAGAGAGAAACGATTAGGAGAAAATAATGGGTTTTATTTCATTAGCTGCTTTTTATTAGCAGCTTTTTTCTTTATATTATACATATATATCGTTTTGTTGGTGTATTTTTTTGTCTCTTTATTAACTCTATAGAAAATAACGTTAAAATTTTAAACTTTATATAATCATAATTAGCTAAACTACATATTGGTATAAACAACAAAACGAATGTAAAAACTATCAAAATAACATTATCCAATTTTGCTTCCCTCCCTTCATCTTTAGTATGGCATTTTTAACGTTTCTCTCTCCAGAGTAGAGAGGGAAGCAAAACCCATCATTTTCTTACCAAAGCCATACCTGCTATAAATTTTTGATTTAGTAACAAGTAATATTATAATACAAAAATATATTTTTTAAAATATAAAAAGCATATCTTCTAAATTTTACTATTCTGTAATCAATAAATATATATTTTTTAACCTCATTTATTGTATAATAAAAATATACAAAGATTGGAGGGATAATATGAAAAGGATTGAAAAAATTATTTGTATTGCTATATCGAGTGTTTTAATATTGTCTTCTTTTGCATCCTGCTCAAAATCTAATAAACCTACAGATACAACACCTAAAGATAACACCAAACTTACAGTTAAAGATTATTTCCCCTTTAAAGAAAACGTTTTTATGAAATATCAAGGTATTGGTAATGAATATGCCGAGCACGAAACCTATGTAGACTACATTGAAGGAGATAGGATACAAATAAGAGATGTAAACCCTGGAACTACGCTATCAAAGGTGTATGAAATAAAGAATGGAGAATTAAGATTAATATCTTCAAGAGAAGAATACTACTATAAGGAAAATCTGCTTTCATCTACGAATTCAAACTATGACATTCTATTGAAGGAGCCCATAGAAAAGGGAACAACTTGGACAACAAAAGATGGATTAAAGAGGTATATCTCAAATACAGAAGCAAAAATAACTACCCCAAGTGGAGAATATACAGCTATAGAAGTTACCACAGAAGGAAACGACTATAAAAATTTCGACTACTATGTAAAAAATGTTGGTCTTGTAAAAACAGTTTATAAAAGCGGAGATGTATCGATAGAGAGCAATCTTGAAAAGATAACTTACAATGTACCATATGTCCAAACAATAAAATTCTATTATCCAGATTTCAATAACGAAAAACTTGCCTTTAAAGCTGAAAAGGTTTTACTCTATACAAATGAAAATGTTAATACCACAATAGAAAAATTTTTAAAAAACCCTCCAAAGGAAGATTTGAATAAAGTTTTTGGGCCAAATACAAAAATAAACAAACTTTACTTTAACAACAGTCAAAACAAGGTATATGTAGATGTTAACAGTAAATTCATCGAGGAGATGAATGCAGGTTCCTCATTAGAATCAATGATATTGCAAAGCCTTGTAAATACACTTGGTGATTACTATAATGTTGATAAAGTTTATATTTCAGTTGATGGAAAGCCCTATGAATCAGGGCATATAGCAATAACAGAAAATGAGGTTTTCTATGTAGATTATAAAAACATATACGAGATAAAGTAAGAGAGGCATCTATGATGCCTCTCTTTGAGATTGTTAACAAAACTACTTGTTAGCTAAATTATGAAAAAGCCCTATGAATGGATTTCAATGGGCTCTTTAGTGAGCTTTAGCAATTCTTAGCTTTTCGACTTTGAAAAAGTCCGTAATTCGGCACAGGACGTGCCGAGCCGAGCGGCCATCAGGACGATGGCATCGCGAGGGTAGGACTTTTCAAACAAAGAAAAGCTTAGAATTGATTAGCGAAATGAACGAATGCCCAAGAAATCATTCATAGGGCTAATTAAAAGATAACTTTTTCAATAACCTGAAGAGAGGCATCTATGATGCCTCTCTTTGGTTTATCATCAACTTATTTAGCTTTTCTGGATAATTTGTTATAATCCCATCTACCCCAATACTCATCAAATACTTCATATAATTTGTATCATTTACCGTAAAGGTATTTATCATTATGTCTTCCTTTTTAATTTGACCTACAACATCCTTTCCAAGAGAATAGAAATAGGGATGAAGTGCATCTACACCTACATATTTTGCATACTTTTCTGGACAATATAGGTTTTCCATATATAATAACCCTGTTTTTATTTCACTTGAGAGCTTCTTTACCCTTACAACAGAATAATGATTAAAACTTGATATAATAACATTTTTCTGCATACCATAACGATAAATTAGGTCTAAAAGTTTCTCCTCTATCCCCTCATACTCAATTATAGTATTTTTAATTTCAAAATTTACAACCACCTTTTTCCCCTTAACAAGAAGCAACAATTCCTCAACAGATGGAACCTTTTCGTTTAGATACTCCTTAGAAAACCAAGAACCTGCATCTAACTTTTTTATTTCAGAAAAGGTATAATCCTTTACAAAACCTATTCCATCTGTAGTTCTATTTACCATCTCATCGTGCATTAAAACAAGTATTCCATCCTTAGTCATTTGAACATCAGTCTCTATTCCATTTGCTCCAAACTCAAGTGCCTTTTCAAAGGCAAGTATTGTATTCTCTGGATAACGACCACTTGCACCCCTATGAGCAAAATTAATCAAGAAACCCACCCCCTTATTTTGTAATTATTCTTCATAAAAATTAAAATTCCTCTATTTGCAGATTAAAAATTAGTAAATAAAAGCTCCATATATGAAATAATCATCTATGCTAATTGTTAACAAAACTGTTTGTTAGCTAAAGTATTAAAAAGCCCCGTGAAAGGATTTAAAAAGGCTCTTTCATAAGCTTTAGCAATTCTTAGCTTTTCGACTTTGGAAAAGTCCGTAATTCGGCACAGGACGTGCCGAGCCGAGCGGCCATCAGGACGATGGCATCGCGAGGGTAGGACTTTTCAAACAAAGAAAAGCTTAGAATTGATTAGCGAAATGAAGGAATGCCTTAAAATCCTTTATGGGGCTAATCGATATATAACTTTTTTCAACAGCTTGATAGATGAAATAATTATCTATAGAGCATATATCTTTATATATCATTTCTTAAAATATCATCATAGGTCTCCCTTTTTACAATTAATCTGTCTTTTCCATTATTAACTATAACAACCGGAGGTCTTGGAATTCTATTGTAATTGCTTGCCATAGAATAGTTGTAGGCACCTGTACTCAAAACTGCAAGTATATCCCCCTTTTCTAATTTAGGAAGACTTATATCCCTTATCAAAATATCCCCTGATTCACAGCACTTACCACATATGGTTACAACCTCTTTATCATCAATATTTAATTTATTTGCAACAACTGCAGTATATTTTGCAGAATAAAGGGCTGTTCTTATATTATCAGTCATACCACCATCAACACTAACATATTTTCTAACTCCTTTAATATCTTTTATTGCACCTACCTTATACAAAGTAACTCCAGCTTCTCCTACTATCCATCTTCCTGGTTCTATAAAAACAGTTGGTTTTTTAAGATTATATTTATTAAAAAACTCATCTACTGCTTCGTGGATTACATCCGTAAAAAAGCTAATTGGTAATCGCTTATCCTCCTCATTGTAAAATATACCAAATCCGCCTCCACAATTTATTTCATCAATTTCATAGCCAAATAAATTCTTAATATCCCCTACAAACTTTGCAAGTATTTCAACTTCAAGCCTATATATATTATTTTGATGTAGCTGTGAACCTATATGGGCATGCACACCCCTTAAATTTAAACCTTCTGAATTTAATATCCTCTTTACAGCATATAATGCACTTTCATCGTGCATTGGGAAACCAAATTTTGAATCCACCTGACCTGTTCTAATAAATTCGTGGGTATGGCCATCTATACCAGGAGTTACCCTTATTTGAACATCTATTGTTTTTTTATTTTCTTTTAAAATATCCTCTAAAATGTCTATTTCATTAAAGTTATCTATCACAATTCTTCCTACACCATACTCAACTGCCATACTAAGCTCTTCATAGGTTTTATTATTTCCGTGGAAGATTACATTTTCCATAGGAAAATCTACAGATTTTGCAGTATAGAGTTCTCCGCCTGAAACAACATCAAGCCATAACCCCTCTCTTTTTATTATTCGACACATCTCTTTGTTTAAAAAGGCTTTGCTTGCATAGGCTGCAACTCCATTATATTTTAAAATGTGATTTTGTTTTATATCCCTTATTCTCTCTAATATCTCCTCCTCATTCATAACATAAAGAGGAGTACCATATTTTTTAACCAAATAATCACATCTTACATCAGATATTTTAAGCATACCATCCTCTGCCATCGTTAATCCTCTATACCCAAACATTTTCATCCCTCCAAATTTTTCAAAATCAAATTGATTTTATAAAGTCACTATATCCCATCAATTCAGCCATATGTAAAACACTTTTAAATTATAATTATTTCCCTCTTCTCTAAATTTCGAAATTAAATGATATTATTTACATTAGGTTTTCACATTTTTTTATATTTCCCGGGAAATCGTGTGATTATAACTTATAATATACAATATTCGATATTTTGTATGTAAAATCCTCCTTAAAACTTCTTATAAGAATTATACATAATTTTTAAGATTTTAGCCAATTATATTTTTAAATAAAAATATTAGAGGTGTTGAATATGGAGCATCTCAGCAAAAACATATACCAAAACATAAATAAAATTATATCCTATATGCCTAATTCTTCAACATTGGTAAAACGAGAAATACTTATAAATAAAAGAACAAAATGTTTTATACTCTATGTAACTAACCTTTGTAATCGCAAATCCATAGAGCTACATATTATAAGTCCCCTCTTAAATAAAGTAAAGGAAGACTTAGAAACAATAGATAACCCCGCAGAATATATAATGCAAAACTATCTATCTGTAAGTGAAGCTACAATAATAAAACACCTTGACAATATAACTGTAGAACTCCTGCGTGGAAAATGTCTGATATTAATAGATAAAACAAATCAAGCAATACTTTGCGATACCTCCGATATACCTCATAGGAACATACAGGAATCCAATATAGAAAAAACTTTAAGAGGCGGTCGTGAATGTTTTGTGGAAAACATAGAAATAAACTTAGCACTCATTCAAAATAAAGTGAAATCAAACAAGCTAAGAATAGAAAGGCTAATTCTTGGAACTGAAAACAATGCCGATGCCGCAATAATCTATTTAGATGGAGTAATCGATCCTGTTGTACTTGATACTATTAAATTTAAATTAAATAGAATAAAAAAACTCCCATATATCCTTTGTACAGGTTATATAGAGCAGCTTATTGAGGATTTCCCCTACGGTTTTTTCCCTCAACTTAAAAATACTGAAAAGCCAGATAAGGTTGTATCTGACCTATTTCAGGGAAAGGCTGCGATTTTAATATCTGGTGCACCCTATGCCTTAATTGCACCAGCAGTGTTTATCGAATTTTTTCAGGGATTTGAAGATTATTCTCAAAGGATTTTAACTTCTGTTTTTGTTAGACTTACAAGGACTTTATCTGCAATACTTG
This sequence comes from Caloramator proteoclasticus DSM 10124, assembly GCF_900129265.1. Taxonomy (GTDB): domain Bacteria; phylum Bacillota; class Clostridia; order Clostridiales; family Caloramatoraceae; genus Thermobrachium; species Thermobrachium proteoclasticum. Next base: position 14,916 of record NZ_FQVG01000005.1, on the reverse strand, counting down.
TTCTTTTAGCAACACCTATATATCTTTGCGTTTTATCCTATACATCTGCAATCGTTCCAATTAAACTAATTAAGGTTATATATAACTCGAGGCTTGGAATACCTCTCCCACCCTTCTTAGAAATTTTAACTATGGAGATTGCTGTCGAACTTCTCCGTGAAGGTGGACTAAGACTCCCAACTCCAATTGGTCAAACCCTTGGTATAGTTGGAGGTATCGTAATAGGAGAAGCTGCAACAAAGGCAGGATTGGTAAGTCCAACAACTTTAGTTGTTGTTTCTACAACCGTTATAGCATCCTTCTTAATTCCTAATTACGAAATGGCACTTTCTATTAGATTTCTTAGGTTTCCAATGCTAATATTAGCTCATATGTTTGGCCTTTTAGGTGTAATACTTGGATTTTACCTTATAGTAATAATACTTATTAATATGAACTCCTTTGGAATACCTTATTTTGCTCCCTTTGCACCACTTAATTACTCTGACCTTAAAGATACCGTAATTAGGTTCCCATTAGATAAAATACTTAGAAAGCCTAAAAGTTTAAAAATAAAGAAGGGTAAAATATGAGTAAAGTAATTGAAAATAAAATTACCAAGAGGCAATATATATTTATCCTAATAAGTGCTGTTGTTGGAATTGGTATTCTTTCTGCTCCAAATTCTATTTGCCAAAAGGCAGAACAGAGTGGATGGATTTCTATGTTTATAGGATGCATATATCCTTTGACAATAACCTACTGTGCCTATTTATCTTATAAAAATTTAGGTTTTATTGACTTTTATACCCTAAACGAAAGGATATATGGTAAATTTTTTACTAAAATTATATTTATATTTTTTATGTTAACTCTAACCATTTATGCATCTTCTGTTTTGTCAGGATTTTTTAATGTTTTAAGTAAGGAAATTTCTTTTTTCCTTCCCCCCTCAATGATTGTTACAGTAGTTTCTTTAACAATTGTTTTTACAGCAAGTTTTGGGCTTCAATCATTAGGAAGGCTGTCTGAAATTGTATTTTATTTTTCATCAATGCTTTTTCTTTTTCCTCTCTTTACAATTAAAAAAGGAGATACAACTAATATTCTTCCCATTATATCCTCTTTTGAAAAAATTATATCATCTATACCTGCCTCCTTTTACTCCTATGCAGGAATAGAAATCTCATTTTTTATATTACCTTATGTTGTTAGCAAAAAAACTATAAAAAACGCAGGTTTTATATCTTCCATAATTATAGCACTAATATATACTTCTTTAACTTTTTTAACCATTTACTACCTTGGGTTTGAACTTACAACCAAAATATATTATCCTGTGCTTTTTATAATGGAGACTATAGAAATTAGCATAATATCTGATTTTAAAATAGTATTCATCTTCCTTTGGAGTGGTATTATTTTGAAGATTTTGGCCTGTGATTACTTTGTTATTGCCCATACCTTTTCAAGACTTACCCATATCCCCTATAAAAAAAGCTGCCTTATTACTTGGCCCTTTGTTATGATGTTTACAATTTTTATGATACCTGAACACGGAAGAAATGTATTCCTTGACAACACAATACCATATATTGTATATATTGTACTTTTATATTCTATTATAACGGCTATACTATCTAAACTAAAGGTGATGAAGGGTATATGAAAAGAAATGTACTTATAATTTTATTAATTGCATTAACTACTTTTACAGGATGCTATGAAATGGAACCTATTGAAAATCTATCAATAATTATTGGGATTGGGTACGACGTTCAAAAAGAAGGTCAAAAAAAAATAGTTGATCCTATCGAGATGTTCGTATTTAAAGGTGATGGAGAAGTTGAAAGGCTTATATCTCCTGGTATCGCCGAAACAATTTATAATACTATAAACGATAGGCAAACAGTAATGAGTAAAAAATTTTTAGTTGGAACAGAAAAACTATACCTTATTAGTAGAGAATGGGCAGAATATGGAATAGAGGATTTACTTGACACATTAGTTAGAAATGAGAATAGAAATGAAATCGCCTATGTTTGTATAACAGAAGGTGATACAAAACACTTTTTTAGTATGGTTCCCATTGATAATACAAGTATGTCTGAGGCAATATCAGGCATATTAAAATTTTCATATTTAGCAAATTTTTTCCCAAAAGAAGTAACCATAAAAGAACTTTTGTTTATGTATCATCAAACAGGTAGAAGAATAATACTTCCATATATAGTTGATGATAAGGGGAAGCCTAAAATTGCTGGGATTTGTGTATTTGATGGTGCTAAACTAAAACATATTATTCCATTAGAGGAAGCCTTTTATATAAATATGATAAGAAGTAGAAAAAGCGATGGATATATAAGCATAATAAAGGATAACAATCCTAAAATATGTTATACCATTAAAGCAAAAAATTATGTAAACGTAGAAGTTGATTATGATGATAAGCTTATTTATACAATAAACATAACATTAAAGGGCAACTTAAAAACCGATACTATACATAACACTGCAATTACCGCAAAGGAAGCAAAGGAGATTGAAAGGACCTTTGAGGAATATATTACAGAGCAACTTAATAAAACAATCGAAAAGGTACAAAATAAGTATAAAATAGACTGTTTTGATATTACAAAATATGCTGCTGCAAAGTTAGGTAAGCACAGCCCCCTTTTAACAGATGAAGAATTTCAAAGGGCTCAAATAAATGTAAAGGTAAAGGTTATACTTGTTGACTTAGGAAGAAGTATGAAGTAGATATTCCCTTATTATTTCATTTTCCTGTATGTGTGCTTTGTCAATTTCCTCTACAATCCTCCCCATATTCATAAATATTATCCTATCACATAGTCTTATTGCTTGATAGATGTTATGTGTTACAACAACAATACATCTATCATCTTTTTTGCTGTTTAAAATAGCCTCTTCTATTATTCTTGTATTTTTAGGATCTATACTTGCTGTTGGTTCGTCAAACAGCATAAGCCCCTTACTTTGAGCAATTACCCTTGCAATTGCAACCCTCTGCATTTCTCCTCCAGATAAACTTGTGGCATTTCTTTTTAATAGATTTTCTAATTTTAACATCTTAACTATTTCACTTAATTTATCTAAACTTGTATTTGCCCACTTTATACTCATTTTTATGTTATCTTCAACAGAACAGTTAAAAAGATAGGGTTTTTGTGATAAGACAGATATATTGTTATAAATTTTATTTTCATCTTCACAAAACTCCACTTTACCCTCATATCCCTTTAAATTACCACTTAATATCCTTAAAAGTGTACTTTTACCTGAACCATTTTGGCCTAATATTCCATATATATTAGCATTTTTTAAGGATAAATTTTTTATATTTAAATAAAATCCATCCTTTTTATATACTAAATCCCTTATTAAAACCTCCATTATTTTAACTCTCCCTATTTAAATTTGATATTAATAGGTTAACTAAAAATGATATACATAAAAGTATTATACCAACAGCAATTGCCTCTTCAAAATTACCCATATTAGTTTGTAGTACTATATAAGTAGTCATAACTCGGGTTTTGTGTTCTATATTACCACCAACCAACATAACTGCACCAACTTCTGATACCGCTCTTGAAAAACCTAAAAATACAGTTGCTATAATATTAAACTTAAGCTCTCTAAAAAGTAAGATATACCTACTTATTTTATCGGCATTTAAATTATTAAGTTCCTCCAATATTATACTTCCTTTGGTATTTACAATATTTATAGCTGTGCCTGCAATTAGTGGAACTATAATTATTATTTGAGCTATAATCATAACAGTCGGTGTAAAGAGAAGTCCTAAACTTCCAAGTGGTCCCCTTTTTGAAAAGAGAATATATACTAAAAGCCCTGCAACAACAGGTGGAATAGCCATAAATGTATTTATTATTCCCTTTAAGCCTTTATTAAATTTAAAATCTTCAATTGTAATAAATAGTGATAAAAAAATACCAATAACACTTGATATAATTGTTGACATAAAAGAAACATAAAGAGATAGTAGAACTATCTCAATTATGTTTCTATCAAAACCTAATATCAAATTAAAGGCACCTACAGTTCCCTGCCAAATAGACCTCAATAAAAACAACTCCTTCTTTTACTTTTTGGCATTAGGTATAAATAAACTCTGTCCAAACTTTTCTTTTCCAAACTCACCAATTAGCCTCTGTGACTTTTCTGATAAAATCCATTCTACAAAACACTGTGCTCCATCCTTGTTTATTCTGCTGTTTTTACTTGAATTGACAGCTATAACTCCATATTGATTTTTTAAATCCTCTTTTCCTTCTACTAATACCTCTAAATCTAATTTTTCCTTTAATGTAAGATATGTTGCCCTATCCGATATCGTATAGGCTCCTTTCTCACTTGCCATTAAAAGAGTTTCTGCCATCCCTTTTCCTACCTTTACATACCAATCACCCTGAGGATTTATCCCTATTTTTTCCCAAAGCCTCTTTTCAAACTTATGAGTACCTGATTCGTCACCTCTTGAAACAAACTCTGCCTTTGCACTATAGATTTTTTTAAGTGCATCTTTTGCAGTAGAAATTCCTTTAATCTGTGCTCTATCATCCTTTGGTCCTAATATTACAAAATCATTATACATAACATCAAAACGTTCAATACCGTATCCTTCCCTCACAAACTTCTCTTCATCTTCCTTTGAATGAACTAGAAGCACATCGGCATTACCATCCATACCAAGTCTAATTGCTTGTCCTGTACCTACTGCAACCACATTAACTTTATAACCATATTCTTTTTCAAACTCTGGTAGTATGTAATCTAAAAGACCTGAATCACGAGTACTTGTTGTGGTTGCTAATATAATCTCCCTATTATTAACTTGTTTTCCGCAGGATATAGTAATCAATAAAATTAAAAATATAAAATATAATGATAAACGTCTTTTCAATATATACAACTCCTTTCCTATATGGGAGGCATATTCGTTTCCAAATATACCCTATCGGCTGTCATCCATAGCAAAGCCTTAGGATGTTCAGCTCGAAGCTATACCTATTATATCATTCTCCTATTATTTTAACAAGAACACGTTTTTTTCTCATACCATCAAATTCACCATAGAAAACCTGCTCCCAAGGCCCTAAGTCTAATTTACCATCAGTTATTGCAACAACAACCTCTCTACCCATTATAGTTCTTTTCAAATGTGCATCTGCATTATCCTCAAATCCATTGTGTTTATACTGGCTATAGGGTTTTTCTGGTGCAAGCTTTTCCAGCCAAACCTCAAAGTCGTGATGTAATCCTGATTCATCGTCATTTATAAAAACACTTGCTGTAATATGCATTGCATTACAGAGAAGAAGCCCCTCCTTTATGCCGCTTTCTCTAACACAATCCAGAAGAGTATGTGTTATGTTGACAAAACCTCTTCTTCTTGGTATTTCAAACCAAAGTTCTTTTCTGTAACTCTTCACAATAACCCCTCCTTTTTAATTCTATATATTCTATTTTACTAAATTTACAAAGTTTAAAATACCCCATTAATGGATTTTATAATTGTTTATAGATACAAAAAATAAATACTTACCAAAAATCCATTAATAGGGCTAAAAATTAATATTAAAATTTATTACTGTTTTAATGAACCCGTCATACCTTGTACAAAATAGTTTTGCAATGTAAAGAAAATTATAATCATAGGTAATGTTGCAATTACTATTGCCAGCATTATTGCTCCATACTCAGGAAAATATGCCGACGACATAGATGAAATTAAAAGCGTCATCGTCTTTTGCTTGTCGCTTTGAAGTATTATAAGTGGCCAAAGGTAAGCATTCCAACTTGTCATAAATGAATAAATAGCAGCTGCTGCATAGGTTGATTTCATAGATGGCACAACAATAGAAGTAAATATTTTAAACTCACCTGCTCCATCTACTCTTGCAGCCTGTATTATTTCCTTTGGAAAGCTCTTAAAGCTTTGTCTAAAGAAGAATATTATAAATACCGATGCTAAAGATGTAAGAATTAATCCTCTGTGGGTATTTAAAAGATTAAGCTTAACTATTAATCTAAATAGAGGTATCATTAAGGCTGCAAAGGGAACCATCATTGATAAAAGTATAATGGCATAGGTTTTTTCCCTTGCTTTAGAGGGGTAAAATTCAAATCCATAGGCTGCCATTGAAGATATAGCTAAGGAACCAAGAACTGTTAATGTAGATATCTTTATTGAATTAAAGAAGATTCTTTTTACATCATAATTACTAAATAATACCTTTGCATTATGAAAAAATTGATTCCCAAAGGTCATTTTTCCCTTTATAACATCTACAGCTGAATTTGTCATACCTACAATCATCCAATAAAATGGAAAAACAGAAATAAGGAACATTAAAATTAAAAACAGATATATAATTATCCTTGATAATCTAATTTTTTTCATTCTTTATCACCTGCCACTTTAAACTGAATAAAACTTAATATTGCGACTATGAAAACTATGACATATGCAATTGTTGCCGCATAACCAAAGTTTGGCATATACTTAAAACACAAGTTGTAGATATAAACCGATAATGTAAGTAAAGAATTACCTGGTCCAGTAGTTGCACCTGTTACGCCACCCTGTGAAAGATTCATAGGTTCATCAAATAGTTGAAGCGTACCTATTGTAGACATTATAGTTGTAAAAACAATTATTGGTTTTAACATTGGAATTGTTATGTGGAAAAATTGTTGCATTTTACTTGCACCATCAATTTCGGCTGCTTCATATAACTCATCTGGAACACTCTGAAGTCCAGATAGATAGAAAACCATATTATAACCTGTCCAACGCCAAGTCATTGCAATTATAACAGTTACCTTTGCCCAAAATGGATCCATAAGCCAAGGAATTGGCTGTTTTATTATATGCAGCCTCATAAGGCTTAAGTTTATAAATCCATCTACACTAAACATCATTTTAAATAGGATAGTATAGGCTACAAGAGAGGTCACTGCTGGTAAAAATATACCTGTTCTAAATAAACCTCTAAATTTTATAGTCTTATCATTTAGAATTGCAGCCAAAATTAAAGCCAATAATAACATTATAGGCACCTGTATAATTAGAAATATAAATGTATTTTTTAGGGCTTTAATAAACATTTCATCTTTAATTAACTTTTTATAATTCCCTAATCCAACAAACTTTTGTACTATACCCTTTGACGACATAGTAGATAAAATCAAGGAATAGATAATAGGATAGAACATAAATACTGCTAATAAAATTACTGCTATAGATATAAATAACCATCCATATCTATCAAGTGATCTTTCGTATGATTTTGTTGCTTTTCTAAGTTGCATTAATAACACCTCGCTTTTAACATAAACAGCAATAGAAGTCGCCCACTTCTGTAGTGGGTGATGAATGTTGCGAAAATATATAAAAAATGCTACAATTATTATAGCGAAAACCAAGCTAAAATTAGCCATGTAAATGGTATATCTGGGGAAGGAACAGCCCTTTGAGCGTGGGATAACTTGCTCCGCTTTGAGTATTGACCACGAAGCCACTACTTCTATAAGTTGGGGTAGTTCACAAAGAGGAATAATACATATAATTTGCATTATTCCTCTTTTCAATTTAATATTTACTTACCTATTTGATTCTTTAATTGTTCTTCTGCCTTCTTTAATGCCTCTTCTACTGTAATCTTTCCTGAATAAACATCTGGCATATTAGCCATAATTGCAGCATCTGCTTCATATGTGTAAAGACCAAAATCAACTGAAGGTATATTCTTCATCCAATTTGATAGGTCAGCAAATACCTTTTGTCCTCCGAAGAATTCGTCCGCCTTTGAATATGCATCTCCTGTTGCTGCAGGTAAATATTAACCCATTGCTCCTCTTTCTACTAATATCTTTTGATAGAAATCGTTATCTGAAGCATAAATCTTATTTAAGAAATCTATAGCTATATCTTTTCCCTTAGTTCCTTCTAATACATACCAGCTTGAACCTCCAAGATTTGAAACATTAACTGAACCAGTAACATTTAGTCTTGGGGTTGGTGCAACCGCCCATTTTCCTGATTGACTTGCTTCTGCCTTTATTGAACCTATTATCCAAACTCCTGTTACAACTGCTGCTGATTCTCCTTTGTTAAATGCAGCAACCCACTCATTCCATCCACTTGTCTTTTTAATTATATCTGCATCAACAATTGCCTTATATGTTTTTACAGCTTCCTTTAGTGCTTCATTGTTGGACATATTTACATTACCATTCTTGTCAAAATACCATTGTCCTGCAGATTGAAGCATTATTCTCATTAATCCGCCATCGTCTAATCCAAAACCTAACATTGCCTTTCCTGTTTTCTTCTTTACGTCCTTTCCTATTTCAATAAACTTGTCCCAAGTAATATTATTTAAATCTTCTGGTTTATATCCTGCCTGCTCTAAAATATCCTTTCTGTAGAAGAAACCTGAAACACCTGAATCAAATGGTACTCCATAAACCTTACCATCTACTGTCATAAGACCTACTTTGTAGTTTGCAAATTTGCTATGGTCTATTTTTCCTGTCAAATCTGCAAAGGCTCCTGGATATGATTTTAGGTATTTTTGAGCATTATAATCCTCTATTAAAACTATATCTGGAAGTCCATCCTTAACACCTGATGCAAGCATTGTATGTAGTTTCTGTTCAAGGTCTGCCTTTGCCATATCAACTATTTCAATTTCTACCTTAGGATTATCCTTTGTGTATCTTGCTTTAGCTTCATTCATAATTGCAATGTTGAAGTTTGGATCCCAAGCCCAGATTGTTATTTTTCCTGATTTTTCTGCTGGCTTATTATCTTGTCCATTTGTTTGTTGTGTCTTTGAACATCCTGCAAAAATAGAAATAAAAAGACTTAGAATTAATAGGATTGACAAGCTTTTCTTTTTCAATTTCTTCTCCCCCTCTTTTAAATGAGTTTAGAAAACCTTTTCTATATCTATTTTATTATATTTTTTTGAATTTTACAACAATATTTTGAAATTTCTTAATTTTTTTATTAAAAAAAGTATGTCTTTTTCGTATAAAAAGGGCTGTGAAACTTACTTCACAGCCCTTCAACTTTACTTTACAACAAAAATTGCAACTTCTCCGTGCTTTAACACTACATCCTTCTCTTCTTTATCTGCCTTCCTAAAATCTTTAAATATTGTCTTTAATGAAACTATACTAAATCCAAGTGCCTTTTCTATATCTTCCTTTGAAAGCTTTACTGAATCCTCAAAATCTAAATTACCTACAACAAGCAGTACTTCATCATTTACTTTGTATGCAGTTGCAAGTATATTCTCTCTATCAAATCTGCATTTTACATAATTATTAATATCTGTAATATAATCTAAATACTCTTTTCTTATATTTGCTACATCTTCTAATATATTTAGTATTTCATCATTTTCACTGTTTTCCCAATGTAATGCATACTTATCAAAGAAGGCAAGCTTTCCGTATAATGGGTCATTCTTATCAAGTAAAAATCTATTTTCTTCCTTAGCATCAAGTCCTAAATTCATAGGTTGTTTTTCTAATATTTCAAAACCTGAAGTTATGAAAGGAACTCCATTTGGTAAAAATGCATTCATTACTGCTACAAATTTAGAGAACTTCTTTCCACCAAGTCTTGAAGCTGCTCTTGGTGTATCTGGAGTTTCCGCTGCTGCAAATATTGGAGCCTTTAGGTTTTCCATATCCTCTACAAGCTTATTAAACTTACCCTTATAGAATCTTGGTTCTTCTGCCCAAGCTGTTCCTATTATCATATTGTAATTTGCTTCTCTTGCAGCCTTATCTCCCTTATTGTCTAATACCTCTGCAATAAAACAAAAATCCTCATCAAACTCTCTTGGATTTTTTAGAATCATCTCTTCTAATTCCTTTGGTAGTGCGTGTCCCATATCAATACGAGCACCATCTATACCATACTTTCTTTGATAGCTTGGTATAATGTCTGCTATTCTTTCCCAAAGTTCTAAATTCTTTTGCTTTCCTTGGAATAAGTTAGCCTTTATTATATCAAATAATATATATGGTGGCTGATTTTCATCTACATACTTTGCAGACTCCTCAGGATTATCTAAATATAATCTTAAGAAAGTAACATCTGTCCAAGGTGGTTGTGGGTCGTTTATACAATCTGAGAAGGCTGGAGCAGTAGTTATTCCAAACTCCTGTTGTATTAAATCAAAGAAATCTAAACTTTTGTCCTTTAAACATCTTTCCTTAATGCTATTCCACTTCTTTTCATCTATAACATTTGGAGCAGGGCAGAACTTTTTAATATGATTTTTTACACTTTCACTTGAATAAACCTTCGGTAGATTTTCTACAGATGGCTTATCCCCAGCCTTTATTCCTTCTACATAAGGTGGTGCATATGTGTCAAGCTCATCTATCTTTACCCAGTAGAACCATTCTGGATGTTCAAATATAAGGTCACTATCCCTCGCTGAAGTTCTTGGTATAATGTCTATCATTATTCTTATGCCTAATATATGACAAGCCTCTACTAATGCTTTAAACTCTTCATCTATTGAGATATCTTCACCTAACATTGGATCCTTTAAAGTTGGATCAAGCTCAAAAAAGTTCTTAACTGCATATGGGGAACCCATCTCACCCTTTTTATATCTCATACTGTTTTTGGATATAGGTAGTAGATATATTGCATCTATTCCCATTCTCTTAAGATGTGGTAGAAGTGCTATTGTCTTTAGGAAAGTCCCTGTGTCCTTAAGTCCAAATCTGTTATTTAGCTCAAGATTTCCACTTCCATCGTGGTCATAGGCACTTGATGTTCTTATTTGCATACCATAAACATTAGCCTTCTTTATCCAGTCTCCACCTATGTATCCGTCCCATTTTTTTGTCTCTACTAATTTAGATAGTGGATTGCTATAATTATTTTCTTTTTTGTAATATGGTAGTATTGTCTTTTTAATACATTCACTGTAGAATTCATAAGGATTTACTGATATTGTTCCCTTAGTTTCTTTTAAACCTTTGTATCCAAATGAATTCCAAATAGCAGGCACTTTAAAGTCAATCTCTTTTCCCTTGTCTATATTTTCTTCAAGCCTATTTAATATTTTTAATAAACTGCTCATAATATGCCTCCTTATAATTGTTCAAACGATTGCACTACTATATTATAAAATATTTTGACTTATAAAACAACACATTTATGTGAAAAATTTAAAATTTTTAAGAATGAGCCACTATAATTTTATGCTGTTTTATTATGTAATAATTTCTATATTGTTGTAGCAAATTAAATACTTTCAGGTTCTTTTGTAAAAATTTTTCTCTAATTTTTGATACCAATTAAATGATAAAAATGATATAATTTAAATTGTGGTAAAGGGGGTATTATATGAAACTAAAGAAAATAGCCTTAGGTTTATCTTTATTTTTAATTTTTAGTACAAGCCTATCCTATGCAACTCCAATAGAAGAAAAGAAACAGTTAGAACAAAAACTTCAAGAAACAAAAAAAGAATATAATGATGTTTTAGAGGAAATAGGTGAAATAGAATCTAAAATAGAGGAAATAGATGCAGAGGCCTATGAAGTTAGCCTTGAAATAAAAAAGAATGAAGATGAGATTAAAAAAATTAATAATGAAATATTACAAAGACAACAAGAAATCGAAAAGGCTCAACTGGAATTTGAAAATAGAAAAAAGACAGCTGATGAAAGAATTAAAAATATGTATATGAATGGTTCGGAAAATTATATAGAATTAATACTTGGTTTTACCAGTCTTAGTGATTTACTTTCAAGAATTGAAATGGTAAAAACAGTAATACAGTTTGACCTTAATGCACTTGATGAAATCAATAGGGGAATACAAGAATTAAACAATAAAAAGAAAGAACTTGAACTATCTAAAGCAAAGATTGAAGAACTAAAATATCAAAACGAAGAAAAATTAAAGGATATAAACCAAAAGAAAATAGAACAGCAAAAATTAATATCACAGCTTGAGTCTAAAAAGAAGCAGTACGCAGAGCAGATGAAAAAATATCAGGCAAAAATATATCAATTATACAATCAAATAAATGGAAAAACAAATAAATCTACATCAACCTCAAGAGGAAATATTTCAGCCTCCTCCAACGAAATAGTATCATTTGCGTTAAATTTCTTAAATACTCCATATGTATGGGGTGGAAATACTCCATCGGGATTTGACTGTTCTGGCTACGTTAAATATGTATATGCTCATTTTGGTATTAATCTTCCAAGAAGAGCGTCAGAACAGGCAACAGTTGGACAAACTGTTAGTCTTGATGATGCCCAGCCAGGAGATTTAGTATTCTTTTATAGCCCAATTAGTCACGTTGGAATTTACTTAGGAGATGGAATGTTTGTACACGCTCCAAGAACCGGTGACGTCGTAAAAATTTCACCACTTAAAGGAAGAAAATTAACACTAATAAAGCGTATAAGATAAGCCATAGGTAAATTCCTATGGCTTATTTCGTTGATACATACTGCTAACACTTCCAAGTAAATCGTGTATAAAATTTGAACCTCTACTAATTAAAATACCTGTTAAAATTGCCCCTAAATATTTAATAGTAAGAGGCCTTCCTAAGTATGAAAAAATGTCAACATTTGCAGCAATAGCTATTAAAATACCTACAGCTGTTGCACCTATTCTATCATAATTAATTTTATCCTTAGTTTTTATAAGCTTTAATGTTTCCCATATAGCTTCAGTAAACAGTGCCAACATAATTATATCCTGCATAGAAACACCAAAAATATTGCTCTTCTTAAAATATATTATGTAAGCTACAATTTTATAACAAATGAAATATGAAATTTTTATTGACTCATCCTTCATTTTGTGTTATTTTAATATGGAAAGTAACTCCATATTCCCTCATTCCCCATATCCGGATTTATTCCGGATTTATTTTTTTATTCAATCATTATTGCTAAACGTATATGACAGTTCCTACTTAAAAAACCCTATAAAAGAGTTTTGTTTATTACTACAAAATCCAAATTGTTGACAAACCCATTTGTTAACTAAAGTATAAGAAAAGCCCCATGAAAGGATTTCAATGGGTTCTTTCATAAGCTTTAGCAATTCTTAGGTTTTCGACTTTGAAAAAGTCCGTAATTCGGCACAGGACGTGCCGAGCCGAGCGGCCATCAGGACGATGGCATCGCGAGGGTAGGACTTTTTCAAACAAAGAAAAGCTTAGAATTGATTAGCGAAATGAACCGATGCCCAAGAAATCCTTAATGGGGCTAATCAATATATAACTTTTTCAACAGCCTGGATTTCGTTTATTACTACAAAATCCTTTTATGGGACTACACTATATATTACTTTTTTCGTGCCTAAGTGATAAATACAGTAATCTATACTATTACATCCACAATTGTTATATTGGTTTGTTTTGATAAATCAATTTCAATAGGTTGAATTGAATTACCCTTCTCATCATAAATAATTCTAACTACTGGTTTATCCGGCAATCCCTTATTGTGTCCAACCACAAATCCTTCAATTCCATTTGACAACCTTACACATACACCTAAGGGATATATTGAAAAATTATTTTTAAATATCTTTACAAGTTCTACATCAAAGAAGGTACCACTTCCACCTAATATAAACTCATAGGCTTCATTTGCTAAAAATCCCTTTCTATATACTCTATCGCTTATAATCGCATCATAAACATCACTTATACAGCCTATCCTTGCAAACATTGAAATATTTTCTCCCTTTAATTTGTTCGGATAGCCTGAACCATCAAATCTTTCGTGATGTTCAAGAACAACCAATCTTCCTCGTTCATTGATATATCTTATATTCTTTACTATGTCATATCCATAGATGGTATGCTTCTTCATTATCTCAAATTCTTCTTCTGTTAGTTTTCCCTTTTTATTTAATATCTCTGTTTGTATTTTTGTCTTTCCAATATCGTGAAGAAGTGCCCCCATACCTAAATCTAAAAGCATATTCCTTGTATAATTAAGATTTACTCCAAAGAATAGTGCCAATACACAGGTATTTAAGGAATGAATAAAGGTATAATTATCAAAGGTTTTAAGCTCCATTAAATAGGTTGAATTTATATCCTTGTTCTCAAGCAAATACTCTACAATATTCAAAATAGTATCCATTGTGTTTCTTACTTCATTTACATTATTGTATTGAAGCTTAGAAAAAACCGTTGAAACTGATTTTACAGCTTGAGATTTTAATTGTAAAAATTCAGCATCCTGCCCCTTTAGGTCGTCTAAGTGTGCATCCTTTATATACAAAAACTCTACACCTATACTTTTTAATCTTTTTATATAGGTATCTGTTAATATAACTCCCTCTCTTAATAAAATTGCACCATCTGCTCCAAGTATGCTTTGTGCAAGCTCATCTCCTGGTTTTACTCTTTCTATGTTAACAAGTCTCATTAATCTACACCTCATAGCAAAATTTGACACAATTTTATTTTAATTTTTTTTAAAATTAAAATCAATATTAAAATATAACAGAGATTTCGCATCTAATTTCCAGTAAAGCTTTTTTCTTTATAGGAAATTAGATTTTTTCTATTTTATTGAAATTTTGGAAGGGAAAAAGGCCGTAGGCCATGTATATAGATACACCTTCCCCCTCCCCATCATAATGAAAAGCTGTATTTCCAATTTTATTATCGACTATGCGGTGTTAAAAATTGGATTAATCCAATTCATAATTATCAACATTTCATCTTTCAAATCTTCTATTATATTTATCTGCAAAAGCCTTTTTTCTCTGAATCCTCGAATGTTTCTAAAAAAGTATAATTGGGTTAAGTTAAAGGCTATTATCATGAATCCAACTATAGCCTCTATGCCCGTAGGGCTATG
>NZ_FQVG01000040.1 GCF_900129265.1 Caloramator proteoclasticus DSM 10124 | reverse complement strand
AAACTTCAAATAGATACAATAAGGCTTAAACTAATGAAAATAGCCTCAAGAATAGTAAGAAGTAGTCGCTACATAATATTTAAGCTTTGCAGTAGCTACGCATATAAAAATGATTTTTATGAGATTGTAGCAAATATTCACAAGTTAGAATGAAATTCTTTTATTATTGTTCTTTGATAAGTTCAAAAAGTAAAATTTTATACTATAGGTGAAATCTATTCTTCTTTAATGTAAATATCTGTAATTTATGAAAATTTTATTCATATAACAATTATACTAAGATTTCTTATAAATATTTTTCAGTTTAATTTTTGGTTGGTGAATAATTCAGGCTAAGATTTCTTATAAATATTTTTCAGTTTAATTTTTGGTTGGTGAATAATTCAGGTTAAATATATTCACTAACTCTAATTTTTCTTTTGAAGATTTATTACCTCTTATTGCTGAATTTATCATACCTGAAACCGGAATAATTAAAATTGCAAAAATAGCAAATGCTACTAAAAGTTCAACTAATGTATATCCCTTACGCCTCTTCATAGCATCATCTCTTTTCAACAAATATATTGTTGCCTGTTGCTGTTATGTTAAGCCTTGGTTTATTTTTATCATCATAAAATACATAAACCATTACCTTTTTGTTGGTTTCGTTTTTTACATTTAAAAGAACAACATTTTTATCATCTTGATATTTTCTTTCTGTTGAGTAAACGTATATTATTATATTCTCTGAATTATTTTTAAATTCCTTAAACCCTCCATCCTTTGGATGAGAATCCCCTTCGGTTGACATCCTGTATAAAAGTTTTTCACCGTTTTGCTTTAGTTCAATAAATGCTTTTTCAATCTGTTTATTCTTACCATAAATTTTAAAATCTTCGCCTGTTTTAATTATTTGCAAAGCAGTCTCTGGAGAATTAAGTGTTGATAGCATTACTAAAAAATCCTTATTCTGCTCTATATATTCCTTTGACGTAGTATCTGCTATTGTTGTTTTTAAGGGACTACTTGAAAAAATCTTATCTTTGCCTGTTTCTAAATTAAAATCCTGCCACTGCCTCATTGGTGCATCCTTATCATTAAATCCAAAAAACTTTAAATCAAAGGAGGCTGAAACAATATCACCATTATTTAAAGGAACAAGTGACAAACTATCTACTGAATATAGAGTATTAAAGTCCTTTGTCTCTGTGAAAAGTCTCTTAAGGTTTTCATAGGTAAGTTGTGTCGTTATTTTTATGCTATGAAAAAATGCTCCATCTATATTCTTGCTGCCACTGTATTGAAACTGCTGTTTTTGTGATATAGGTAAATCATTAATAACAGCATCATACTTTCTAAGAAGGTTTAATGAGTCAACAACACAAAACTTTTCATCCAAGTTATTAGGCATTTTTAAGGAAATGTCGTAGTAATTTAATTTTGTCTCCTCTATTTTATCTTTATTTTTGTTGTATACCTCAACTGCTCTATCAAGTTCTGCCTTTCTATATAAAAGCTTTGTGTTTTCTTCTTTTAAGCTACTAATTTTAGAGGACATAGCTTGATACGCATAATAAAAACCAAAACCTAAAAGGAAAATTAAAAGGATTAAAAGCATCTTTTTGTCTCTCTCGGTTAACTTAAACATACCCATCACTTCCTCACAATCTCTGCAGTAATTGATGTTCTCTTTTCAGTTCCTTGATTTGAAATTCCATTGAAAACTATATTTTTAAATACATCAGAATTTTGCATATTGTAAACAAACTGTGCTATATTCTCCTCCCTTGAGGATTTTATTACAAAGGAAACCTTATCCTTGCTTAAGGTCATATTTTCAATTGCCATCTCTGATGGCATAATCTCCTCAAGGTTTGTTATGACAGTATTAAATGTTTCATTATCCTTTGCCACTAAATCTAAAATTGTCTTTTTATTTTCATACATCATTTTAACCTTAGTATATTCTTTAACTTGATTTTCAATAGGAATTAGACTATTTATTGCCTGTGTTAATTTGGCATTTTGTGTTTTATAATAGGTTATTTTAACTAAAGAAATAATTGTTATTACCAAAAATATAGACAATTCAGCCAAAATAAATATATATATTTTTTTATTATCCTCTGTCTTATTTTTATACTGCCTATTGTAGGCCTCAAGCAGGTTTATATCCTTACCTTTATTAAACTGTAGGTTTAACATAATATCCCCCTTATACTATATAAATGTTGAAATTGGAATTATAAATTTGTTTTTGTCGCAATCCGTATCTATAAAGTCAAGATTAATAATATAATTTACATTTACTGCAACTTTTTTGGGTAATACCTCATCAAGTCTAATATTCTTTGAAAGCTCACCTGTTACAAACACATTGTTTAGTTCTTGTCTTTCCCTTATTTTATAAAATTCTATTAGCTTTGTTATGTTGTCGTAAACTTCATTTACACTATACTCATTTGATATTAGTTCACCATCATCATCTATGTTCAGGTCGTGGGGGTAAGTCTTTGTCAACTGAACAATTCCATCCTTTACAATAACCGCTGTTAAAAAGTTTCTTTCTACATTTAAAAGCATTGCACTTTGCTCTTTTCCAATTTCTAACCTTTTTGACAGCCTTGTTAAAACATTTGGTTCTATATCAATTCTGTTAATCTTTAAATTCAACTTATTTACAATTGACATCACTTGGTCAATTATATTTTTCGGAACTGCAAAAACAAGGAGCCTTAGTTTTTTGTTCTTTCCGTCCTTTAAAACCTCAAGCACCTTGTAGTCTAATATATATTTATCTATATTTACCGGGAAATATTGTGATGATTCATATTTTAACATCGTATATATCTTATCGCTCTGAATGTATGGTATGGTAACCTCTCTAACAAGAAGGTTTGTAAGACCAGATAAAACTATGTTTACACTCTTCTTTGATACCTTGTTTTCAAAGAAGAATCTATTTAATGCCTCTACAATCGCATTTTCATCTAATACATCTATTACTCCGCTATTTAAATTTTTTAATTTTATATACTGTGCCTTTAAAATCTTTGCCTTTTTGCCTTTTCTCCCCTCAACAACCTTTATATAGTTGCTGTTTAATTCGATGCATAGACTGTTAAATAAGCTATCTAACATACTACTACCCCTCATCTTCTAATATTGTACTTAATTGAATAATCTCTTTTTATATCTCGAATTTTATAGTCAACAGTAAATTTAATCTCTATATATTTTAAAACATCCTCCTCCTCAAAGGTACCATCAGGCTTTTGGATATTAATTTTCTCAGTTTGGGTTTCAATTCTAAAATCCTCAATATTACCATCTAATATTATTTTATTTAAAGATACACCATTTGTTTTCGTAATGTATATTTCATCCTCCAAGCTGTATATCTCTATCTTATATGCATTGCTTTTATCCTGTGCTAAATTTATTTCACTATTTTCCTTTGGAAGGTATATAACAAGTTCATCCTTATCTGTATGGATGTCGTGTTTTTTTACAGCTATGTCCTCCTGATATGCCATCTGCAGTGACTGCATAACATAATCCATAAAGCTTTTAACCTGTGACTCTATATATGCCTTCTTCTTTTCCTCCTGAAGCACTCTGTAATTGTTTATAAAAAAACTATATCCTGCCTCAAGAAGAATCAAAAGTATGGCTGAAACTACTAAAAGCTCAATTAGAGTAAAACCTTTTTTTCTCATATAAAACCCCTACTCAACTCTTATATTTCCTGCTGGTATTTTATCTATATAAACCCTTTTGGAATTATTTTCGGATTTATTGCTAATCTGAATTAGATTTATCTCTTGCCCATCTTCGTTCAAACTATATTTTACTTTAAGCCCACCTTCTGATGTAAAAAATATAAAATTTACATCCCTAAATTCAATCTTTGACTTGTTATTTTCATTCTCCTCTATATAAAAATTAATGTTAATATCTTTATATTCAGCACTTCTTATAACCTTTTCATTTGCTTCTTTTTTAATAAGTTCTATTCTATAGGTTCCCTCATTTTTATTTATCTTTACATAATAAGTATTATAATCCATTGATTTGTTTCCATTTTCATATACATCCCTAAGCATAGATGCTATTTCACTTGCTGCTGAATCAAGCCTTGAATTTATAATGGATTTTGTAAAGTTCATATATGCAATTGAAAGGAGTATTCCAAGTATTGCAACTACAATTGTCATTTCAATTAATGTAAAACCCTTTTTTCTCATAAATATCACCTATAAAGTTAGGATAGGGGGGCACAAGGCCCCAGGAAATTTTTTATATTACTTATATGTGTTATTATTAGAAGAATCTAAAGGATACACTTTATCGTAGTCTTTATCATCATTTATATATATTATTAGTTCATCCTGACCGCTAAATGTGTAATAAAATTCACAACCTTGTTTAAACTTTACTTGTGGAACATCTACATCTAGTACATCTTTAACAGGTGCAGGAGTAGTCGCTTCTTTTAAATTACCCTCAGCAATTTTTTGTTGAAGCATACTAGCTATTGTTTTTGCGTTTGCAATATCTGCTTGTTTCTTTGAATTTCCTATTGTCTTTGTTATTTGTGGAACACCAATTCCAACCAAAATAGCAATAATAGCAACTACAACAATCATTTCAATAAGTGTGAAACCTTTTTTCTTATTTCTCTTGTTCATAATTAAACCTCCCCATCTTTTATAGGTTCATATTTCCGTAGAGTTTAAACATAGGTAGAATAATTGATGCCAGCATAAAGCCTACAATTAAGGCCAAGAAGACTATCATTATAGGCTCAAATACTGCTGTAAGCCTTGTAACCATATTTTCGACCTCATTTTCATAGAGGTCTGCAAGTTTTGAGAGCATTTCCTCAAGGGTACCGCTCTCTTCACCTGTTTTAATCATAACTGGCACAAGCTCTGGAAAAATATTAAGAGCTTCAATTGGTCTACTTAGGCCTTCACCCCCCCTAACCTGTTCAACGACTCCTTCAAACTTTTCTTCAATATATGCATTGCTTAGAAGATTCTTTGTAGTCTCAATAGCAGTAACAAGTGGAACACCTGAACTTACAAGGGTTGATAGTGTCCTTGTAAACCTTGCTATTGAGGAAAAAAGAGATATTTTACCAATTATAGGCATCTTAAGCCTTAAGCTTGAAAAATATATGCTACCTGAAGGAGTCTTTTTATAATAATTTATTAAAATTATTAACAGCACAATTAGTGCTATTAAAATTAACCAATTATTCTTCATAAAGGTACTTGCGTTTAATATAAACCTTGTAGTTGGCGGCAATTCAACTCCTAAGTCATTAAACATCCCAACAAAGGTTGGTATAACAAAAATTAAAAGCAGATTTAAAACGGCAAGTGCAACAAATATAACTATAGCTGGATACATAAGTGCGTTTGTGATCTTCTGCTTCAGCTTCATTTCCTTTTCAAACTGAACTGCCATCTTCTCAAAGGAGTTGTCAAGAGACCCCCCAACTTCCCCAGCCTCTATCATATTTATTAAAATCTCTGGAAAAACATCTGGAAATCTTCTCATCGATGCTGATATGGCTGTTCCCTTTTCTACGTCCTCCGAAAGACTTATTACCGCATTTTTAAGTTTTTTATTTGTAATTTGATTTTTAATTACATTAAGACAGGTTAATATGTTCAGTCCTGCCTGCAGTAGTGTTGCAACCTGCTTACAAAATACGGCTAAATCCTTTGCCTTTACCTTGTTTAGAAATTTTATATTTATTTCTTTATTTAGTACATTATCTTCATTTATATCCACAATATAAAGGTTCTTATCCTTTAGCTGTCTTTGTGCGTCCTGCCTGTCCTCTGCTACAATCTTTCCTTTAATCTTCTTTCCATTCACATCTATAGCTTCGTATACGTAATTTGCCATAAACACCCCTCATCAATCCATAGAATATGTTACTCTTAAATATTCTTCAACCGTTGTTTCACCATTTAAAACCTTCTCTATACAGCTATTTTTTAGTGTAACCATTCCTTTATTAATTGCCATATCTTTAAGTTCATCACTACTTAAGCCCTTTGTAATTGCTGTTCTTAGTTCCTTATCTATTGCTAGTATTTCATATATACCTGTTCTTCCTATATATCCCTTTTGTCCACAGTATAGACATCCTCTTCCTCTATATAATTTATATTCTTTATCTTCATCGAGACCGAGGGCCTTTATTTCATCAAGACTTGCTATATACTCCTCTTTGCAGTGGGGACATATTCTTCTTACTAATCTTTGGGCTATAACACCTATTAAAGATGAACTTATCA
This sequence comes from Caloramator proteoclasticus DSM 10124, assembly GCF_900129265.1. Classification (GTDB taxonomy): domain Bacteria; phylum Bacillota; class Clostridia; order Clostridiales; family Caloramatoraceae; genus Thermobrachium; species Thermobrachium proteoclasticum. The sequence continues at coordinate 19,643 of NZ_FQVG01000040.1, read as the reverse complement.
TAAAACTCTCAATTCCCATATCAATAAGTCTTGTAACAGAACTTGGTGCATCATTTGTATGGATTGTAGATAGAACCAAGTGCCCTGTTATTGCCGCCCTTACTGCAATTTCTGCCGTTTCTTTATCTCTAATCTCACCTATCATTATTATGTCTGGGTCCTGTCTTAATATTGACCTTAGAGCTGCTGCAAAGGTTAACCCTGCCTTTGGATTCACCTCCACTTGGTTTACACCATAAATAGTACTTTCAACAGGATCCTCAACGGTGATTATGTTTCTATCTCCAGTGTTTAGTTCTCTTAGTGCTGTGTATAATGTTGTAGATTTACCGCTTCCTGTTGGTCCTGATACCAATATGATTCCGTGGGGTGAAGAAATTAGCTTTTCATAGAGTTCTAAATCGTGATCTAAAAAACCTAAATTCTTCTTATCCTTTAAAAACTCCCTCTTATCTGCTATTCTAATAACAATCTTCTCCCCAAAAACGGTTGGAAGTGAGGATATTCTCATATCATATTCCCTATCATAAATTTCGAAAGTTGTCCTACCATCCTGTGGAACTCTTTTTTCAGCAATATCCATATTCCCTATAACTTTGATTCTTGCAACAAGTGGTGCGTGCAGTTCATACTCAACCTTCATTATTTCGTATAGTATTCCATCTATTCTAAACTTTATCTTAACCTCTTCTTCAAAGGGTTCTATGTGTATATCGCTTGCCCTTTGGTTTATCGCCTGTTCAAAAATTGAATTTACAAGTTTTACAATTGGTCCTTGAACATCATCATCTACAGCTCTTGGATTTTTTGTTTTTTCAAATTTTAAACCTTTGTTTTCCCTTTTAAACTCTTCAGCAGCCTTTAAGGCCTCCTGTTTTCCATAGTATTTGTTTATAAACCTTTTTATCTCCTCTTCCTTTGCAAGAACTGGCTGTACGTCTTTGCCTGTATAAATTTGGACATCCTCAAGGGCAAATATATTTAGAGGGTCTGCCATTGCAACTATAAGCTTGTCCCTTTCAAATTTAATAGGCAAAAGTGTATGCCTCTTTGCTAAGGTTTCAGAAACAAGTTTTACACATTCCTGGTCAATTGGGTATCTATCAAGCTTAACGTGCGGTATCCCAAGCTGGTACTCTAATACTTCTATTATTTGGTCCTCTGTTACAAATCCATTTTCAACAAGTACTTCACCAAGCTTTTTATTTGTATTCTTTTGTATATTTAAAGCCTTTTGAAGCTGCTCCGGTGTTAAAAGTCCTGCATCAATTAAAAATTCTCCTAATCTCTTTCTTTGTTGCATATGGATACCCCTTTATATAATGCTTTTTAATATAAATTTTAAAATAATTAATTATTGTATTTAAAAATATATGTCAATATTAGAATTTTATTTCTTTAGTTTTTTTGTTTTTTTACTTTTATATTACATTTATTTACTATAAAACTCTTGTATATTATACCACTTTTAAACAAATTTGTACACATCAAAGGATGCCAAAAACTTAATTTTTGTTTATATTTATAACCTCTACAGAATTGTTTTTTATAAAATTGTCCCTCCAAACCTCAGAATAGTTTCCTACTGCCCACTCAAGCATTATTATTTTATCTTCTTTTGCAATTTTAATCTCTCCAATCTTTTCAGAGAGTTTTTGATTTTTTATTCTATAAAACTCAATGGATTTTGGAAGAACAATAACTGCTATATCCTTATTGGGTGAAGTATAGGCATCTATTGCTTGAGGAATTTTATCCTTTATATCCTTCATAGGAATACAAAGGGTATCATACATTACCATATTACTTGGGGGGAAAAATCCTGTATCAAAGTCCAGATAGGAGAAAAAATCACCCGATTTATAGTTTATTCTGCCCTTCAATGAATAAAAACCATTTCTTCTTAAAACTCCAATATTTTCGTATTTTAAATCCTTGTTTACTTCCTCACCTTTTAATTCCTTCAATATACTATCCCTCTGTTCATCAAACCTTTTTCTAAAACTTTCTCCCAGCAAATCAGTTATACTTATTCCCGTCTGCTGCATAGGATTATCTACAGGAACAATCTTTAGTCTACCTATTATTCCATCTCCCTCTTCAATAGCAATATAGTCATTGCCAACAAAGTCAATATATGAATTAAATTTTGAGGTACTTTTTAAAGAAAAAGCAGCCTCTTTTCTATTAACTACCTTCTCCTGTCCCTTTGAAATGTTATTTACTTTAATTTGTGAATCTTCAATATCTATTTTCCAAAAGCCATTTTTTCTTGGAAGGAATATGTTGTCAGCTAAATACATCTCTTTAATCTCACCATTTGAAACTCCTATATAATAGGTTTTATAAGAGTATTTACCTTCATTTTTACTTCTAAGGCCAATAAAAATTGCTGCATCCTTATTGGATGAATTCTTTTTGAAACTAAAAATATTTATATTCCTTCTCCAGGAGGACATATCATACTCATCGTTTGTTTTCTTTAATCTATACACCTTTTTATTATACACAAGCATTATTAACTCTTCGTTAATTTTAATAAAATCATAAAGGAAGTTTCCATTGCTAATTACAGATACTACTTGAACCTCTTTACCTTTATCTATGTTTTTTATTTTATATCCATTTAATAAATACTCCGACATATCAACTATTTTTATCTTATAATTAATACCTATAAACCTATCTACACCATCCCAAAATTCATCCTCTTTAAAAACAAAACTTCTCCCTACAAGCCCATCATCTTTGTAATCATCTGCATATTCTACTTTATATGCACCTTTTATTGGAATGGTTTTATTTTTAGGTGCCCTTACCTTTTGGGAACTTGAAAAATTACTACATCCTGTTAAGTTTGCTAAAATTAAAAAAAACGCTATAAATACAAATATATTTCTTTTCATCTAATCACTCCACCTTTAGGGAAAGTAACATAAACTCTTGTACCCTTATTTTCTTCACTCTCAATTTTAATACTGCCCTTCATTTTCTCTACTATATCCTTACATATCGAGAGCCCTATACCATTTTTTGACCTACTTCCCCTTCCTTTATAGAACTTTTCAAAAACGTGAGGTAAGTCCTCCTTTGATATACCAAGCCCTGTATCCTCAACCACAATAACTATATCCTCATCATTTTCCTTTACTTTTATAACTATACTATCCCCTGCGTTTGTGAAATTAAAGGCATTATCTAATAAATTTATAAATACCTGCTTTAATCTATTTTCATCAGCCTCTATGATTATACTTTTATTCTCCTTTAATATACTAAAAATCTTATTTTCCCTATAGGCTCTTGGTTCAATCTGTTTTCTTATACCATCCAAAAATGTATTTATATCTACACTCTTAAATTTAAATTCAATTTTCCCAGAAGAGAGCTTTGAAAAATCTAAAAGCTCCTCAACCATAGACGTGAGCCTATCACATTCCTTTTCTATAATATCAAGTCCATCCTTTAAAAGTTCTTTATCCCCCTCTAAGTCCTTTAGGGTAATTGCCCATCCCTTTATAGAAGTTAGAGGAGTTCTAAGTTCGTGGGAGACAGAGGATATGAATTCATCCTTAAGTTTTTCCCTCTTTATTATTTCATCCGCCATATAATTTAGGGTTGTTGATAGATTTTTTATTTCATCAAATTTTGCATCCCTGCACCTTTTGTTATAGTCTCCCTCTGCCATCCTCTTTGCAACCTCTGTTATGTTTACTATAGGAACAACTATTTGATTTGAAAAAAGAATACTTACAAATGCAAAGATTAAAGTTACAATCAATCCCAGTAAAGTTAAAATCATAAATATACTTCTTAAATCCTTATTTACTTCCCTTAATGTGGTTATAAATCTAATACCACCAATTATTTCTCCACCACTATATAGAGGATGTGATACTGCCATAACCTTTTCGTCATCGTAACTTACATTACCTATCCATCTTCCTATGTTCCCTGAAAGAGCCTCCTTTATATCCAAAAATTCATTTTCCTCAATTACTCCTATAGAGTCAAATATTATCCTTCCTGTATTATCGAATACCTGTACCTCAATATCACTTCTATTTAAAAAAACATCTACACCATTCAATACATTTTCATATAGGCTATTTTTTGAAAAATATTTAGTGTAAATATCAGAGGAAATCTTTATTTGTCCTATAAGTAGATTGGCAATGTTTGAATAATATATATTCCTAAAAGAAAAAAATATTATGGTATTTAAGGTTGCCACAGTTAAAACTACAATAATGACGAAGTTACATAGTAGTCTACGTCTTATACTACTCATACCTACTTCTCCCTTCGCCATCTATAGCCATATCCCCAAACCGTCTCAATATATTTAGGATTTGAAGAATCATCCTCTATTTTTTCCCTTAGCCTTCTTACGTGAACATCTACGGTTTTTACTTCACCAAAGTAATTTTTGCCCCAAACATAATCTAAAATATCATTTCTACTTAAAACTCTTCCTTCATTTTTTATAAAGAATAATAAAATCTCAAGCTCCTTCGGAGTTAAATTTATTTCTTTATCATCCTTAAATACCTTCATCGATTCTAAATCTACTCTTATATTATGGCTTTTTATTTCCTGTTTTTTATTATCGTCCTTATTTATCCTTCTAAAGATTGTATTTATCCTTGCAATTAACTCTAATGGGTTGAAGGGCTTTACCATATAGTCATCTGCACCAATTTCAAGCCCCATTATTTTATCCATATCCTGTGATTTTGCAGTTAGCATAATTACAATTACGTTATTATCTACTTCTCTAATTCTTCTTAAAACTTCAAAACCATCTATCTTAGGTAGCATTACATCAAGAACTACCACATCAGGTTTTACTAAAGAAAATAGCTCGAGGGCCTGTTCTCCACTTTCTGCTTCAAATACAATAAATTTACTCCTTTCAAGATTAATCCTTACAAACTTTCTTATACTTGCCTCATCCTCTACAATTAACACCTTTATCCCTTCCATAACATCACCTACTTTATAACTTCAAATTGATATCCCCTATTTTTAAGATGTTCTATAACTTTTTTTAACACATCTGGAGTAGTGTGCTTTCCTCTCCCGTCGTGCATTAGTATTACAAGGGAATTTTTGTTTTTTGATGTTTGTAAAAATCTCTCATACTGTCCTTCAGCCGACATCATTTTACCCTCTGCATCACCGGTTAGGCAGTTCCAGTCGATATATGTATATCCGTTTTTAACAATAGCCTCTTTTATTTCTATAGGTCTTCCACCACTCCCACCAGGAAATCTAAAAAATCTATTGTCATATTCATCTCCTAATATAGATTTGATTATCGATTCTGTATCCTTTATCTCCTTTATCATAGCTTCTTCAGAAGAATATATTTTTTTATAGGAATGTGAATAGGAGTGATTTGCTATAGCGTGTCCATCTTCATATATTTTTTTTAATAGTTCTGGATTTGCTTTAGCCATACTTCCTAAAACAAAGAAGGTTGCCTTTATATCATTTTCCTTTAAAATATCTAAAACCTTTGGAGTTACATCCTTGCTTGGACCATCATCAAAGGTTAGATATGCCACCTTTTTACCTTTGCTTTTATAAAATCCTATTGTTCTTTTCTTATTTATTAATTCTGCTTCTGTTGTTTTTTGACTATCTACAGCTTTAGTTTGTTCCTTTTGTTGTATCAATTTATCCTTTTCCTCACTTTTGGGTATTTCATTTTCTTTTTTAATAGAATCATTTTCTTGTTTGTTTTTATCAATTAAATCAACATTTTTATTAGGAATTTCCTGCATTTTATTGTCCCTTTTATTTACATCATTAATTTGTTCTGCCATTGCATTGTTGAATCTATTTCTTGCATATAGCTTACCAATAGATAATCCAATCCCCAATGCCAACACATAAATTGTAATTAAAGTTATTAGCATACTTTTTTTCATTTATCTTTCCTCCATACTGTCAAATCGCTTATAATTTTATATTTCTACATAAATAAACAAACTCCTTTAGAAAAACTTTCTATATAACATAATTTTATATGCTAAATATGTTTTAAAAATTAAAATTTGATAAAAAATAAATTCTGAAAATCTATACAGATTATTGTTAAACCCATTTTTGTCAAAAATATGAAAAAGCCCCATGAAAGGATTTTATTTGGCTCTTTCATGAGCTTTAGCAAATCTTGCTTTTCGGATTTGAAAAAGTCCGTAATTCGGCACAGGACGTGCCGAGCCGAGCGGCCATCAGGACGATGGCATCGCGAGGGTAGGACTTTTTCAAACAAAGAAAAGCTTAGATTTGATTAGCGAAATGAACGAATGCCTTAAAATCCTTCATGGGGCTAATCAATATATAAATTTTTCAACAGCCTGAATAAATTCTAAAAATTTATACCATTTTTTAATTTTTTTATAAATTAATGTAGTATAATATTAATAATAAGCAATGAAGGGAGAATTTTTATGAGGATTTCAAATTTGACAACAAGGCTTACAAAGGCACTTGAAAGCAGTATAAGGCGTTTTCCATTAACAGTTCTATCAGCCTTTGCAACCTGCATTACAATAATAATTATGATTGAACAAAAAAGGGATCCATCTTTAACTCTGCAGAGACTCACTATGATTTTCGCATTATCAATACCAATTACTTTAAGTTTTAAGCTTATGTGGGAAAAAACAGGAAGGGACTTGAAACAACTACTTATATACTATTTAACCTCTATTATTTTAATTATCGGATATTACTTTATTTTTCTTAATAAAATAGACTATATAAGTACCTCAAGATTTATTGGTACTAATTTAATTTTTTATTTAGTGTTTCTATTCATTCCATACTTCTTAAATAGGGAAAACTTCGAAATGTATTCTATTAAGATTTTTACTGGATTTTTCATTACTGCAATATACACAGCAGTTCTTTTCTTTGGTTTAAGTGCTATATTATTTACAATTGACAGTTTGCTTGGAATTAAAGTTGAATCTGAAACGTATATAGAAACTTGGTTTGTGTGCCTTTTTATATTTGCAGTAAACTACTTTTTATCATTGGTACCAAAAAAGGAGAATACTTTTACAAAGTTTGATTTTCCAAGAGCCTTTAATATTCTTTTAAACTATATTGTAATCCCTCTATTAAGTGCCTACACAATCATTTTATACATCTACTTTTTTAAGATTATTATCACACAAAACTGGCCAAAGGGACTTGTTTCCCACCTTGTACTTTGGTATTCCTTTATAACTATTTTAGTAGTATTCTTTATTCATCCAATTAAAGAAGATGTAAAGATTGCCTACTATTTTACAAAAATAATAACTAAAATTATAATACCTTTAATAATAATGATGTTTTTCTCTATGGGAATAAGAATAAATGCCTATGGTGTAACTGAACCAAGATATTATGTCATAGTTGCAGGAATTTGGATTTTATTTGTATTCATCTATTGGAACATAACAAAACAGCCTAAAAATACACTAATTCCTTCAACCCTTGCATTGACTATATTTATTTCTCTATTCACTCCACTGTCAAGCTTTAGTATATCAAGGTATAGTCAAAACAAGCGTTTTGAGAATCTATTGATTAAAAACAATATGCTCAAGGATGGTAAAATACAAAAAAATCCAAACACAAATAAGGATGACCAAAGAAAAATAAACAGTATAATTTCCTATTTTGAAACAAGGCAGGGTATAGATAAACTAAAATATGTACCTAAGGATTTTAATTCATCTAAAATGAACGAAGTTTTTGGCTTTAACTATGAAGCACCTTATTTCCCAAAAGAACAGTACTTCTATTATAGAATAGCTCCAAACAGCCTAATAGATATAAAAGGATACGAATATTTTATACAGCTTAATTCCTATAGCCAGGAAGTACAAAATTCAAAGGAATTTAGTTTCAAGTATTATAATTCCAATTCAGAAATAGCCATATTTAAAGACAACAAAGAAGTTTATAGAAAAAATATTAAAGATATTATACAAAGTGCATATAAAAAATATGGAACATTTAGACCAGATATAGAACTTAAAATTGAAGAATTGTCATTAGTTGACGAAAACGAGACTTTAAAGGTTAAAATAATATTAAACAATGTATCTGGAAGAGTTGATGATAATGAGGATATTAGAGTTGATGGATGTGATTTTTTAATTATGTATAGTTTTAAAAAGTAGAAATATATTTCTGATTCTCGATAAACCCATTTGTTAGCTAAAGTATTGAAAAGCCCCATGAAAGGATTTCAAAATGGCATATTTCATGAGCTTTAGCAATTCTTAGCTTTTCGACTTTGGAAAAGTCCGTAATTCGGCACAGGACGTGCCGAGCCGAGCGGCCATCAGGACGATGGCATCGCGAGGGTAGGACTTTTTCAAACAAAGAAAAGCTTAGAATTGATTAGCGAAATGAACGAATGCCCAAGAAATCCTTCATGGGGCTAATCAATATATAACTTTTTCAACAACCTCAAAAACATAGTAATTTTTTTAGATTAATAGACTTATAACTAATTTTTTGTTATAATTTACAAATAAAGGAGGGGTTATGTTGAAAAAATTATATTTGCTACCATTGTGTCTTATTTTTTTTGTGCCATTAATAGTTTGTGAAAAAATTTTAATACTTCCAGATCATCTCAAAAACTTTTGGATTGCAGGAGTGAACTTTGATTATTTTTCATATTATAAAAGCAAAGTATTGTTGATATTGGTTTTGTTTTCCTTAATTTCTCTACTCTATAGATTAAGAAAAGATGAAATTAGTATTAAAAGTTCTAAATTATATATTCCATTATTTGTATATTTGTTTTTCATAATAATGTCAACAATATTTTCTAAGTACAAAGACATTTCTCTATGGGGATTCCCTGACAGATATGAAGGAGCAATGGTTCTTTTTTCATACATAATTATATTTTTTGTTTTTGCTCTTGTACCTAAAATTAAAGATACGCAGATAATATTAAATTCCTTTTTAATTTCCTCATTTTTAATAGGAGTTATATCTATGCTTCAATTTTTTAATTTAGATTTTATAAAGTCATACATTGTAGGCAAACTTCATATATTCCAGTTGCAATATTTAGGAAAGGTGTATATAAAATTCAATCCAGGTCCAAGGTATGTTTATGCAACATTATATAACTCCAATTACGTAGGAAGCTTTATGGCAATATCATTTATAGTTACATTTATTTTGTATGTACTAAATAACGAAAAGAAAAGAATAATATATGGTATACTTTCAGTTATTATGTTTTTTAGCCTTATAGCCTGTCATTCAAGGGCTGGAATTTTAGGAGTTATGGTTGCAGTCATATTTTTTGCAGTGTATAAATACAAAGAAATTTTAAAGAATTTTAAATTTGTTGCACCTATTTTAATCATATATTTACTTGTTTACGTTTTTATAAACACTTTATCAAGCAGCTATATTGGAAATAAAATAGAGAGTCTTTTTGTTGATATAAATAAGACTATAACTAATTCAACAAATAACAATTTAAGGGATGTAAAAATTTATAATAATGCAGTTTGCTTAAATTTTGATAAAGCCACATTAAATTTTGTATTTGATAATGAAAAAATTTTTGCCACTGATGAAAATAACAAAAGAGTATCCTTTAAGTTTGATTCAAATAAAAATGAATTTTTATTTGAAAACCCAACCTATTCTCAATTAAAATATTTTATTAATAATTACAATAATATGCCTGTGTTAATTTTAAACAATGGATATGATAATTTAAATCTAATTAAAACCAAAGAAGGATTTAAAATATTAAGCTTTAGTGGAAAAATCAATAATATTAATCCTGTAGACAAAATAGATGTAAAGGGCAAAGAAAAGCTTGGCTCTGGAAGAGTCTATATTTGGTCAAGGTCTATTCCTTTAATAAAAAATACTCTGTTTTTAGGGTATGGCCCAGACACCTATGCATTGTATTTTCCTCAATACGATTATATAGGTAAATTCTTGTTCTTAGGTACCCCAAGTATATTAGTAGACAAGCCCCACAATATGTACTTGCAAAATGCAATTAATATTGGTGTTATAGGAACTTTGGCATTTTTAATATTTATCCTTTGCTATTTAATTTTTAGTTTTAAAGCAATTAACACTCTAAAAGATTCTTCTTTAAGTACAATATCTATCTCTATATTTTTTGCTCTAATTGCATATTTAGTTGCTGGAGTTTTCAATGATAGCGTTGTTTATGTGGCTCCTTTATTTTGGGCTTTAGGTGGTTTAAATTTTAAAATACTAAACAATTAAGTTTAAGAAAAGAGGTGTAGCTTTGCTACACCTTTAAATTAGAAGGCTGGAACAACAGCCCCTTGGTATTTTTCTTCTAAAAACTTTTTAACATCCTCTGATTGAAGTACATTGATAAGTTCCTTAATTAATTCATTGTCCTTGTTATCTTGTCTTGTAACTAAAACATTTGCATATGGTGAATCCTTATCTTCAATAAATAGGCTGTCCTTTACAGGATTTAATTTTGCTTCAAGTGCGTAGTTTGTGTTTATTACTGCAAAATCAACATCCTTTAAAACCCTTGGAAGTTGTGCTGCCTCTAATTCCTTAAACTGAAGATTCTTTGGATTTTCAACTATATCCTTTGGAGTTTGAGTTAAACTATTATCCTTTAGCTTAATTAATCCTTGTTTTTGTAAAAGCAGAAGTGCTCTTCCTTCATTTGTTGCATCATTTGGTATTGCAACTACTGCTCCATCCTTAATCTCATCCTTGCTTTTTATTTTTTCTGAATAGGCCCCCATTGGCTCAACGTGTACCTTTGCAACTGAAACAAGATTTAGTCCCTTTTCTTTATTAAACTCATCAAGATATGGAACGTGTTGGAAGAAGTTTGCATCTATTTGTTTATCATTTAATGCAGTATTAGGTGTAACATAATCTGTAAATTCCTTAACTTCAAGTTCAATTCCCTTTTCCTTAAGCTTTGGTTTTATGTAATTTAATATCTCTGCGTGTGGAACTGGAGTTGCTCCAACTACAATTTTCTTCGTATTTGAGGCTTCCTTTTTTGAACAACCTGTAACTCCTGTCAATAGTAGTGATACACATAGTATTGTTGCTGTAAATTTTCTTAATTTCATATTCATTACCTCCTGTCAATTTTTTTTGCAAAATAATTTCCTGTTCTTTGAGTTATTTCAACCAGCAGTATCAAAATTATAACAGTAACTATAAGTATATCTGTTCTAAACCTTTGATACCCATATCTTACTGCTAAATCTCCTATTCCACCTCCTCCTATAACACCTGCCATTGCAGAATATCCTATTATATTTACAATTGTTAATGTAATACCTAATATTAAACCTGGAAGTGCCTCCTTTATTAAAACCTTAAAAACTATTTGAGGTGTTGAAGCCCCCAGGGAAACTGCTGCCTCAATTACACCTTTATTAACATCTTTTAGAGCAGATTCCACTACCCTTGCAACGAAGGGGGCAGCTGCAATGGATAGTGGAACTACTGCAGCTTCTTTTCCTATCGTTGTACCAACAATGACTCTTGATAGGGGAAAAAGAAGAATAATCAATATAATAAACGGTATTGACCTTGTTATATTAATTATTGAACCTATTATAGAATTAAGCTTTGGCATTTTAAGTAAACCTTCTTTGTCTGACAAAACTAAAAATATACCAAGTGGAGCACCTAATAATATGGAAAACAAAGTTGAAAAAACAACCATATACAGTGTATCTAAAAATGAAGGCAAAACTAATTTTAATATTTCACTCATACTCTAACCTCCTTATATTGCTCTTTCTTTAAAGTCCAAGTATATAACCTCACCCTTTTGGCTCTGAAGAAATTGTCTTAAAGTTTTAGATTTAGGACTTTTAAACACCTCGTCCTTTATTCCCTCTTCAACTATCTCTCCCTTTTCCATAACTGCAACATTACTACAAATTCTATCTACTACATCCATCTCGTGGGTAATTAAAACTATTGTTAATCCTAAGGTTTTATTTAGCTCTAACAATAGATCTAAAATTTGTTTTGTTGTAAGTGGGTCAAGGGCTGATGTTGCCTCATCACATAGAAGTATTTTAGGGTTATTGGCAAGTGCCCTTGCTATTGCAACTCTCTGCTTTTGGCCTCCTGATAGATTTGATGGATATTCCTTTTCCTTATCCTCTATCCCAACTATCTTTAAAAGTTCTCTAACCCTTTTATCTATATAATCCCTTTTATGTCCTGCTATCTCAAGTGGAAAGGCAACATTCTTATATACATTTGAATTTGAAAGCAGATTAAAATGCTGGAATATCATACTAACATTTTTTCTATACTCCCTAAGTTCCCTTTTATTAAACTTAGTTATATCTCTTCCTTCTACTATAATTTCACCCTCATCTGGTGTTTCAAGCAAGTTTAAACATCTCAATAGAGTAGATTTTCCTGCACCACTTTTCCCTATTATTCCAAACACCTGTCCCTTTTCAATTTTTAAATTGATTCCCTTAAGTGCCTCGGTTTTATTGCCATTAATTAAATAACTCTTTTTTAAATCCTTAATTTCAATCACATTAACACCCCTTTTAAAATTTTCTCAAAATTTTGTTATTTTATTGAATAAATTAAATTATTTCCCTTATAGATTAATAAAAAAACCTCTTTGATGAAAGAGGCACTCCTCTCTCATCTCCCAGCTTTCGCTGCAGGATTTGGCACCTTGCTATTCGCAGGTTGCCGGGCTTCATCGGGCCAGTCCCTCCACCTCTCTCGATAAGAGCGTGTTATTATTTTGTATAATATATATTTTTTACCTTGAAATACAATAAAAAAACCTCTTCGATGAAAGAGGCACTCCTCTCTCATCTCCCAGCTTTCGCTGCAGGATTTGGCACCTTGCTATTCGCAGGTTGCCGGGCTTCATCGGGCCAGTCCCTCCACCTCTCTCGATAAGAGCTTCTTATTTAATTCTTGATTAAGATTATATAAACAATTGCAAGTGTTGTCAATACTATTTTTTCAATTTTTATAGATTTTTTATTTTTATAACTTCCTGCTATATAGGAAAAATAAAATTTAGGTGCCTAAAGCTATATTGCCTTGGCACCCTTTCTTTATTAATTTTCTTTACCCGCATCATTATTAGTAGCATTATCTTGTTCTACATTTACATTTTCTTCAGTCTTATTACCTTCTTTTTTTTCTTTTCTCTCTTTTATTTTTTCCTTAATCTCTTCTCTTTTTTCCTTTATTTTTTCCTTAATCTCTTCTTTTTTAACTTCTCTAATTTCCTTTTTAATTTCTTGCCTTACTTCCCTTACATCCCTTTTATTTATGAAGTTTCTATTTAACTCTTTTTCCACCTGTTTTGCCTCATCCTTTGTTATTGTTCCATTCTTTACCTCTTCCTTTAGAACTTTCCTTGTTTCTTTTCTTAACTCATTTCTTGTCTTTACAACTTCCCTTGCCTGTTCTCTTATCTGTTTCATTTCCTGCTTTTTAGCCTCAAGTGATGTTTGTGCCTCCTTTAATGCCTCTTCTGCCTTTTTGATTTCCTCTTCATTGTTTGTTTCCTTTGCCTTTTCTAATGCCTTTCTTGCTTCTACAACCTGCTTTCTTACATTAAACATTTCCTGCTTTTTATTTATTAAACTTAACACTGTCTCCTTCTTTTGTGTTTGTAGTTCAATTACATTTTGAATTGTTGGTTTTGCATTTTCTGATACCTTTTCTTGTATTTTTGTTAAAACCTCTATTGAATTCTTATATCTTATTTCTATTCTGTTTTTTAATTCATTTACTTTATTTACAACCGAATCACTTACTACATCATCCTTTTGTTCTTCAGATACTATCTTTTCTACTATTTCCTGTGTACTTTCCATCTTTTGCTGAAATTCCTCTACAGCAGGCTTTACAAGTTCCTCTTTACCCTCCTCTGCCATAACCTGTGCCTCTGCAAGCCTCTCCTCTGCAACGTCTGCTGTAACCTCTGCCTTTTTTTCCTCATCAAATGTGAGTGAAATTTTTACTTCATCAATAAGTTTATCTACTGGATAAAGGATACTATCTGGCGTTATTCCAGCATCTGTCCCTTGAACATCTGCCTTTGCTATTGTAACATTAAACATAAGTAATAGTGCTGTTGATAATGCTAAATACTTTTTCATTTTTATATCCCTCCCTAATTTTGTTTTCAACTATTAATACGTCCTTTTTTATTTTTTTAGGGGGGCAAATAAAAAATTTTTTTACCCTATAAAAATCAATTAATTTTTCGTATTAACATATGAAAGGGGGAAGAAGATGATAGATGACAGAGAGAAATTTATCGAGGAAAATAGAGACTTTGTATATAAAATTGCATCAAGTATATGTAAAAGAAGACTCTCTTGGCAAAATGATGATGAACTAAGTAATGCACTAATTGCATTTAATAAAGCAATTGAAACATATGATAAAAAAAAGGGCAATTTCTTCTCCTACTCAAGGATGATAATAAAAAATTCACTCATAGATTATTTTAGAAAAAGTACTAAAAACGTAAACATTTATCTTGGAGATGAAGAACTTATTACCTTTGAACTAAAAAGTTCAATCGAAAAGTATGAAATAGAAGAGGAGAACAAAATAAGGGCACAGGAAATAGCCTTATTTAACCATAAACTTAAGGAATATGGTATAAGCTTTTCTGACTTAGTTATAAGTTCGCCAAAACATAAGGATACAAGAGAAGAACTTATAAATGTTGCCTTTTTGGTGTCAAGAGAACAACAAATACTTGAAAGGTTAAATAAAACAAAGCAACTACCCATAAAGCAGATTTGTTTATTAACTTCAAAAAGCGAAAAATTCATTGAGAAATGGAGAAGGTATTTAATAGCACTTATATTAATTTTATCAGATAGCGACTTAATGTATATTAAATCATACCTCAATATAAAGGTAGGTGATAAAAATGGTTAAAAAGGGAATAATAGTTGAAGTCAATGGCAGAGAAGCTGTTCTATTTACACAAACCGGAGAGTTTTTAAAATTTAAGTCGAATGAAAGTCTCCAAATAGGCCAAGAATACACATATAAATACACAAATTTTAGGCCATTTTTAATAGCTGCTTCTTTACTTTTATGTATATTCCTTGGTTCCTTTGTAACAATATATAATCAAGTTTATGCATCTATGACTGTTACCATAAATCCTCAATTTAGGATAGATGTAAATAGATTTAATAGGATTATAAAGGTTGTCCCTCTTAACAAGGATGCTGAAAATGTCCTTAGCTCTGTTAAATTAAAAAACAAAAACATTAATGATGGACTTATATTAATTGTTAAAAAGGCAAAGGAAAAAAAGTATATAACCGATGAATACTACAACAACAAAACTAAAAAGATTAATATAGAGATAGATAAAGGTGATGTTAAATTAAACAAGTTTACATCTGAAATGAAAAATCAAAAGTTAAATTTTGAAAAGGTATATGCTAAACTGCAAAAAATTCAAGATAGGGCAAATAAACGTGAGTTAATTAAAGAAAAATTGAAGGAAAAGGATAAGCAGATAGAAAATCAAAATCCAAAGGATGAGAAGAATAAAATTGATAATAAAGAGGATTTAAAGGAGAATAATAAGGAAAATAAAGTAAGGGAAGAAATTAAAAATAGAATTAAGGAAAATATAAAGAATAAAATAAATCAAAAGGATGAAAGTGTTCCAAAATCTAAAGAAAATCTACAAGAAAAAATTGAGGATAAAAAAGAAAACCCTCCACCAAAATTAGAGGAAAAGATTAATACTTTTAAAGAAAAAGTAAAAAGACAAAAGGGGCTAAATTAGCCCCTTTGCATATTGATAACCTAAATTAAATAACCTTGTACAGAACTCATTTGTAAAGTTTACAGTATCCTCTGGTCTTACTTCAAAATTAGGCTCTAAAACAACTATATCATCCTTCTTATAGTACTCATAAATATATTCTGGAACTTGGAAATCATTTGATAGTGCTATTATATAAATCTTATCTACTCTATCTGTAATAAATGGCTGAATTAGGCAGTTATTAAGTATTCCCCCATCAAGTTTATACCCATCATATTTGCCCTCCTGAAGGTCACTTTTAAACTGCTCAAAAAGAATCTTTGCACTAACACTATTAGGATCACCATTGTAGTTGTATGGTAAAAGAGAACTTGCCTTTACAGCTAAGAGGGCTTCTTCTTTGGGCATATTTTTGATATCCACAATAACTTCATTTATATTACAACCTTTTACTTCAACATAATTTACATAAAATGAGTCTATATTTCTATCTATACCATCAAGTCTTCTTAGCTCTTCTATAACCAGCCTGTTTTCAACAACCATATTTAGCGAATCAAAATATTTATTTAGCTGCATATTCAACCAAAAATTATACATATCGTCATAGGAATTTCTTAACATAAAATACCCATTAACCGCACCTATTGAGGTTCCTGTTATTACAGAAAATGCTATACCATTCTCTTTAAAAAACTTTAATATCCCAGCTTCATAGGCACCCTTTGCCCCTCCACCTGTTAAACATAAACCATATCTCATTTTATATCACCCCCACCATTTTAATTTTATTATATCAATTTTAATAATATTTGTAATGGTTAGTATAATTTTTTAACTATTTGTTCACAAAAAAATGTCGAAATTTGTGTCAAAAACACAATGTACGAATAATATGTATTAGGAAAAAGTAGTAAAGTAAAAAATTATTTATAGAACATAGCTAAAAGAAAGGTGGTGAACAGTATGAACAACTGCTGTGATTTCAATTACAATCCTTGCTGCTCTATTAAAAATATACTTGAGATGTTAAGGGGACAGACTTGTATAATCGTATTAAAGAGTGGAAGAGCTGAATGTGTAAGAGTTTTAACCGTTTGTGATAATATATTAGCTTGTGAAATCGCAGGATGTGGTTGCCCAGTTAAGTTTGTAGACATCCACTGTATATGTGAGGTAATCACTGACTGTAGAAAGGTTTTAGGTGCTTTCCTTAAATAACATTAAAGAACCTATAAATTATTGATTGACCCCATGAAGGATTTTATGGCATTCGTTCATTTCGCTAATCAAATCTAAGCTTTTCTTTGTTTGAAAAAGTCCTACCCTCGCGATGCCATCGTCCTGATGGCCGCTCGGCTCGGCACGTCCTGTGCCGAATTACGGACTTTTCAAAGTCGAAAAGCTAAGATTTGCTAAAGCTCATGAAAATGCCAAACAAAATCCCTTCATGGGGCTTTTAAAAATCAAACTATTCTGTATGTTTATTTTTAAACTAAGTTCTAATTATGCCGCTTTTTACTTGTATCTTCCTGTTGATCTAATCTTTGCATCCACCACAACCTCAATTTCACTATCCTTAAAGGACTCCCTTATTCTCTCTTCATTTTCACGACCATATTTTGCTACTGCATATCTTTGGATATCGAAAACGTCTATTTCATAGTCATTTTTTGCCCTTTCAACTATTTTATTTAAATTTTCGTTTAGATTATTTACTAATTGTGTTTTAACATCATCTATGATTTTTTGTTCATCATTTTCTTCTTCAAAATTGTATGTATTTAGTTTGATTTCTCCTTGAACATTTAATTTAATTATATATTTCAATTTTCCATCTTCCCTATCAACATATACCTTCCTTTTTGTAATACATTCAACATCTACTGCCTTTTCATAGCCATCCATTACTAATGCTATGTTTCCCTTAACATCATTATTTCTTAGCATATTTACATAAATGGCCTCTTCTATAGGGATTAGCTTTTTAAGTTTATCCCTATCAAAGACTGCTAATCCAGCTATCTTTATAGTTGAATCCTTTTTCTCTATAGCAGGCATTACTATATTTCTTCCCTCTTGATAATACATATTAACAACATCTTTAACTCCAGCGTTATTTGTGAAAAAATTTGCACTATATGATGCCTCAATAAGTTCCTTAACTTCGTCTGCCATTGTACTTTCTTCCTTTGGTACCTGTTCAAATATATTCTTACTACTTCCCTTTGAAACTACCATTATTGTATTTAAATTTCTCTCTTGATCTCTAACACAAGTATCTATTATATCTTTAATTCCAAGCTTTGCCCTCTCTTCACCAATAACATAGGCCCTAATTGTACCTAATAAATAATTCTTCTTTAAGTTTAGTTGCCTATTGCTATTTGCCTCATTTATAGTTTTCCCTATCTCTAAGCTAACTCCTCTATCAATTTCCCTTTGTCCTCTAAAGACTAAATACTCTGCAACATTTTCTATCTCCTTATTATCTTTACCAACATCAAATCCTATTCCTACTATAACAAAGAGTTTTTCAACTGATACTCTATTATAACAGCCCGTAAAAAGCAAACTAAATATCAATAATAAAAACAATCTACTACTTTTCATTTCTCTTCACCTTCTTATATAGACTCAAAATATATGCAGCTATAAGCCAAATAAATATATATAATACTAAGTAAGGCATTACTTTATCTGTTAAACTACTTCTTTTATACTCTGGTACCATCAATAATGCAACTAAAGCAACAATTAAAGAGGATATAAAACAGGATTTTTTATAGGGTATTTTTGTCGCTTCTGAAAAAAAGTATGTTGCTCCAAAGTGCATACAGGCAGCCGTTTGAAATATTTTATTTCCCCATATAAATATAAAGAGTGGTTCAAAATTTGAAATAACTGCAATTTCGGTTGTTGCAACAAGATATAAAAAAGGATATTGAAGCTGTGATGTGAGCCTCCAACCCATATAAAGTATGGTTACAAATGTTATAAATGTATATAGTACAGTTGTAAATATACAAGCTGCAATTCCTGCACCCTTTGCTCCCATTTTATTAGTTATTAGTGGAATAATAACAATAGATAATTCTACACCTGAATATGCAAAAAATGTAGTAGGGACTGCAGTTATTAACGAACTATAATTATTAACTAAAGGAAGTATATTTGTAACATCACCCTTATTTATAAAATATATAGGAATTAGAAATATAAAAATGGTTAAATAAAATACCAGCTCACTCAATCTTGCAATTATTTTAAGTCCATCTACAGAATTATAGTAGATTAAAAGTGTAGTCAAAAATATTAAAACATAAGGAGATAAAAATTTAACTGTTGAAAATGTAAGCTCATTTGCAAGCCCTGATATTACTGCCCCTTCAAGAAATAAAAAGTTTATTGAAAATAAAAGCGTAAATATTTTGGTTAAAAATTTTCCAAATAGTTCTTCACTTGCCTGAGTATATTCTACAAAATTTAAGCCTGAATTATTCACCAACCAAAAATTAAACTGAAAAATATTTATAAGAAATCTTAGTATAATTGTTATATGAATAAAATTTTCATAAATTACAGATATTTACATTAAAGAAGAATAGATTTCACCTATAGTATAAAATTTTACTTTTTGAACTTATCAAAGAACAATAATAAAAGAATTTCATTCTAACTTGTGAATATTTGCTACAATCTCATAAAAATCATTTTTATATGCGTAGCTACTGCAAAGCTTAAATATTATGTAGCGACTACTTCTTACTATTCTTGAGGCTATTTTCATTAGTTTAAGCCTTATTGTATCTATTTG
>NZ_FQVG01000118.1 GCF_900129265.1 Caloramator proteoclasticus DSM 10124 | reverse complement strand
CTAACCCTTAGCCCTTTTTCATCTTCTTCTAAAAAAAAGTGTCCCTGATTTGTTTCTTCCAAGGACAAAATTCACATCATGATTAAAAAGTGCCCTAATATCATCCTTTTCTATGCTCTCTTTAAAGGCACCTTTTGAAACTTTTTCTTTAAATGGTACTAATAATCCCAATTCTTCGCTCCATTTATCGAATATTGCCGCATGTCCTTCAATTATCTTTACTTCATTTTCTTCTTGCTTTAGATTATTTACCCTTAATTCTTCAAGATTTATTGTCCTTCTCTCCATTTTTTCCATTAAATTCATCACCACCTTCCCCATCTTTAGCTTTATTGGCAGGTATCATGTTGCCGTTTACAAGATAAATATCGCCTCCTTGGTCCTCTGGCAGTGGATTCATGTCCTCTAATTCCCTAATATCATTGGGTGATAACCATCCATTTTGCCTTCCTATCGCATATCCTTCCATTCTTGTTTTAAAATCACCCCTAAGTAAACCATCAACTGTGAATTTAGGGAAGTATAATTTCCTTTCACCCTCATTTAGTAAGCATTTTGATATAGCCTGTTCCCACCTAACAAGATATGGCCTTACTGTATGGACAACAAATTCAATTGATTGATGCTCTATGTTGCTAAAAGTTGCCCTTTCTAAGTCGCCAATCATGTGAGGTGGAACTCTAAATATTCTGCATATTTCATTTAATTGAAATTTTCTTGTTTCAAGAAACTGAGCATCCTCTGGTGGAATACCTATTTCATGATATTTCATTCCTTCCTCTAAAACAGCAATTTTATGTGAGTTTTTTATTCCCTTATATACATCTTCCCAGGACTTTCTTAACCTTTCAGGATCCTTAACAACCCCAGGGTGCTCTAATATTCCTCCAGGCCTTGCACCATTTGCAAAGAATCTATCCCCAAATTCTTCAGTTGCAATAGATAGTCCTATAGCCTCTCTTGCCATCTGAATTGGTGAATAACCCTTAAATCCATCAAATCCAAGCCCTACTACATGAAATACTTCCTCTTTTTGTAGAATTAC
>NZ_FQVG01000062.1 GCF_900129265.1 Caloramator proteoclasticus DSM 10124 | reverse complement strand
TCGATATCTTCGACTTGTAGGTGCTAAAATACATATTATTTTAGCAAACACTGCGTGTAATATAGTAAGGATGGTCAACTTAATTATGCAGCAAAAGGCCACCCTTAGCTTTGCTACGCCCTAAAATGAGGAAATAATAAAAATAGGGCTCAAAACAAAGCCCTATATAGATTGAATTAACAAATATTACTATATTTTTAATGCTACGCATTTTACATTAATAACTTTTTATGCATTTTATTAAATTAAGTTGAATATTTATAAAAAACGTCATTAAAAGCCACTATTTTTTCGGAGCTCTTCTCGGCACAGGACGTGCCGAGCCGAAGCGGCCATCAGGACGATGGCATCGCGAGGGTAGGACTTTTTCAAACAAAGAAAAGCTTAGAACTGCTTAGCAAAATGAACTGATGCCCAAGAAATCCTTCATGGGGCTAATCAATATATAATCTTTTCAACAGCAAGAAGGAGTAGAAAATCCTACTCCTTCTTATCTCCCTTATATAAGCTGTCCACAAGAATAGCAATTGCATTATCCCCTGATACGTTACAAGCTGTACCAAAGCTGTCTTGTGTTATATATAGTGCTATCATAAGTGCAAGCTGAGCCTCTGAGAAACCAAGCATTGATTGTAGTATTCCAAGTGCCGCCATAACCGCACCACCAGGAACACCAGGTGCCGCAACCATTGTTACACCAAGCATTGCAATAAATCCAACCATCTTAGAAAACTCAACAGGCATATTGTTTAGCATCATAACTGCAATTGAACAGGATGTTAATGTTATTGTACTTCCTGATAGGTGTATTGTTGCACATAGTGGAACAACGAATTCTCTTATTCCCTTTGATACTCCCATATTTTCTGAACATTGTAGGTTAACTGGGATTGTAGCAGCTGATGATTGTGTACCTATTGCTGTTAGGTATCCTGGGATTTGTTTTTTAAGTGTTGTAAATATATTTCTTTTTCCTACTGAACAAGCTACTGTATATTGGAAAAGTATTATTATTAGATGTGCTGCGATTATTATTAAGAATACCTTCCAGAATACACCAAGTATTCTTCCAACTTCACCTGCATATGTCATATTTGCGAATATACCCATAATGTGAACTGGTAAAAGTGGTACTATTACGTTTCTAATTGTTTTTTCCATTATCTTTTGGAATTCGCTTGCTATATTATATAGTGTCTTTTCCTTTATTGCTGCAATTCCAAGTCCAAGTAAGAAGGCGAGTATAAGTGCTGTCATAACTCCCATAACAGGAGGCATATCAATCTTAAAGAATGGTGCAAGAAGCTTGTCCTCTGGGTTTCCAGCATCGCTTAAAACCTCAGCAGTGTGTATAAATAGTGGGAAGAAGGACTTTGCAACAAAATATGCAAAGAAACCAGCAATTAGTGTTGAAATATATGCAATTGCTGTTGTAAGTCCAAGAAGCTTTCCAGCACCTTGTCCAAGGTCTGCAATACCTGCAACAACAAATCCTAATATTATTAGAGGTATACAGAAGCCAAGGAAGCTACCAAAGATAGCATTGAAGGTAGCAAGTAGCCTTACTACTGGTGCGAAGGTAAACTTACCGATTAAAATACCAAGTATGATTGCAATAATGAGTCGTGGTACAAGTCCAAGTTTTTTCATTTTATCCCTCCTAAAATGTTAACTTTTATACATACATTTTACTGAAAATTTAAAATTAAGTCAATTAAAAAAATAAGAAAAATATATAAATATGTAGTTTCATTGGCGAAAAAATGCAGTTTAGAGAAAATAGACCCATAATATGGTACTGATAATGCAAATAAATGAAAGATGATACAATAAAAACATCAAATTTCTAACAAATATACAAATGAAACAAACTTAATTTTATAAAAAAATAATTTCAATTTTGCACTAAAGTTTTTTAAGAGCCATACGAAAAAATAAATAGATAAAAACAAACAACAAAAAAATAAAAAAATTTTTAAAAAACCCCTAAAGTTTATAAAAACCTAAACGAAATATTAAGTAGAAAATAAAACACAAAACTTTCGGCCGAAAGGTTAGTGTTTTAAAAACACAAAGGGCAAGGATGCCAAAAAAACAAAAATCAGGGAGGTATGTAAAATGATAATCAATCACAATCTTAATGCGATGAACGCACATCGTCAGTTGGGAATCAATACTGTAAATGCTGGAAAGTCAATGGAAAAGCTATCATCAGGTCTAAGAATAAACAGAGCTGGAGATGACGCAGCAGGACTTGCTATTTCAGAAAAAATGAGGGGACAAATTAGAGGCCTTGACCAAGCTGCAAGAAATGCACAAGATGGTATTTCATTAATTCAAACAGCTGAAGGTGCATTAAATGAAACTCATTCAATTCTTCAAAGAATGAGAGAACTTGCTGTACAAGCTTCAAATGATACAAATGTTACAGTTGATAGAGACGCTATACAAACTGAAATGAATCAATTAGCAAGAGAAGTAAATAGAATTGCAGATACTACTCAATTCAATACACAGGACTTGTTAAAAGGTTCTTTTAGTGCAAATTTACAAATTGGGGCAAATGAAAATCAATATTTAAATATCGATATTAAAGATATGAGAGCGACAGGAGCAGTATTAAATATAGCAACAAATGCTGTTACAGATGCTTCTGTTAAAGAAGTAGCAGTAGTTAATAAAAATAATGATGTTATTACTGGTTCAACAGATATAACTGTTTCAAATACCATATCAAGGGATATGGATATTAAAGTGAAGGTATTAACAGCTCCAGATGGCTTAAGTGATAATGGTTTATTTGAAGTAACAGTTAATGGTGTAACAAAAAAATTTGCAGCAGATAGTAATGATACTGATTCTAAATTGACTATAGATGGTAGTCAGTTCGGAGATTTATTTGGATCAGGCGAAAGCATAGTAATTAATGCTCAAGATGATTGGACTGCAGACGATGAGTATAATATAAAAATTGAAGGTAAAAAAGATGATATTACAGGTCCAAATGTAAGTACATATAATGATGCTAAAGCAGCAATAACTAGAATAGATAATGCAATTAACAAAGTTTCAGAAGAAAGATCAAAACTTGGTGCTTATCAAAATAGATTAGAACATACAATTAATAATCTTGGAACATCATCAGAAAACTTAACAGCAGCTGAATCAAGAGTTAGAGACGTAGACATGGCTAAGGAAATGATGACATTCAGCAAGAATAACATCTTAGCTCAAGCTGCTCAAGCAATGCTAGCACAAGCTAACCAACAACCACAAGGGGTTCTACAACTATTAAGATAATAAGATTAATTAGGAGTCAGGGGAGGTATCCTCTGGCTCTTTTAATATTTGAAAGATAGGTGTTAAGATGAGAACGATTATATCTTTTATTGTTAAGCATGAAACACTAATGGGCTCAATTATAGGGGCATTATTAGCTGCATTTTTTGGTATATTAACACAAGTATGGTTAGATAAAAAAAGAGAAAAAGCAGAAGCTAAAAATATTACTGAATTAGTAAAGTATGAAATGGATTTGAATTACCAATTAGCAAAACAAATGGCAATAACAAAAGAAGGCGTATATGAATTTAAAACAGACTATTATGACAGATTTCTAGATAAAATAATGCTAATAAATAATGATATGATAAAAAGCAAGATATTAGATATTTATATTGATTTAAAGTTATATAATGCTGGAATTAATTCACAATATGGTTTGATTATTAAAAAAATTAGAGAATTAAATCAGGTTTCTAAATGGGGACTAAAAATAGAAACTGAAGAAGAATTAAATAGAGAAATTTCAATTTATCAAATGAAAAAAAATAATGGAGAAATAAAGGAGTTGGAATTAGCTAATTATCAAGCTAAAGATAAAAGAGGATATTATGGTATAATATGTAGTATAGATAATCTAAGTAATAAAATAGAAAGAGTTTTTAGAAATAACAATTAAACTGTGGAACAGTGCTACAAATTTTAAGTGACAATAATCCATGAACATGGAAAAAAGAGTAAGAAAATAAATTGAATATATAGTATCTTAATAAAAAGGAGCCTGATACCATGGACATAGCTGCCCTATCAATCAACCTAAACCAATCAAAAGTAGCCCAAGAAACAAGCCTTGCAGTAATGAAACTTGCAATGGAAACAGGTAAACAAACAGCAAATGAACAGGTTAAAATGATAGAAAAAAGCAAAGATCCAAACTTAGGAAAGGTAATTGATAAAAGTGTGTGAGAAGGAAAAATTAATAGAGGAACTTCAGAAAGTAAAACACAGAATACAAATTCTTGATATGATAGAAGAACGTCTGTTAAAGATGAGAGAGTTAGCTGTTAAAGCTGCCGAATATGAGCTAAGTAAACTTGAAAGAGATGAAATAGGGAGGAGTATTCAACAGCTTCAGCAGGAGATAATGTTACTTGAAAAGGAAAATACTGAAGTGCAGTAGAAGACCTGAAAAGGGTCTTTTCTGGCTATTTGTCGATAGTTAGGGTGGATAATTTGCTATTTTTGATTTGAGATAGTTTAAAATTAGTAAAACTAATAAAAAGCTCAATATTTTTTATTAATTTCATATTTATTAGACATATTTGAACGATTAATTGATACGAAAGTTAGAAGCCTTGAGAAATCAGGGCTTTTTTGCTTTTTTTGATGCCAGCCATATCACATATAATAATGGCTCTTTGTCAATAGTTGGGGCGGGTATTCGATTAAAATGCCTGTCCTATTATGATTTTTTAAAAAAATTGAAGGAAAATAAACTTTAATGTAGAAATATTAAAATATTGAAAGAATTAGTTTAAGGAGGCAGGAAAATGTCAACAGCAAATGTAGGTTTTGAAGAACAGCTTTGGAAAGCGGCAGATATATTAAGAGGTAGTATGGATGCAGCAGAATATAAACATGTTGTATTGGGATTACTGTTTTTAAAATATATATCTGATAAATTTGAGATAAAGTATAACCAGCTTGTAGAAGAAGGTGAAGGTTTCGAAGAAGATAGAGATGAATACGAAGCTGAAAATATATTTTGGGTTCCAAAGGAAGCAAGATGGGAGAATATTAAGAACAATGCAAAGGATCCTAGAATAGGACAAATAATAGACGATGCCATGCTTTTAATTGAAAAAGAAAATCCAATATTAAAAGGTGTAATGGATAAAAGATATGCAAGACCTGAGCTTGACAAAAGAAGATTAGGTGAGCTAATAGATCTTATTTCAAATATAAAGCTTGTTAAAGAAGGTCAAAAGGACATTTTAGGTAGAGTATACGAGTACTTTCTAAAAAAGTTTGCAGAAAAGGAAGGTAAAGGTGGCGGAGAATTCTATACTCCTTCTAGTGTTGTTAAAACTTTAGTTGAAATGATTGAGCCATATAAAGGGAGAATATACGATCCATGCTGTGGCAGTGGTGGTATGTTTATTCAAAGTGAAAGGTTTGTAGAAGAACATCAAGGTAAGATTGATGACATATCAATTTATGGTCAAGAGCTTAATCCTACAACATGGAAGCTTTGTAGAATGAATCTTGCCATACATGGATTAGATGGTGATTTAGGTCCATATAATGCTGATACATTCCACAATGATTTACATAAAAACCTGAAGGCTGATTATATTTTGGCAAACCCTCCATTTAACATAAGCGAGTGGGGGCAAGAAAAGCTTTTAGAAGATGCACGATGGAAATATGGTATACCTCCTGCAGGCAATGCAAACTATGCATGGCTTCAACATATTATTTATCATTTAGCACCAAATGGTGTTGCGGGAGTGGTGCTTGCTAATGGTTCATTAAGCTCAAATACTTCGA
The DNA here is from genome assembly GCF_900129265.1 of Caloramator proteoclasticus DSM 10124. Classification (GTDB taxonomy): domain Bacteria; phylum Bacillota; class Clostridia; order Clostridiales; family Caloramatoraceae; genus Thermobrachium; species Thermobrachium proteoclasticum. The sequence goes on along the minus strand of NZ_FQVG01000062.1, from coordinate 8,097 downwards.
ATGAAGGCGAAATAAGAAAGAATTTAATTGAAGAAGACCTTGTTGATTGTATAGTAGCACTGCCTGATAAATTATTTTATACAACAATGATTCCAGCATGCCTTTGGATATTAAACAGAAACAAAGGAAACAACCCCAAATACAGAAGCAGGAAGCATGAATTCTTGTTTATTGATGCAAGAAAACTTGGACAGCTTGTAGATAGAAGGCATAGAGAATTTTCAGATGAAGATATAAAAAAGATAGCCCAGACATATCATAATTGGCGAAATATAAATGGCAATTATGAAGACATAAAAGGTTTTTGCAAATCAATAAACATAAATGAAATACGTGAGCATGAATATATCCTAACCCCAGGAAGATATGTAGGTATAGAAGAGATAGAAGATGATGGAATAGACTTTGAAGAAAAGATGGAGAATCTGACAAGTGAACTATCAGAGTTGTTTGCCAAATCAAGACACCTTGAGGAGGAGATAAAGAAGAACTTGAGGGGGTTAGGGTATGAGTTGTAATAATTCTTTTCAAACCAATTATTTATTTAGTCCTATTTATTATGCTGATGATTGGAAATGTAAAATATTATATGATTTAGCAACATGGAAGAATGGGCTAGCTTTTAAAAATAAGGATTTTAGCAAGGCGGGAAGACCAATAATTAAGATTGCTGAGCTTAAAAATGGTATTACGCCACAAACAAAATATACAAATAAGTTTTTTGATGAAGCAGCTTTACTGAAAAAAGGGGATTTGCTTTTTTCTTGGTCTGGAAATCCAGATACATCAATAGATGTGTTTTGGTTTGATTTACCAGAAGGATGGTTAAATCAGCATATATTTAAAATAACAGTTGATGAAAGAATAGCTGATAAAAAATATTTTTATTATTTACTTAAATACCTAAAACCGAATTTTAAAGCTATTGCTTCAAATAAACAAACTACAGGATTAGGTCATGTGACTATAAGTGATTTAAAAAATATAATTATTAAACTCCCTCCCCTCCACGAACAAAAAGCTATAGCTAAAATCTTATCTGACCTTGATGAAAAGATAGAAATAAACAACAGAATAAACAAAGTATTAGAAGAAATAGCCCAAACTATATTTAAACGATGGTTTATAGACTTTGAATTTCCAAATGAAAACGGAGAGCCATATAAATCAAGTGGCGGAGAAATGGTTGATAGTGAATTAGGACCTATTCCTAAGGGGTGGGAGGTAGTTGAATTAGGTCAATTTATAGAAATAATTAATGGATATTCTTATAAGAGTTCAGAATTAATGGAATCAAATACTGCTTTGTTGACTATAAAAAACTTTGATGTTACTGGAAATTTTAAAATAAATGGATTTAAAGAAATAAAAATATCTGAGAAAGTTAAGGAAAAACATTATTTAGAATTATTTGATGTAGTAATCGCTTGTACTGATTTAACTCAAAATGCAGAAATTATTGGTAATGCTATTATGGTTATGACTAAATCAAAATATAAAAAGTTAATTGCATCAATGGATATTATAAAAATAGTTCCAAAATCAAAGAAAATAACTCAATACACATTATATATGATACTTAAGGATAATAGATTTAAAAAATTTGCATTAGGATTAACATCTGGGACAACAGTTTTACATTTAAATAAAAAAGGAATATTAAATTATAAGGTTGCTCTGCCTATTGATAGTTATTTATTAGAAAAAATTAGTTGTTTTATAGAGCCTTTAATTAAATATATGTCTGAAATTTATAGCGAAAATGAAAGGCTTTCCCAACTTCGCGACACTCTTCTTCCAAAGCTTATGTCTGGTGAAATTAGGGTGCCTTTGGATGAATATAAATAATTAAAGAAAGGAATATAATGATGGCTGATGATATGAAAAATACAATAAAAGAGCTAACTTTAATACTTATGTACCTAACATCATGGAAGGAAAATGAATTTGGAATGGAATATCTAAGAACATGGAAAGGCTATGATTTTGACATTTTAAATGAGCTGACAGATGAAGATTTAATTGGTGGTTCATATCGTTCTAAATCAGTTTACATCAAAGAAAAAGGAGAAAGGCTTGCAAAAGAATTATTAAAGAAATATGGAATAGAAAATATTTAAGGTGGTGGTTCAATGAGCTTTTCAGATTATTTTACAGAACAGCAACTTGAAAATGCAGCAATAGAAATACTTGAAGAACTTGATTATGAACATCTTTATGGTCCAGATATAGCACCAGATAGTGATAATCCTGAAAGAGAAGATTATAGAGAAGTAATATTAAAAAATAGAGTATTAGATGCACTAAGAAGACTTAATCCTACTTTGCCAGAGGATGCAATAGAAGAGGCATATAGAAAGATAATAACCTTCAACAGTCCAATACTTGAAGAAAACAACAGATACTTTCATAAACTTATGGTTGAAGGAATAGATGTTACATTTAAAAAACAAGGGATAATAAAAACAGAAAAGGCATATATAATTGACTTTAAAGACATAGGCAACAACGAATTCTTAGTGGTAAATCAATTTAGAATTGAAGAAATAGAAAAAAGAAGGCCAGATGTAATAATATTTGTAAATGGTATTCCACTTGTTGTAATGGAACTAAAATCATCAACAGATGAAAATGTGGGAATAGAGAATGCATACAATCAAATACAAACATATAAAAGAGATATACCCACCTTGTTTTACTACAATGCTTTTATAGTTATCACAGATGGTATAAATGCAAAAGCAGGGACAATAACAGCAAACTTTGAAAGGTTCATGAACTGGAGAAGTATAGATGGCATAAATGTAGAGCCTCTTAGTATCCCTCAATATGAAATCCTATTAAGAGGTATGTTAAGAAAGGATAGGCTTCTTGATATAGTAGAAAACTTTTTAACATACCAAGAAACAAGTGCAGCAGACTATGATTCAAAGGGAAGAAAGATTGGGGAAAAAATAAAACTAAATAAAATACTTGCTGCATACCACCAATATTTTGCTGTAAAAAAAGCAGTAGAAAAGACAGAGATGTCAATAAATTCGTCAAATAAGAATAATAAAAAGATCGGCGTTGTATGGCACACACAAGGATCAGGTAAAAGCTTTACAATGGTATTCTATGCAGCACAGCTTATAAAAAGATTCAACAACCCAACAATAGTAGTTGTAACCGATAGAAACGATCTAGATGATCAGCTTTATTCAACATTTTGTGGGGCAAAGGACATATTAAGACAAGATCCTATCCAGGCTGATGTAAGAAAACTATCAGATGAGCAAAAGGAAAATAACAAAAAAGAAAATACAAAAATTATCTATGGATTATTTGACCTTTTAAATGAAAGAGAAGCTGGAGGGATAATATTTACTACCATTCAAAAATTTAAGCCAGAAAAAGGTGAAATGCCAGCACTGACAGATAGACACAATGTAATAGTAATTGCAGATGAAGCACATAGAAGCCATTATGGTTTTGATGCAAAAACAGATATGGAAACTGGAGATGTAAGATACGGCTATGCTAAATATATAAGAGATGCACTACCTAATGCTTCGTTTATTGGCTTCACAGGGACACCTATAGGAATAGAAGGAGAAGAGGGTGAAAAGTCAACTAAGGATGTGTTTGGGGATTATATAGATATATATGACATGACAAGAGCAGTTGAAGATGGAGCAACAGTAAAAATATATTATGAAAACAGAATAATAAAGCTTGAGGCAGACGAAGAAGAACTAAAGAAAATAGATGAAGAATTTGAAGAACTTATGGAAGGGCAAGAGGACGAAATAAAGGAAAAATATAAAGGGCAATGGTCAAGATTAGAGGCAATAGTAGGCTCACCAAACAGATTAAAACAGCTTGCACAAGACATTGTAAACCACTTTGAAGAAAGATTAAAGGTTATAGATGGGAAAGCAATGATTGTATGTATGAGTAGAAAAATTTGCGCAGATCTTTATGATGAAATAATTAAGCTAAGGCCAGAATGGCATAGTGATGATTTAACTAAAGGAAAGATTAAAGTTGTAATAACTGGTGATGCATCAGATGAAGAAAAACTTCAAAAGCATCTAACAGGTGGTTCTCAAAGAAAGGAAATACTAGCAAAAAGAATGAAGGATGTAAATGATGAACTTAAAATTGCTATTGTAAGGGATATGTGGTTAACAGGATTTGATGTCCCGTCAATGCACACAATGTATATAGACAAGCCAATGAAGGGACACAACCTAATGCAGGCAATAGCAAGAGTAAACAGAGTATTTAAGGATAAGCCGGGTGGAGTAATAGTTGACTATATAGGAATATTTGAAAGCCTAAAGAAGGCACTTAAGGTTTATACAGAAAGTGATAAAAAGACAACAGGAATTGATACTTCCGTTGCAGTATCTGTAATGGTAGAAAAACTTGAAATACTTAGAGATATGTTCTATAAATTTGATTATTCAGGATATATAAAAGGAACTCAAGCGGAAAGAATAAGAGCTATAACAGCAGGAATGGATTTTGTTCTTGGAATGGATGAAAAGGACCAAAAGGAATTTAAAAATACAGTTGTAGAACTTGCTAAAGCTCATTCACTTTGTGCATCTACGCAGGAAGGAAGAGATGCAGCACTTGAGGTAAGCTACTTTAAAGCTGTAAAGGCAAGCCTCGTAAAACTTGAGAATAAGTCAACAAATAGGCTTTCAAAAAGAGAGATAGAGCATAGAATAAATCAGCTTCTTCAAAAGACAATAATATCAGAGGAAGTAATAGATGTGTTTGATACATTAGGACTTGAAAGACCTAATATATCAATATTGTCAGATGAATTTTTAGAAGAAGTAAGAACTATAAAATATAAGAACCTTGCTGTTGAAATGCTAAAGAAGCTTTTAGAAGGCAAGATAAAAGCAATAGAAAAAAGAAACATAGTAAGGTCTGAAAAGTTTTCAGAAAAGCTCGATAAGGCATTAAATAAATACAAGAATCAAGCAATAACAAATGTAGAAGTAATTGAAGAACTTATAAAACTTGCAAAGGAAATACAAAAGGCAAGGGAGGAAGATATGAACCTTGGCCTTTCAGAAGATGAAATAGCCTTTTATGATGCCTTAACAGCAGATGATGCAGTAAAGTTATTTATGAGTGATGAGGTTCTAAAACAAATAGCACATGAATTAACAGAAGCTATAAGAAGCAACATAACGGTTGACTGGAGCAAAAGAACAATGGCAAGGGCAAAGATGAGGACGATTATAAAAAGGCTACTTAAAAAGTACAACTACCCACCAAAGCAGGCAGAAAAGGCAATGGATATAGTAATGAAGCAGGTTGAAAAGATGTGTGAAAATGAAGTAGATGAATTGGAGGAAGATGATTACATAACAACAGAATTAGTAGCTGAAGGTAGAGATGAGTATAAAATTTGAAGTATTTAGTTTTTAAATATAAGTTAAAAAGTGCAGGTGATAATTTTGGAGTTTAAAAGAAAAAAGCAAGATGAATTCTTAGTTATTGAGAGTTCAAGTAATAGGAAAAAGATAGGAAGAAATGATTTGTGCTATTGTGGTAGTGGTAAAAAATATAAAAATTGCTGTATGAGAAAAGATGATGAGATAGAAATACTTAGGAATCGATTTGAACAAATAGAAGAAATAACAGATAAGTATTTTAGTGTAAATGAATATATAGAGCATTCAGGATATCCAGTAAATAATATAGATTATTTTTTAATTGAAGTATTAAATATAATGGGGTCGTTATTGTATAAATTTGATATAATAAATAGTAAACAACAAAAGGAAATATTATTTGTAATGTTTAATAAGGCTAAGGAATTTATGAAAACATGTGAAACTTGCGAAAATGAATGTATAAAAAATCCTATGAAAGAAATTAGTTTTAAATGGATGATAGAAAGAGGACTTGAACTAAATAATTTGCCAAAAAGGCTACAAAAACAAACGGCACTAAACTTTTTCTACATAGAATTTACCAATTATATGGCGAATGCTATGTTTACAGAATTAAAAAATATTATAGATGAAGAAATGGCAGAATTAATATCATCATATTTCTATGGTTCATTTTTAGATTATATAAATGAAAATTGCTATGAGGAATGTAATAATGAGTGTATATGTGAAAATAATAGAAATGCTTATTGTAAATTTTGTATGTTAGGTGAAAAAAGATTACCCTGTCCTAAAAAAGAAGAAATTGAATATGAAGCAATTAAAGCAACACCAGATGATATGGAACATTAAAATATCAAGCCATAGCCTAATCGAATTAAGGTTATGGCTTTCTTATCATCTAAAACTCATAACAAAATCAGAAAACCTTTCTTTAAATAAAGATTCAACCTTAGAATACATACCTAAATGCCCATATTTTTTAACATTATCAAAAATATAAATTGAAGCCTCCTCAGAAACGTTGCACAAGGATTGAATCATAGAAGGCGTTAGACAATGAATATTTTTAAGTAGTGCAATTGGAGCCAAAAGCTCTGCAGCAAAATATAGTAATTAATTTTCAGAATAATTTATAATAATCGACAATTTTTGATTTTATCTGATGTAAAATAATATTATAATTTACATAAAGGTGAAAAGTGGAAACCATCAGGTTATTGTATGATAATATAAACTGTCTATTAAGGGGATGATATATTGGCGGGTAACCGTTCATTTAAAGATTATGTGGCAGAAAGATTCTATAATGAGATATTTGCTACCATACAGAATTATGTAATCGAAAACAAGGATACTATAGATTTATGGCTATACAGAGTTAGAAACATTGGTGAAATTGAATTGTCAGATATAGAAGTAAAGTTTGTTTCTGTGAGTGATTTACCAGAAATGAAAATAGAATTTGATATTGTTGTGGAAGCAGAACTGGAAGTTAGAGAGTCAGATTATCATTACGATGAATCAGAAAATTGTAGACAGTGGTTTCAACTGAAATGTTCTGGGGATTTGAAGTGCAATTTAGATGACTTTATAATTTACAGTGTAACGGATTATACAAGTAAAAATAAGCAGCCCAAACCTATGTCAGATTCACTTGTGCCATTTATTTATAGTGAACAATTAGAATCTGTTGCTACAGAATTTCTACGCAAAAATTATCCAGAAGCATTAAAAACTCCAATGGCAGTTGACCCACAATTATTGGCAGAAAAAATGGGTCTTAAAATAGAAATTAGAGATATTACAAAGGATTTTACAGTGTTTGGACAAATTTTTTTTCATGATTGCGAAGCAGAATTCTATGATAAAAACAGTGATAAAATGGTTCAAACTCATGTAATTGCTAAAACTATTTTTGTAGATCCGAAAGTATACTTTCTACGTAACCTTGGATCTGTTAATAATACCATTGTTCATGAGTGTGTTCATTGGGCTCTACACAGAAAGGCATTTGAATTGGAAAGGTTATATAACAATAGTGTAACAAAAATAAAATGTCAAGTAGTAGGTGGGATAAAAGATAGCAACAGAGATGCAACTGACTGGATGGAATGGCAGGCAAATGCACTTACCCCAAGGATTCAAATGCCAATTTCAACATTTAAAGAAAAGGCATTTGAACTTATAAAAAAATATAAACAATCATTGCAAACAGAAGAAATAATAGACGTAATGGAACCAGTTATTGATGAATTGGCTTTATTTTTTGGTGTTTCAAGATTAGCTGCTAAAATTCGAATGATTGATGTAGGATATGAAGAAGCAATAGGAACTTTTACTTATATAGATGGCCATTATGTTAAGCCACATTGTTTTAAAAAAGGTTTTTTAAAAAGAAATCAGACTTTTTCAATTAGTGCAATAGACGCAGCTATACAAAGTTTTATTGATCCAGAATTATCTGCTTTGATAAAAGAAGGTAGTTACGTATATGTAGATTCACATTTTGTTTTAAAGCATCCTAAATATGTAACAAGAGATGAAAATGGATATGCTATATTAACTGATTATGCAAGAACTCACATGGAAGAGTGCTGTTTAGTTTTTGATCTATCAATTAAATCTGGATTTAAGGAAAGTTATCATAGTGAGTGTTTTCTAAATCGTGATAAAGGTTCAAATATAGATTTTG
>NZ_FQVG01000042.1 GCF_900129265.1 Caloramator proteoclasticus DSM 10124 | reverse complement strand
ACGTCGTGAGACAGTTCGGTCCCTATCCGTCGCGGGCGTAGGAAATTTGAGAGGAGCTGTCCTTAGTACGAGAGGACCGGGATGGACGAACCTCTGGTGCACCAGTTGTCACGCCAGTGGCACAGCTGGGTAGCCATGTTCGGAAGGGATAAGCGCTGAAGGCATCTAAGCGCGAAGCCCACCTCAAGATGAGATTTCCCATAGCGTAAGCTAGTAAGACCCCTGGAAGAACACCAGGTTGATAGGCCAGAGGTGTAAGCGTCGTGAGGCGTTTAGCTGACTGGTACTAATAGGTCGAGGGCTTGATCATACAGGCTGTGCAGTTTTGAAAGAATTTTTGGCCCAGTAGCTCAGTTGGTTAGAGTGCCGGCCTGTCACGCCGGAGGTCGAGGGTTCGAGCCCCTTCTGGGTCGCCAAATTTTATTATTGCATTTTTTAAAAATATATTATATAATAAATATGTAACGAGCGGGCGTGGCGGAATTGGCAGACGCGCTAGACTTAGGATCTAGTGCCCAGTGCGTGGGGGTTCAAGTCCCTCCGCCCGCACCATAGAAGGCTACCAATAAGGTAGCTTTTTATTTTGGCTCTTTGTCAATTGTTGGGGCGGGTATTCGATTAGAATGCCTGTCCTTTCTTGTTTGAGAGTGATTTTAGAAATATAGATTGAATTTCATAGAGTATCCCAATCATACAATAAATACCAATAATATTTCTAAAATTTAAAATAGTATAGCACATTTTTCTATTGATTTTTGAGAATAATTTATATAGAATATAATAGCTAGGGTGGGCGGAGGGTTTATGATTGAAAGGAGAAAGGAGCATTGAAGGAGGCAAAGCTTGTAGTATTATCACTACTTACAGGAATGATTGTTGGATTTATATTTCAAAAGCTTTCCCTACCTGTACCAGCACCGCCAACTATTGATGCCTTTATGGGTATATTTGGTGTATGGCTTGGTTCAGTTGTGATTGATAAGATTTCAAAATAATTAAAGGAGGGAAAGTAAGATGATGACAATACTATTAGCAACAGTAGCAGGTATGATATTAGGTGCTCTATTTAAGAAGATGAATTTACCACTACCAGCACCACCAACATTACCTGGTGTTGTTGGAGTTTTAGGAGTATTATTAGGAAGTATGATAGCAAAAATGTTTTAAGAGGGTGATTTTACCCTCTTTTTTATATATAAAATTCAACATAATCAGCAACATAAGTCGCCCATTTCTATAAGTGGGTGATGAATGTTGTGAAAATATATAAAATTAGAGCGAAAAACAAGCTAAAATTAGCTATGTAAATGGTATATCTGGGGAAGGAACAGTCCTTTGAGCGTGGGATAATTTGCTCCGCTTTTAGTATCCACTACAAAGTTACCACTTCTATAAGTGGTGGTAGTTCAAAAAGTTTCATTTTGGTATTATAAACCAGAATCAAACTTTTTGTGTTATAATAAATAAAACGGTATATGGGGTGATAGTATGAAGGAGCTTAAATTCCACGGAACAAGTATTATAATAGGAGAAAATTCAATTGAATATATAAAGAACATAGAGATGAAAAAAGTATTAATTGTAACTGGCGGAAGGTCTATGTTTGACAATGGGGCTATAGATAAACTTATTGGTATCTTAAAGGAAAAAAATGTAGAAGTACATATATTTAAAGGAGTTGCTAAAAACCCTACAACAGAAGTTGTTAAATTAGGAATAGAAGAAATGAAAAGGGTTAACCCTGACACTGTAATTGGTATAGGGGGAGGTTCTCCTATTGATGCAGCAAAGGCTATGGCACTATTTTATGAATATGATTTAGATATAGAAAAGGTAGAGGGAACAACTTTGCCACAGATAAGGCGTAGGACAAAGTTTATTGCAATACCATCAACATCAGGGACTGGAACAGAGGTTACAAGGGCATCTGTTATAACATATAAAGAAAAAGATATAAAAATAGGTCTAAAATCAGATGCCTTTATACCAGATTATGCAATATTAGATTCTACCTTGACATATTCAATGCCAAAGGAAGTAGTTGCTGAAACAGGAATGGATGCATTAACACACGCTGTAGAATGTTATATAAACAAAAACATAGATGAGTTTACAGAAGTACTATCAGAAGGTGCAGTAAAGGGAATATTTAAATATTTAGTTATGTCTTATAATGGAGATAAAAAGGCACGAGATAAGGTGCATAAATATCAGTGTATGGCTGGCTGTGCCTTTTCAAATGTAGGGCTTGGTATGGCCCACGGTATATCCCACGCAATAGGAGGAAAATACAATTTATCCCACGGTCTATTAAACGCAGTATGCCTACCCTATGTTCTAAAGTTTAACTCAAAGGATGAAGAGGTAAAAGAAAGGCTTAAGTATCTTTCACTTCAAATTGGAACAAAAGACTTTATAAAAGAGGTAGTAGAGCTAAACAAAAATTTAAATATACCTCTATCTTTTAAAGATTTAGGATTAGATGAAAAAGAATTTTTTCAAAATATAGATGAACTTACAGAGAATTCTTTAAAGGGTTCAACAAGGGTGAATCCTGTAAAAGTTAACTTTGATGAAATGAAGCAAATATTAAGTTGTATATTTTATGGGAATATGGACTTATAACAAACTATAAAGTATGTTGAAATATAATAATATAATGATTGTCAAACAATAGACAATCATTATATTGAGAAAAGCTAAACAAAAGTGAGATAAACTATTTATAACTATAATTAAGCCTAACAGTTTTCATTAATAGCGTTTTTTAAAAGAAGGTTTGATTTTTTAGCCTCTTTTGAATGTGGCATTATTTTAAGATATGTCATATAATCTCTTTGTTAAACTTAGAGAGAAGGAGATATTTATGGGGTATTTATACAGAGAAATAGTTGAGTACAAACAAAAGAGGTTTGCAAAGTTTATACTTGGTATAATAACTTTTTTATGTGTACTTAATTTTGCAGTTGTTCTAACTGATTTAAAAAAATACTTAAATAATTTTCACTATGCATTGTATCTTATAGTTTTACTTCTAATATTTTTACAGCTTAAGATATGGAAAAAATGCAACAGACGTTACAGATATCAAATAATAGATGATGAACTAATTATAGAAAGATTTGATGGAAATAGAAGAAAAGTTGAGTTAAGTATTGATATAAAGAGTATAATGAAGGTTGAGAAGGTTATAGATAAGATATGTGATGATATTGAATATAAGGAATATTGTATCTCAACCAAGAAGCATAATCTATATAGAGTTATATACAAATTAGATAACAAGGTCTATAGTTTCTGTTTTGAACCAAGCACAAATTTTATAAATAAAATAAACAATATAATGAAGAAAAAGCCACTAGCAAGTTAGTGGCTTATTATTTTTGTATTTTCAATTATATCTATTCCAGTAAGGGCGAGGGAACTTGCTGCCTTTATCATTTGTTCTAATGCAAAATCCTTAATAGTTGCATCTGCAAACTCTTTTGTATAATATTCTACATTATCCTCTGTGATACCTATATAAGGGTGAATACAGGGTATTTTATAGCTTAAATTTGATATGTCTAAGCTTTGGCTCATAATCATAGGTCCGTGTATATCAACAATTCCTTTTTCCTTTAGATTATGGCAAAATACCTTTGAAAGTTCCTGGTGTGTTTTAAAGGGAACATATCTTGCTATTGTGTTGTTTTCAAAATCGCATCTATATATTTTTGAATAGAGCCTTGCTATATCAAGTATATCATCTTGAATAAAATCTATTAACCTGTCTTGATCTGATTTAATTAAAACCTTAACGCAGCTTTTTTCAGCTATAGAGCATACATCATCAAGACAGTCGGTTAATGTGTAGTTTATGTATATGTGTTCTTTATATTTAGATTTAATTGTTTCAATATTTGTTATTGTTATTGCAGCAGGAGTTATAGGGTTTATTCCTTTATCAAAGTTTACAAGGGCAGATGATGCAGAACCTTTAAATTGTAAACTTGAAATAAGCATAGATAAAGAAGAACCACTCTCTAATGTTTTGGTATAAGGATGTGCACATAAGGCAGCATCTACATCACTAAATAGATTATTTTGAAGCATTTTTATCTTTATAGGCTCCTTTTCCTCGGCTGGGCATCCAAAAACAGTACAGCTGCCACCGATTTCATTAACAGCTCTTTTTAACCCTATAGCACCTAATACATTCATAGAGCATTGTATATTATGTCCATTTATATATCCTTGACCATCTACAGCGTCATATTCACAAATATATGCAATATTAGGAGCAGAGCTTCCGTACTTTGCAATGAATGCATTTTTAATATCAGGTATTTCTATTACATTAAATCCTTCATCCTTTAGAAGCTTTATAAGTTCGTTATAGGCTATATTTTCACAATTTGAGCCATCACTTAATTTATATAATTCCCTAACAATTGAAGATATCCTTTCCTTTAAATTTTCAACATATCCAGTGACAAGTTCACGGATTATAGTTTTACTCATAATACCACTCCTCAAACTTTTTATATTATTTTTTGACATTTGTTAATAAATTATGTAATAGTATTGCTTTATTATATTTTTATATTTTTGTTATAATATAATATAATAACTTAAGGGAGGAGTAAAATTGCCTTTAGTAGATGATCTATTAAAATATAAAGAGGAAGTTGACATTAGATTTCATATGCCTGGGCATAAAGGAAATACACTTAATTTCAATGAACTTGAAATTTTAAAGGAAAATTTATTTTCAATAGATGTAACAGAAGTTTTTGGTACTGATAATCTTCACGTACCAACAGGGATAATAAAAGAAGCTCAGCAGAGAGCCTCTGAATTTTATGGTGCAAAACATAGTTTCTTTTTAGTTAACGGTTCAACAGCAGGAATATATAGTATGATTTTGGGCCTTTTAAATCCAAAGGAGAAAATAATAATACAGAGAAATTGCCACAGGTCAGTATATTCTGCCTGTATTTTAGGGGATTTAGAAGTTGTGTATGTTAATCCTACTATAGATGAAGAATTTAACATACCTGTCTCATTAGATGTTGAAGAAATAATAGATGTAATGGATAAGAATTTAGACGCAAAGGCAATAGTTCTTACATATCCAACCTACTATGGTACCTGCTTTGATTTAGAAAAAGTAATAAAAGAGGCAAAAAAGAGGAATATTTACGTACTAATAGATTCTGCCCACGGAGCCCACTTAAAATGCTCTACATACTTACCAAAGGATCCAATTGAACTTGGTGCAGATGCTGCAGTATACAGTCTTCATAAAACAACTCCAGCATTAACCCAGTGTTCAATCTTAAACGTAAATATAGATAACATTGATGGTATAAAATTTATGCTAAATATGTTCCAAACAACAAGTCCATCATATCTTTTAATGTCCTCTATTGATACAGCAATAGGTATAATGAATAGAAGGGGTAGGGAACTTGTAGAAAAAACAATATATTATGCAAATAAATTAAGAAATAGGCTTAATTTAATAGGTTATAAGACATTGGGCATTGAAGGGATAGGAAAGCATAAAATTAATGATATAGATGCAACAAGAATAGTTATCTTTTCCAATATAGGTGGACATAATCTAAATGAAATATTAAGAAATAAGTACAAAATACAAGTTGAGATGTCTGATGATAATAATATAGTTTTAATAGGAAGTATGTTTGACAAGGAAGATTATTATGAATATCTATATACTGCACTATTAGATATTAAAAATAAATTTATACAAGGTGAAAATAAAAGGCAGTCTTTTTTAAAGAAGGATTATAAAGTCCGAATAAATATGAGGAGGGCTTATTATAGCAAAAAAGAGAGATTACCTCTTAAAGAGGCGGTAGGTCGTATTAGTGCTGAGATGCTTGTTCCATATCCACCAGGTGTCCCTCTTCTTATGCCGGGTGAGGAAATAACTGATGATATAATAGATTTTGTAGAACAAAATAGAGGTAAAATAACCTTTAACGGAATAAGTGATGAAAATGCAGAGTATATTTTTGTTATTAAGGAGTGATGTTTTTTGAAGGGAATATTTATAACATTTGAAGGGCCAGATGGAGCAGGGAAAACAACTCAAATAAATCTACTTAAAGAGTATTTAATTTCAAAGGGATTTGATGTAGTTTTAACAAGAGAGCCAGGGGGAACTCCAATTGGGGAGAAGATTAGAAATGTAATTCTTGATGTGGAAAATAAAGAGATGGATGATATATGTGAAGCTCTTTTATATGCAGCATCAAGGGCACAGCTTGTAAAGGAGTTTATACTTCCAAATATTGAACAAGGAAAAGTCGTTATTTGTGATAGATTTGTTGAGTCATCGATAGTTTATCAAGGTTATGCAAGGGGAATAGGTGAAGAAAAAATCGAGGCAATAAACAATATAGCAACAAGAGGATTAGTTCCAGATGCGGTTTTTCTCCTTATGCTGACACCAGAGGAGGGAATAAAGAGGAAGAAAAATTCCGGAAAACTTGACAGGTTGGAAATGGAAAAAATAGAGTTTCACAAAAAGGTATATGAAGGGTATAATAGACTAAAGGGAAAAAGAAAAAATGTCTTTGAGATTGATGCAACTTTAGACGTTAACCTTATACATAATAAGATTATAGGGATAGTTGAGAATTTATTAAGGGAGGAATAATTATGAAACTTGTAATTGCTATTGTCCACGATGAGGATTCATTTGAGCTTATAGAGGAATTGATAGACAATGGGTATAAAGTTACAAAGCTTGCGACGACAGGGGGATTTTTAAAGGCTGGTAACACTACTTTGTTAATTGGAGTTGAAAAGGAAAAGGTAGATAGTGTATTATCTATAATACAGGATGTTTGTAAAACAAGAAAGGGAGCTGTTTCTATGCCATCACCTATTGTAGGTTCAACGGGAGTGTTTGTTCCAACGCCTGTAGAAGTTACAATAGGAGGAGCAACGGTTTTTGTTATTGATGTTGAAAGATTTGAAAGGATATAATGGAGTGATTGTATGATTAATGTTATGGGGCAGGATGCTCAAGTTGAGCTTTTTTTAAAAACAGCAGATAAAGGCATGCTTGCCCATTCGTTTATAATAACGGGTCCTGATGGTGTGGGCAAAAGCATATTTGCAAGGTTTATGGCATCATATATTTTATGCTTAGGAGAAAACAAACCCTGTGGTGTATGTTTAAATTGTGTTAGGGTGAAGAATAATAATCATCCTGATGTTATAGTTATTTCCCCTAAAAATAGCATAGGAGTAGATGATATTAGAAATCTAACTGAAAAGATAAATACAAAGCCTTACGAGGGTGATAAAAAGGTTGTAATAATAAAGGGAGCAGATTTGATAACTGTTCAGGGGCAAAATGCTTTTTTAAAAACATTAGAGGAACCACCCCTTAACACCACTATCATAATGCTTGCAGAAAATATTAATTTAATTCTTGATACAATAAAATCAAGATGCCAAATATACAAATTAAATAGAATACTAACAAGTAAGGTTAAGGAATATTTATTGAGTATAAATGTTGATGAACAAAAGGCGGAACTATATTCAAATTTAAGTGATGGAATTATAGGAAATGCCCTTAAAATGCTTGATAGCAAATATCAAATATTAAGGGATGAAACAATTAATATATTTTCAAGGATGGCTCAATTTAACAGTTTAGATTTTATAAAGATAGAGGACTTCTTTACAGAAAATAAAGGTAATATAGATTCTGTTTTTGATATAATAATAACTCTTCTTAGGGATATATCGGTCTTTAAAAATACACTAAGGGAAGACTACTGCTTGAATATCGATAAGATAGATGTTATAAGGAATTTAAGTGGTGTGTTTTCACACGAGAGATTAAATAAATTCTTAGAACTATTTTTAAGTGCAAAGGGTAACATAGATAAGAATGCTAATTTTCAAATGGCTATAACGGTGCTACTTTTAGATTTACAGGAGGTTTAATATGGTTACTGTAGTTGGCATAAGATTTAAAAGGGCAGGTAAAATTTATTACTTTGACCCAGACGGACTTGATATAAATAAAGGTGATTATGCAATAGTAGAAACAGCAAGAGGAATTGAGTTTGGTGAGGTTGTTATTGGAAAAAAGGAAGTAACAGAGGATGAAATAGTTGCACCTTTAAAAAAGGTGATTAGAGTTGCGACGGAGGAGGACAAATTAAAAAATCTTCAGAACAAGGCAAAGGAAGAGGATGCATTTCAAATATGCCTAAAGAAAATACAAGAACACGGTCTTCCTATGAAGCTAATTGATGTAGAATATACCTTTGACAATAACAAGGTGATATTTTACTTTGTTGCAGATGGACGAATAGACTTTAGAGAGCTTGTAAAGGATTTAGCAGCAATATTTAGGACAAGAATAGAATTAAGGCAGATAGGCGTAAGAGATGAATCTAAGATGGTTGGAGGTCTTGGCCCTTGCGGAAGACCTATGTGCTGTGCAACCTTCTTAGGTGAATTTGAACCTGTTTCTATAAAGATGGCAAAGGAACAAAACCTATCTTTAAATCCCTCTAAGATATCAGGAGTATGTGGAAGACTTATGTGTTGCTTAAACTATGAGCAGCAGACCTATGAGGAGATAAGAAAAATAACTCCTGTAGTAGGTTCGATTGTAAAAACTCCTGATGGAGAAGGAGAGGTTATGGAAAACAGCATAATAAGAGAAAGTGTTAAGGTTAAGCTAAAAACTCCAGATGATGTTGAAATTAAAACATATTCTGTACATAATATAGAACTAATCGAGGGACAATATGAACATAGAGAGATATCTGATGATGAGATTAAATCAGAAATTGAAGAATTAGAGGAATCTGATGTAGATATTAACAGCCTTTTAGAGGAATAATGGCTATATTTTGCCTAAGTAATACTTTTCAGATTAAAAAAAACGTGATAAAATAGCATTAGAAGTTTTCAGGAGGTGAAACTTATGGCATACAAGATTACTGACGCTTGCGTAAACTGTGGAGCTTGTGCTTCAGAATGTCCAGTTAACTGCATAAGCCAAGGAGATTCAATCTACGTTATTGATGCTGATGCTTGCATCGACTGCGGAAACTGTGCTAATGTTTGCCCAGTAGGAGCTCCAGTTCAAGAATAATCTACATAGTAAAAAGGCCTAACAAGGCCTTTTTATATTTGTATTCATACTATGTGTATAATAGGCAGGTATTGTTAAATACTTCAGGCTGTTTAAAAAGTTATATATTGATTAGCCCCATGAAGGATTTCTTGGGCATCGGTTCATTTCGTTAAGCAAATCTAAGCTTTTCTTTATTTAAAAAAGTCCTACCCTCGCAATGTCATCGTCCTGATGACTGCTCGGCTCGGCACATCCTGTGCCGAATTACGGACTTTTTTAAAGTCGAAAAGCAAGATTTGCTAAAACTCATGAAAGAGCCTATTGAAACCCTTCATGGGGCTAACTTTTTAAACAGCGAGATATTATTAAATACCTGCCTATTATTTTATATAATAAAAACTTTTTATAATTAAATGAATATAGATAAAGAAATATAAATATGATAATATATAGATATACCATATAAGGGTATATAAAGCTTTACTGGAGGTGTTGTATGGAAAGGTTATCAACTGTATTGGTATTTACACAAGGGGTTTTATCCTTTTTATCTCCCTGTTTCTTACCCTTAATACCAATCTATTTAAGCTATATAACAGGGGAAGCGGCAAATAAGAAAAACACTATTATCAATACCATAGCCTTTATGATAGGTTTTACATTAATGTTCACAAGTCTTGGTGCTCTATCGGGGAGTATAGGTAGATTTTTATTAATAAATAGGCAATTACTTAACAAAATTTTAGGTGTATTTATAGTATTTATGGGATTATTCTATTTAGGAGTAATTAAATTAGATTTTTTAAATAGAGAAGTAAAGATTGATTTTAAAATAAAAAGGGGTAGTTTAATTTCTTCCTTTTTGCTTGGAGTAAGTCTATCGCTTGGTTGGACTCCCTGTATTAGTCCTATACTATCAAGTGTTTTGATGCTTGCAGCAAGTAGACAGTCAAGTATCAAAGGAGCATATTATCTATTTGTGTATTCACTTGGGCTTTTAATACCATTTTTGATTTTTTCAATATTTATAAACAAATCCAGAGCCTTTTCAAAATTTGTTATGCAAAAGGCAAATGTAATTAAAATAGTTTCAGGGGTAATATTAATATTAACTGGTATTTTATTATTTACAGGAAAACTATATATTTTAACAAATATTTTAGGAGGTTTTTAAGATGAAAAAAATAGTTTCAATTATTTTGGTAGTTAGTATATTATTTTTATCAGGATGTTCAATAAATTCAAAGGCTCCAAAGAATACAAATAATAAAAATCAAAATGAACAAGTAGAAGAAAATGTTGTGGCAAATGACAAGGCAATAGATTTTACATTAAAAAATATAGAAGGACAAGAAATAAAATTATCAGATTATAAAGGTAAAACAATTATAGTAAACTTTTTTGCAACTTGGTGTCCTCCTTGTAAGGCAGAGTTTCCAGGCTTTATTCAATTAGTTGATGAGTATAAGAATGATAGCAATGTAGTTTTTGTTTTCGTAAATGTAGGAGAAGACAAAAAAACAGTTGAGGCATTTTTAAATGAAAGGAACTACAAAATAAAACCACTTTTAGATGAAAAAACTGATGTAGCAGCATTATACCGTGTGACAGGAATACCTACAACTGTTATAATAGATAAAGAATTTAATATTGAAACTGTACACATAGGATTTATGGAAAAGAGGGATTTGAAAAATTACATTGAAGCACTAAAATAAAAGGAGGATATATGCTAAAGACTGGTGAAAGATTGGATGATTTAGAGTTAAAGGGACTTAAAATAATACAAAATCCAAGCTATTTTTGCTTTGGAATTGACGCTGTTTTATTATCATCCTATGCGGTAGTTAGAAAGAAGGATAGGGTAGTTGATTTGGGGACAGGAACAGGTATAATACCCCTTCTTGTATATGGAAAATATGAACCAAAAGATATTGTTGGAGTGGAGATACAAAAGGATGTAGCAGATATGGCAAGAAGGAGTGTAGAATTAAACGGGCTAAGTGAAAAAATAACAATATTTGAAGGGGATATAAAAGACTGCTATAATTACATTGGAATAAATGAATATGATGTTGTTATTTCAAATCCACCCTATAAAAAAGGAAAATCAGGTATATTAAATATGTCGGATACAAAGGCAATTTCAAGGCACGAAATTCTAATAAATATAGATGAACTTTGTTTTTCTGCTTCGAGGCTTTTAAAGGGTGGAGGACGTTTTTATATGATACATAGACCAGAGAGGTTAAAGGATATAATAATTGCATTAAATAATAATAAATTTACTCCAAAAAGGATTAGATTTGTTCATCCTAAGGTAAATAAGGCTCCAACAATGGTTTTAATTGAGGCTGTGAAATGTGGAGGAGATTTTTTAAAGATAGAAGAACCTCTTTATGTATATAATGAGGATGGAACTTATACACAAGAAATTTTAAATATATACGGAAGGTGTTAAATATGGCAGGGACACTATATTTAGTTGCAACCCCAATTGGTAATCTTGATGATATTACTTTTAGAGCTATAAACACACTAAAGGAAGTTGATTTTATAGCAGCGGAGGATACAAGGCAGACATTAAAACTACTAAACCACTTCGAAATAAAAAAACCACTTGTTAGCTACCACGAGCATAATAAATATGAGATGGGACCTAAAATAATAAGTAGATTGTTAGAAGGTGAGAGTGTAGCTCTTGTGACGGATGCAGGAACACCAGGTATTTCAGACCCTGGTGAGGATTTGGTTAAACTTGCTATTGAAAATTATATAAATATTGTACACGTTCCAGGTGCCTCTGCCTTTTTATATGCCCTTGTGGTTTCAGGTCTTTCAACAAGAAGGTTTGTTTTTGAAGGCTTCTTAGAAAGGGAAGGAAAACAAAGAAGGGAGAGACTTGAGTCTCTAAAGAATGAAACAAGAACAATAATATTCTATGAGGCACCACATAGACTTGTAAAAACTTTAAGTGACCTATATGAATATTTTGGAGATAGAAAAATATCCCTCTGTAGAGAGCTTACAAAAAGATATGAGGAGATAGAAAGATTAAACTTATCTGAAGCTATAGAAGTTTATAAAGAAAAAGAACCAAAGGGAGAATATGTGTTAGTTTTAGAGGGAAAAAGCAAAGAGGAAATTGAAGAGGAAAAAAGACAAGAATTTAGTGATATAGATATAGGCGAACATATACAAAAATACATAGATGAAGGATTGAGCAAAAAGGATGCAATCAAGAAGGTAGCAAAGGAAAGAGGACTTAAAAAATCAGAGGTTTATAAATACACTATAGAATAAAAAAGTGCCACCCAGGTGAAATGTGACATTATATATTATTTGAAAAATGTCACATTTCACCTGGGTGGCACCTATATTGTTATTCAGCCTTTATTTCAGCTAAGCAGTTTTTGCAGATATTTTTTCCCTTGAAGTTAACAACATCTCTTGCATCTCCGCAGAATATGCAAGCTGGTTGATACTTCTTAAGGATTATCATTTCTCCGTCAACATAGATTTCAAGTGCGTCCTTCTCAGCTATGTCGAGTGTTCTTCTAAGTTCGATTGGAATAACTACTCTACCAAGTTCGTCTACTCTTCTAACTACTCCTGTGGACTTCATATGTACTACCTCCTTCAACAATCTTCGACATTTCTTAATTAGATAATAACAAAGTTACCATTAAAAGTCAATGACTTTAACTTAATTTTTCTAATTAATTTAATAAAATATTTTAATTAACAATTTGGTAAGCTCTTACCTTTATTTTGTCCCTTATTTCAAATATTATGAATTTAGTGTAGAATATTTTAAAGAGGTGAATGTATTATGTTTGATGAATTGAAGAAGAAATTGGAAAATTTAAATTCTATTTTAAAGGATAAAAATAAAGGATTAGATAGAAATAATATAAAGGAGTATCTTATAAAAAACGATATTGCTACAATAAAAAAATCAAAAAAATTAAATGAACAGGAATTAAGGGCTGTTTCCTGTGATAAAGGTGTTGTTGCTGTTGATGGTAGTATAAATAATTTTGGTGGATTATATCCCCACTATATTTCATTAATCAGAGCTGTGGCACTTTGTACAAAGGGATATAAGGCGGAGTATGAAGATATTTATACACCTTTATTAGAGGAAAATATGACTCAAGATGAGGATGCAATAAAAAGAAGAGCAACAATGTCTAAAATGGAAATTAAGGCAGCAATGGATGCCATAAATAATTGTGAGGCTAATATTATTTTTATGGATGGTTCTTTACTTCATTATAAAATAGACTGTCCCTATGAATGGGATGAACTCAAAAAATCTGCTCTTTATAAAAATAAAATAATAGTAGGGATAACAGAAGAAGTAAAAACAAAGGATATTGGTGAGATACTTATAAAAGATGGACAACTTTATGATGAGTTTATCTATGATAGGGAGATACTCTTTAATATGTTAAGCGAAGGTGAGTATCTATATTTGAAAAAGGAAATAAAAACCAGAAAAAAGGATAGTGGCATTAAAAGTTTTTATGCAAGGTTTTCAGATGATCCTCAGGCTATAGGAATTGATTTTTTAAAGGAACAGGAGGCTGTATCAGAAGGTATATTGAGTTTAATATATACACTTACATTTAGTAAATCAAGGGGAATTCCTTATTTGATTGATTTAGTTGATGTTGAAACAAAGGTTACAGATGAAAAGTTAAAGGCTCTAATAGATGGCTATTTAGATAAAGAAGTTGTAGAAGTTTACTTTAATCCAAAGAGAAATAAGAGGGGGTATTAATTATGCAGGTTGTTGGAATTACCAATCAGCAGGAAGTATTTGTTGTTTCAGATAAAACACCATTTAAAATAAATCAAATACTTGTTATAAATGATGAAAGACAGGGACTTTTAAGAGGCGAAGTTGTAGAAACCAGTGCATATAACAGGTTTATTCCGCTTGATATAAATGGGGATTTTGTGGATAAAAGTGTGATTGCCTCATTGAAAGCGTTA
Organism: Caloramator proteoclasticus DSM 10124; assembly: GCF_900129265.1. GTDB lineage: Bacteria > Bacillota > Clostridia > Clostridiales > Caloramatoraceae > Thermobrachium > Thermobrachium proteoclasticum. The sequence continues at coordinate 9,175 of NZ_FQVG01000042.1, read as the reverse complement.
GGGTACAGTATAGATGAAAATACCCTTTATATAGCAAAGGTAAGGCTTATGGTAGAAGCAGAATATCCTATACAGGTAGGTTCTGAGGTTAGAGTACCAAAGTTTGATGAGGTCAAGGACCTACTTTTAAAGTCAAAACTTGAATCAGGACTTGTACTTGGGGTTATAAAAAGTTCTGAGGAGCTCTACGATACAATGGAGGATGAACTTAAAGATAGATTTTTATTATATCAAGATGGAAAAATCATAAATCAAAATGGTGTTCCCTTTATATTTGACATAGCTTCAATGCAGCAGTATCCGCACATAGGTATTTTTGGAGGTTCAGGTTCAGGAAAATCCTTTGGCCTTAGGGTTATACTTGAGGAACTGATGAAGAAAAATATACCAACAGTTGTACTTGATCCCCATTTTGAAATGAATTTTAGAGAGAACCAAAAGGATATAGATATTAAATATCAATATGATTTTATTGATAGATTTGAATGCTTAGAGATAGGAAAGGCAGTAGGTGTAAAATTTGATAACTTAACTAATAGGGATTTAATAAATCTTATTGGAGCAGCATCTGCAGGTACGTTGACTGATTCAATGACTAATGTAATAGAGCAGGTGCATAAGAATAAGGATACCTATTTCTCCTTTGAGAGGAGATTATCTCTATTGAAGGAGGCACTTGAGATAGGAAGTGAAAAAAAGATTTTAGATAGAAAGGCAAAATGCGATGACGATATGGATGCAGGGAAGTTCGATGAAATGATTGAGGTATATAGAGAGTTTGGAAGTTTACCACCTCAATCGGTTAATGGTGTGTTGTGGAGATTACAAAGATTGTATAAGGATGGTATATTTACAAATGATATAACAAGAGTAGAAAAGTGTTTAAAGGATGGAAAAATTGCAGTTGTACAAGGCCCTATTAAGTTATTAAATGTGTTTTCAACCTATTTAATTTCAAACATTTATCATAAGAGAAGGGATTATAGAGATTCTGTTCAAAGAGGTGAGAAGAAGGACTTTTTCCCACCATTTATAATAGCCTTTGATGAGAGCCATAATTTTGCTCCAAAGGGATATGATACACCATCAAAGTCAATAATAAAGGAGATTGCACAGGAAGGTAGAAAATATGGAGTGTTTTTAATTCTTGCAACACAGCGTCCGACACTCCTTGATGAAACGGTTACAGCACAGCTGAATACAAAGCTTGTGTTTAGAACAGTAAGGGCATCGGACATTGCAACAATAAAGGAAGAGACGGATATAACAAATGAAGAAGCAAAAAGACTACCATATTTGAGAAGTGGGGATGTTTTTATATCCTCGGCTCTATTTGGAAGAACAGTACCTGTTAGAATAAGACTTTCACACACAACAACCAGCCATACTCAAAATCCATTTGACGAGCTATTAAGTTTTAGGGATAAAAAGTATGAAGAAGTGTATCAAGAGATAGAAAAGTTTTTGCCAATTTATACAACTGACCTTTTAAATATATTAACTAAGGTAAATAGGGATAAAATAAAGGATATAGAGGATTTAAAGTATTACTTAGATGAATTATCTAAAAGAGGTTTTATAACCAAAAACAGTGCATTTTTAGGAGAATACTATGACAGAAAGTAGGAGATGATTATGATGTATTTAGACATAATAAAGCAATACAGCAGGCAAAACAATATTCCTATATATTTAGTTGGTGGTGCTGTAAGGGATATTTTGATAAATAGAGAAGTACAGGACTATGATTTTACCACTTCTTGTTATATGGAGGTGGCAGAATATTTTAGTAAAAACACAAATGGAAAATTGATTAAACTACACGATGATGTATACAGGGTAGTTGTAGATGGGATGGTTTTTGATTTTTCAAATTTTAAGGGAGAGAACATAGAGAAGGATTTAAAAAACAGAGATTTTACAATAAATGCAATAGCCTATGATATAGTTAATGAGGAATATATAGACGTACTTGGGGGCATTGAGGATATTAAGAAGAAGATAATAAGGCACACATCAGAAAATATTATAAAGGATGATGCCTTAAGAATCTTAAGGGCATACAGGTTAAAAGGAGAATTAGGTTTTAATATTGATGATGAGACTATAGAATTGTTTAATAGGGATGTAGAATATATAGAAGTTATAAAGGGTGAGAGAATAGTTGATGAACTTTTTAAAATACTAAAGTTTAAAAATAGTTATGATTATATACAAATGTTAGACGATATAGGGGTTATAGAAAAAATATTTCCTATTATGAAGGAAATGAAAAGGATAGGTAAATGTAAGTATCATCTTGTTGATGCCTATACCCACTCAACTCTAACACTTAAGTTTTTAGAGGATAGGTACCAAGAACTTTACAATACTAAATGGGGATACAAGATAAAAGAGTATCTTGAGGAGAATATTGGTACCTCCAAAAGATTAGAAGTTTTAAAGCTTGCGGCATTTTTACACGACATAGGCAAAGTAAAGGCTTTTAAGGATATAGATGGAAAAATAACATTTAAAGGACACGATGTTACGGGAATTGATGAATTTAACTCAATATTAAAAAGGCTTCCTATGTCTAATTCAAAGGCAGCATTGATTAAATCTGTTATAAAGGGGCATATGAGGATACTTGGACTTTTTAAGCAGGGAGCAAGTGACAAGGCACTATATAAGTTAATAAAGGATTTTGGTATAAATTTACCATCGGTATTAATAGCATCCTTATATGATGTACTTGCTACAAGAAGCCTTCTTGATGAAAACGGAGAAAGCGATAAATATTATGAATATGTTATAAATCTGATGGATAGATATTATGATTATATAAATAAGAAGGATAGTTTTATTTCTGGTGAGGATGTATGTAGCATCTTAAACATTGAAGGGCCAAGGGTTGGGGAAATATTAGAAAGGACAAATGAGCTTATATTTAGAAACAAAATAAACTCAAGGGAGGAGGCAATTGAATTTATAAAAAGTAACAAATAAAAAGCATAAGTTTTATTATAAATAGATAATCCCCTAAGAAAGAGTAACTCCTTCTTGGGGGATTCTTTATCTACATATATATTATGAGGCTCTTTTAATTTTCTCATAAGGCTCTTTAGATATATTTATGGTATATCCATCTTTACTTTCAATAATTTGGAACTCACAATTACAAGCATCTGCATCCGATGACCATATATAATAATCTATTTTAAGACCATCGATGTTTATTGATTTTTTTAAATCAACTATACCATACGTGGAAAACCATTTTAGAAGTGAGGATAAATCTAAATGTTCTGCTACTTTATATATTTCGAGCCTTTGTTTTGATATGTTAGTAAGTGGGAATTTTTTTATGAGTGTTCCATATCTTATCTTAAAAAGTTGAAGGTCTTCAAAGTATTCTATTTTTCTTGGATTATCCCTATGGAATAATTCATAGACACCACAGTAATTTCTACGGAGTACACGCACGTCCCCATCATATACTTCAACGTCGATCCATTTTCCTCTCTTTAGATTTTTAACTTCCATTGGCTTTAAAATCATCCAAACCACCCCCGTTAATTTTTGAGGTTTCTAATTATATATTAACATAGTCTATGTAAATGGTGGTTAATGTTATGTTAATTTTAAGATAAGTCAAAATTTTTGTCAATAAAAATAAATACTAATTTTGTTAAGATTCGTATATATTTTTAAGGAGAACACGTTATAGGAGTATAAAATGGTTAATATTATATGGTTTTTAATGATTATATTTGGCATATTGGTTAGTTTTTTTTATAATCCAGTTGACTTTACAAATATAATCGCACAGTCGGCAGAAAGTTCTGTAAAGCTCTGTATTAGCCTTCTTGGTATTATGGCTATATGGTCGGGCATAATGAAACTTTGCGAAAAATCAGGACTTATAGAATTATTTTATGCAATGCTAAGATTACCTATGAAAATTCTTTTCCCAAATCTTGAAAACAAAAATAAAAAGGCTCTGTACTTTATAGTAATGAATATTGCAAGTAATATGCTGGGGCTTTCAAATGCGGCAACTCCCTTTGGAATTAAAGCTATGGAGGAGATGCAGAAAATTAACATTAAAAAGGATACTGCATCGGATTATATGATTAAATTCATTATTATAAATAGTGCTTGCATACAGCTAATTCCAGCAACAGTAATATCAATAAGGGCTAATTTAGGTTCCTCTTCTCCATCAAGCATAATAGGCCCTACAATTGCAGTTAGTATATTAACACTATTTATAGCACTATTTATTGAAGCAATATTTAGAAGGTGGTATAAATGATTTCAATATATTTTGTACCTGCTTTTATTTTATTTGTGCTTATATATTCAATGTTTAAGGGTATTAAAGTATATGAAGTTTTTGTTGATGGTGCAAAGGACGGGTTTAAAACTGTTTTTAATATAGCTCCATTTCTTTTGACAATGATATTTGCAATAGATGTATTTAGACGTTCAGGTGCTCTTGATTTATTTATTAAATTGCTAACACCAATAAATAATTTGCTTAATATACCTTCAGGAGTAGTTCCTATGATTTTAATAAAACCCTTATCTGGAAGTGGAGCTATATCGGTTATGACAGATATAATGAAGACCTATGGAGTTGATTCAACAGAAGGGGTTATCGCAGCTCTTATAATGGGCTCAAGTGAGACAATTTTTTATACAATATCTTTATACTTTGGAAGTATCGGAGTCAAGAAAATAAGGCACGCTCTAATAGTAGCTTTAATTGCACATATAATAAGCTGCATTATAGTTTGTAACTTTATATGGATATTTCGGTAGACAGAACTAATTATATATTTTTATATTACTTCAACTTAATATTTTGATATATAATATATAAGTACAAAGGAGGAGATAAATTTGAGGGATTTAACGAAGGAAAATGAGATAAAGCAAATAATATATTTTGCAATACCAATGCTTTTAGGAAATCTTCTTCAAACTCTTTATAATACCGTAGATAGTATTTGGGTAGGTAAAGGTGTTGGGGAAAAGGGGCTTGCAGCAGTGACAGTAAGCTTCCCAATACTATTTATGCTCATTTCACTAATTATGGGAGTAACTATGGGTAGTAGTATTATTATCTCCCAATACTTTGGTGCTAAGGATTATGAAAATGTTAAAAAGTCAATAAATACAACACTTTATTTTTTACTAATTTCTTCTGTTATAGTTACAATTTTAGGGGTAATCGTTTCAAAGCCTGTATTAATTTTAATAAATACACCAGCTTCTATTTTGAATGATTCAAATAAATATCTAATAATAATGTTTTTAGGTATGGTGTTTATGTTTGGATATAATGGAGTTGCAGCAATATTAAGAGGTATGGGGGATTCAAAGACGCCTTTATACTTCTTAATGATAGCAACAGTTATAAACATAATACTTGATCCTATATTTATTTTTGTATTTAAGCTTGGTGTTGTAGGGGCTGCAGTTGCAACAGTTATAGCACAGGCTGTTTCCTTTATTTTCAGCGTAAATTACATAAACAAAAAGCACGAACTGTTTAAAATTAAATTAGACAGTATAAAATCAGATAGGGAAATATTAAAGAAAATAATAAAAATAGGCATACCAATGGGAGTACAGCAGACTTTGGTATCGCTGGCTATGGTATTTTTAAATTCAATTATAAATGTATTTGGAGTAGATGCAATGGCAGCCTTTGGTGCAGCAGGAAGAATAGACTCATTTATGTCTATGCCAATAATGAGTTTAAGTGCTGCTGTATCCTCATTTACTGGACAAAATTTAGGGGCAAATAAGAAGGATAGAGTGGTTAGGGGATTTAGAGGAACGCTTTTAATAGGGGTTTTGCTCTCTATTATAATTGCTTCCCTTGCGATAATATTTGCAAAACCTCTTATAAGTGTATTTAACTCTAAAAAAGAAGTGGTTGCCTTTGGAGTTGATTATTTGAAAATAGTTGGTATGTTCTATTTTACATTTGCCTTTATGTTCATAGTGTCAGGTGTAATAAGAGGTTCTGGAGATACAATGGTACCTATGATAACGAGCCTAATTGCACTTTGGGGAATTAGAGTTCCCCTTGCAAAATATCTTTCAAGCAGTATAGGTATTAATGGTGTTTGGTGGTCTATAGGCATTGGATGGGTAGTAGGAAGCACACTAAATTACATTTATTATAGAACAGGAAGATGGGAGAAGAAGGTAGTAGTAAAAAAATCTTAATAATGGCATCCTCATCACTTATAACTTTTAACCCCATAAAGGATTTATATTCTATAAATCCTTTATGGGGTTTTGTGTATTTATTATAAAATATTAAGGTATATTTTAAAATTTTACGACAACTTTAATGTTTTTTTGACAAAATATTGATATAATATAATTAAACAAAGGTAATTTGAGGAGAGCTATATATGAAAAAAAGTATCAGGTTTTTTGTTATTACATTGATAATGATTTCATCGCTGGTACCTCTTTTGACTTTTGCATTTTTGTTTTTCAATAATACCTTTAACTTTTTTATATCTAATGATAAAAGGAATATACAATCCGTGCTTGAAAAGGAAAAAAAGTATATTGAAAGGTTTGTAGAGGTTAATATTAAAGATGTTAAGTTAGTTGCAACATCTGATAACGTAAAAACCCTTAAAAGGGAAGAGATAATAGACGTATTTAAGAGGGTAATGAATGTAAGAGATGATTTTCAGAAGATGAAATTTATAAAAAAGAATGGTGAAGTTTTAGAGGTTCATAGAGATGGGAGAATAAGAGAATATAAAAAGGCACAGCTTGATTATTTTGATAAATATGCAATTGAACACGGAGATATTGCCTTTTATACAAACGAAGAGGATAACACAGCTTATATGTGCTTTGCATCGAATTTTTTAATAGGCCAAGAAGTATATGCAACTTGTATTGCATATATGCCAACGGATACAGTAGATTTTTTTACTCATAATATCAATTTAGATGCAATTGCAGAGATATATATAATGGACAGTAGAGATAAGTTCTTAATTAAAAAAGCAGATAAAAATTTCAATCAAAATCCTGAAATAATGTTGCCAATAAAAAACTCAGACTGGACTTTAGTTGCCGACATAAACAATCAATATTTTAAGGATATACTCTATAAGAACATACTTTTAAAGATTATTGTGTTTTTAGTATTTATTATCATTTCTATCATTCCAATTGCAAACTATATAGCAAATCAAGTACAGGAGGTAATTGGAGAAATAATAGATTCTATTGACAATAAGAAAAGGATAGAGGGTAAAAATATATTCTTTTATAAAATATATGAATTTAGTAGATTAAAATCTCAAATAAACAAATTTTTCGGATACATTAACAAAGGTTAGGGTGGGTTAAGATGTTTAAAAGATTAAAGGTAGTTATAACGTTATTTTTATTAGCAATTTCTATACTTCCGCTAATAATGTTCTCGTCTACTTTTCTTTTATCAGTAACCAATACTTTTACAGAAAATGATGAAAAAAATTTAATAGAGGTACTAAATAGAAACAAGAGATATCTTGAGGCCTTTGTTGAAATGAATATAAACGATATGAGGCTGCTTTCCAATTCGGATAACTTAAAGACCTATAAAAGAGATGAGATAGAAGGGGTATTGAGAAGATTTTTGTTAACAAGAGAAGAATATACTAAACTTAAGTATATAGATAAAGATGGATGGATTATAGAGGTTAGAAGAAGTTTAGCATTATATAAGAAATATGATAGTTTAAATGTTAAGGAAAGTCTTTTATTTAACAATGGTTCCTTTTGCACAGTAATTGAAGAAGATGGAGTAGATTATGTTGCATTTTCAGCACCATATAGAGAAGATGGAAGATATGGTGTAGTTGTTGGATATATTGATTCAAAAAAGTTTGATTATATTTTGAAGGATTATAATTTAGTTGGTTTAGGCAATATAATCATACAGGATAGTTTTGGAAAGAATCTGTTTAGGATGTCTAAAGAGGATAAAAAATATAAGGAAGACATAATAGAACCAATAAAAAATACAGATTTTAGTATGATTGTTACAATAGATAGACAGGACATAAGAAATGAATTTTTGAATGACCTATTTAAAAAGGTTGCACTATATTTCTTTTTAACTGTGGTTTTGGCAATAGTATTTGCCTATATAATTTCCGAATCAATAAACAAATATATAAATAGAGTAATAGTCAGCATAACAACTCTAACAAGAATAAAAAGTTCAGATAGTATGCTTGATAATATAAAGGAAGTTGAAGTATTTAAAAATAAATTTAATGAAATAATTGAAAGATTAAATAAGGACAAAATAGATTTAAGTGATAAAGTTAATTTAGATTCGTTAACAGGTTTATACAACAAGAGGTTTTTGATGGAACAGTTATCATCTAAACTTGATGAGGATAGTGTGGACACATATTTTATGATGGCAGATATAGATTATTTTAAAAGAATAAATGATACTTATGGACATATGGTTGGGGATAAAGTATTAAAGGCTTTATCTAATATTTTAAAGGAGGGCATAAGAGAAGGAGACTATGCAATAAGGTTTGGGGGAGAAGAGTTCCTATTAGTTATTACAGGTGTAACTAAAAGGGATGCCCTAAATATAGCAGAAAGACTTAGAAAAAAAGTAGAGTCCTTCACATACCAAGAAGATAATTTGAATATAAAGTTTACAATTAGCATTGGTGTTACAAAATATAAAAACAACATAGACTATTCAATAGATTTAGCAGATGAGGCACTTTATAATGCTAAAAAGTCAGGAAGAAACAGGGTAATATATAAAGAGGCGTAAAAAATAAAGAAGCGGGAAAAATAAGTATGAGGCAGAAGTTTCGCAGATTAAAAAATAAATAGGGCGTAGCCCCTTGATATGTAATGGTTTAGATGAATAATAATTGAAATATGTAAATTCCGATTTTTACTGGAAAAAATTTAGGGTTTAAAAATGAAAACATCCTTTCTATAATGAATTTTGCTACAAACCTAATAGAAAGGATGTTTTGAGATGAACAAGCGTTATTTAAAACAAATGCTCACCTACTTCTCTAAGGTATACCATCTTGGAGAAAAAATCAAGGGGTTAAAAGATGGAAGAATAAATCCTCAAATTGAAACTTCAACTATTTCATTTATAGTTCTGTTCACA
>NZ_FQVG01000022.1 GCF_900129265.1 Caloramator proteoclasticus DSM 10124 | reverse complement strand
GATTATTGGACAGAGGCTGTTGTATTTACTACATCTAATAATTCATTTGGCCCTACAGAGATAAGCTATCTTGAAAATCGATTTTGCACTCTTGCTAAAGAAGCAAATCGCTATATTCTTAAAAACGAAATTGAACCCACTCAAGGTAATATAACTGAAGAAAAGGAAAGTGAACTTGAAGAATTCATTGATTATGCCAAAATTGTTATGGGTGCTCTTGGTCACAAATTATTTGAACCCCTCATAGATAAGCCTAAAATAACAATTAATGTTGAGACTCCTGAAGAATTGCTACTCTTTCTAAAACGAAAAAGTCGAAAAAGTGGCAAAATTATCGAGGCAAGTTGTAAGCGAACAAACGAAGGTTTTGTAGTTTTACAAGGTAGTCATATTGAAACGATAGATTCTGAAAGTATTCCGCCTGGTATTAAAGAACGCAGGCAAAAAGCCAAAATAGATGAAAATGGAATACTTCAAGAAAATATCTTATTCCATAGTCCATCATATGCAGCTGCTTTTGTCATTGGTGGTAACGTAAACGGACTAACACAATGGAAAACAAAAGATGGGGTATCATTGAAAGAAATAGAAAACAGTGAAGGTAATTGAGCTAAATTAAACATCTATCCTGTCTCCTCAACCCTATGAAAAAAAGCCCGTTATCTAACCTGTCAACTCAACCCTATCACTTTCAGGGCTATAGATATGTTCCCGCAAACAACAAAAATAAGGGCTTCCTGACATTATCATCTCAGGCAGAACAGCCGAAAGAAAGGATCAATGTCTGGAACCCCTTTATTTATAAGCATTTTGAGCCTTCTATTTATCCACCCTTGACATCAATACTACGCACTCAACGTGTGTTTTGATAGAAAGATGATAATAATACGCAGAATTAGTTATTTTGCGAAAAGGTGAACCCCCCCACTAAAAAAAGAAACAAATATATATGTATATATGCAAGAATTTCACCTTCATAAAGGTACGTGATATTAAGAACTGAAAAATTAACTCCAATTCTAGATAATTTTATTGATTATGTTGAAAGAGAAATAAAAGATGCTCTTCCAAGAAGTCCGCTTGGTAAAGCACTTGATTATGCTAAAAAGCATTTACCAGGATTAAAAAATGTATTATTAGATGGTTCCCTAGAAGTTGATAATAATGCTGCTGAAAGAGCAATTAAGCCTTTTGTTATAAGAAGAAAAAACTTCTTGTTTGCAAATACGGCTAAAGGCGCAACTGCATGTAGCAATATTTATAGTATTGTTGAAACTACCAAGGCTAATAAATTAGTTGTAGAAAGGTATTTGGTTTATTTATTTGATAATCTATCAAAGATAGATGTATCCGATAGCGAAAGCTTAGATAATCTTATGCCTTGGTCTAATAAGATCCTTGAAAACATGAAAATTAAAGATAGGAAATAAATTAATCCTAGTAAAGCTTAATAAATTGCCTTACTAGGATATTTTAATGCTATTTTTGAAGTTATTAAAGGTACTAAAATTTTGACGCTTACAATTATTTTAAAATAAAATAGATTTATAAAAAGTTACTTTCAAACATTCTTGCGCCTTCTTTTTCTATCCTTACTCATATTATAATACATTTTAAAACATATAAAAAATAGCATTAATAAATTTGCAATAGTAAAATATATGGGCATATTTTTGTCTTCTGATAATAATATTATTGCTGTATATATAATTGAAGTAAAAATTTCGATACACCCTAATATGAACATATTTGTGCCAAATAAATTAGCTATATAATCCTTATCGTCATATTTAGGATCATATCCAGAAATTATTTCTACATATTTTTTTTTCTTAATTATATTGCCAATAAGCATATTAAAAAATCCAAAAATTGAAAATAAAACAAGTACTGCTATTTCTGTCGAATTCATAATGCATCTCCTCCAATTTCTTTAAGTTCTGTTAAGTTATATGATATTTGAATTTCATCCCTCCTTAGAGTATCTTAAATATAGCAACACCAAAAATACCTCCGAAGGAGAGATGAAATTATGTGCAAATTAGTGAATAAAATTACATGTCCAAGATGCCATAGTCATAACCTTTATCGCTTTGGTAAAGATAAGGCAGGTAATCAAAAATATCAATGTAAGGAATGCAGACGTCAGTTTACTCTGGATGATTGTTCTAGAAAGAAAAATCGTATCTTGAGAGGGTACCCTCGTTGTCCTGTTTGTGGCAGTGGAACTTATTTGCATCACGATTATGAGTACTACTCTCATTTTACTTGCAACTCTAAAAAATGTAACCATTCTATATATGTTGCAAAACCTAACAAAATCCAGTCTGCATCTTGTGAATTAATTAAAGGAAAAATAGATTTTAAAAGAATGCGTTTCCCTTTATTTTTAATTATTACTGCACTTAATCTTTACTATCTAAATGGTTCTTCTACTCGAAGAATGTCACAATTCTTCAAGTTAACTTATGATATAAAAGTCTCTCATGTAACAATTGCATCTTGGTGTAAAAAATTTGCTCCTATTTTCCTCAATATAGCCGATAGGCTTACTAAAAATCTCGATTTAGGTACTTCTGATGAATGGCATGCTGACGAAACTGTCGTTTTTATTAATGGTGAAAAACATTATCTTTGGCTAATTATTGATTCAGAAACCAGAATGGTTCTAGGCTTTAATTTATCTCCTTCAAGAGATGCTTCTCAAGCTTTCGCATTGTTTAATTCTGCAAGTAAATTTGGATGTCCATCAGCTATTGTCACTGATAGACTTGGCTCATACAATCTAGCAACTAAAACTATCTTTAATACTTCTAGGCATATTAAAGTTCAATCATTTAAAGATGACATATCCAACAACTTGATAGAAGCTTTTAATGATACTTTCAAAGATTGGTATAAGCGTAAACGAGGCTTCAAATCATTTGAAAGTGCAAATACTCTGATAGCCATGTTTATTTTTCATTACAATTTTTTAAGACCTCACTATGCATTAAATAACCTAACTCCTGCACAAGTTGCTGGAATAACAGTTAATGAAAAAGATATTAGTAACTGGCTTCTATCTGCTTAAATTTAAAAGATAATATATTCTATTTACACACCTACAATTTTTAAAATAGTATTTCTGTAGGTGCCTTCGGCATGCCATTTTTTGTTTAAAACAAGCTTTCTAAATCAATTTTTTTAAATTTTAAAGAAAAACTGAACAATATTGTGTAATTATACATGTAGCTACGCTATTTTTTCATCTTTACTTTACACAACCTTTCTTTATTCAATTTTAATTCTATTTTTTTTGTCAAGCTAATGCTTTCTTTTTCATGTGAAATTATAAAACAAATAATTGAGTCTCTAATTGTATTTATATATGCGTAAAATTTTTCTTTAGAATCAAAATCAAGAGAAGAAGTTGCTTCATCAAGAATTAATATACTCGGATTACGAATCAAAGCCCTAAGTATTGCTATTTTTTGTTTCTGACCTCCAGATAAATTTGCGCCTTTATTTAATACTACTCTATTCAGAAACTGTTCATTAATTCCTTTAAACCCAATTTTATTAGATAAACTCAAAACTTCATCAATACTAATTTTAGAATCTAAACATATATTATCTAATACAGTTGTTGAAAATAATTGTATATCTTGTGGAACTATCGAAAGAATATCTTTTAGTTCGTGAACTTTAAGTTCTGAAATATCAATATTATTTATTTTAATAATTCCTTCATCCGGCTTACAAAAACCACTAAAAATATTTATTAACGTACTTTTCCCACTTCCATTTTCACCGTATATTCCAACTATATCTCCTTTTTGAAAAACTTCTGAGAAATCACTTATAATGCATTTTCCATTATAACTAAATGATACATTAGACACAACAATATTTTCAACATTTATTTGATTTAATTTAATATCTTGTTGTAATTCATCTATTTTTTCAAAATCAACTATTTCATTTAATCTATTCATGTTTACTTTAAATCTCTGATATTCAGAATTAAAACTTTTTAGGCTCTCTATATGAATCATTAGTTGCTGATAATATCCCCATAACGCTATTAATGTTCCTGCTGTCATTAATCCATTTATTACTTTAAAACCACCATATATCCAAATTACCATCATTGGCAAATAACTTATAATAGTAAGAATCGTATTCAATAGCACTTTAAATTTTGTGAAGTTATTTATAATAAATCTATTTTTTTTAATTGTTCTAAAAATTTTTTATTACTATAATTTTGAATCCTCATATATAGAATTGTTTTTATATTGCTTAAAATATCAGTAATTATATTATTAGTTTCTGTGAACTCAGTAATTATTTTTTTTTCATATCTTAGAAATTTTCTTCCAGTAATATACAAAAATATACAAAATATTAATACAAATAAAACAGTAATACTTGCAATTTCAATATCTAACAAAAAAAGCATTATGATAAAAAATATAATATTACCCAATGATATAATAGTTTTAATACAAGTATTAATTAAAAAAGTAATAATATCACTCAATTCATTAATAAGTCTGTAAATTATTTCTCCTACATTTTTTTCCATAAAAAATGAAAATTCTTTTAATAGTATTTTCCTAAATACTTTTGACCTTAAATCTATCAATATCTTTTGTTCAATAGTAACATTTAAGATTGATATTATGTTATAGGCAACAATACTTATTATGTATATCACTATAAACATTACTAGTCCATCAATAAGATATGTTTTATCTAGACCAATTAAAGATTTATCAATAATGTTTTTTGTTAAGAGCATTGTCACATTACTAACGATTGAATTTATAACGATGCATATGAGCAACAATAGATACATATATTTATACTTTAAAAAATACTTTAATATTTTCTTATTATTTTCGATCAACTATATCACATCCTAAAATGTATAGAAATAGGATAATGAATGTAATTATTCTTATCCCATTTCTAATAATCTCAACTTAGTAATTCCATACCCAAGTAGCATTCCACATCACCGCTGCCATTTGAACCGCAAACTGCACAGAAGCTGCAACCGTAGTAAGAGCTAACGCATATATTGCAATTACTGGCACTGCTACTCCTGGTTTTATAGCTTCAGTCTCTACACTATTAACCTGCGTTATCATAGGCGTACTATAACTATTCATTTAACTTCACCTCCTCTCTTCTAAAATTTTATTTGAAACTAATTAGTTTTAAATGCCTTATCGTATTTAATGTTTTTTCTATATATGCAAAGATCTAAAAAGTTATTTTCGTTTTCTTCAAATATTTCTGATTTTAATTCACCAACTTTTTTAAACCCAAATCCTTCTATTATTTTCTGAGAATGGATATCATTTTTTAGTGCTGTAGCTTCAATAGAATTGAATCTTGTATTTGAAAATTTCGAAAATACTTCAATTGCCCACTGGATGAAATTTGATAATGATTCCTTTTTATCCAAATGTTCTTCATCTAAATAATAAAAATTTATTTCTACAGTTAGGCTCTTACTATTTTTACGTGATATTCCAAACAGCATCACAAGCTTGTCTATATGTGTTATTGCACAATATTGCTCTATATTATAAAATGAATAATCTCTCAATGTATTTTCATTAAAAACAAAAGCTGGTATATACTTATTTTTACACTTTAAATTATTAGTTTGCGAAAAAATTTTTATTAAATTCTCACCTGATAATATACTGCATGTATAATTATCAATAGTATTATTAAATAGGTCATGATATGGACTAGATAAATTTATATCTAAGTTTAGCCACTGAATTATACCAATTCTCCAACACGTAAATAATAAATTATTAACATCATTATTTAGTGTTTCATATGGAACTTCAGGATAAATTTCTCCAAGTTTTTTGATTATATCTGCTATAGTATTTTTTCCATTGCAATTATCAAGTATAATTTTACCTTCTCTATTTAAAACTAATTTATCTAGTGATCTATATTGTTTTGATATTAAATACCTTCGACCATTTTCTTCATCATATAAATAGGAAACATATTCTTCTGAAAATAATGGATAAAAATTATTATTTTGTAGTAACACATAAAACCCTCCCTAATTTATATTATAAAACTAGAGTAAACATCAACATCCTCGCCGACACCTACCTCATTGTCTAATGTTAACTCCTTACAAAAACCTAGTGAAATAAGAGTATCACTAATTGTTTTTTTATGATTATCATAAATACTTATCTTACTTATATTAGCAAAGTAATTTTTCACAGTATTTTTTATATAAACAAAAAAATCTTTTGTAAATTCGTTAACATTTAATATTAACTTAGATTCGGCAAGTGTTCCCTATAAGCCTTGATATATCTAAGTTTTATATTAAAATTTTTTTGAAATAGAAATTTAGTATTATCAATGCTTTTCTGGATTATCTGCCGAATTGAGGATTAATTTTAATTCTACACTTGAGATTTTAAATGGTGGATTTGGATATACCCTTAGACATGCTATGTTTATAAATCTCTCATCTTCAAGTATACCAAAATAAATCTCTTTGTAATCAAACATAGCAATTCTAATGCTTTGTTCTGTTAAATCAATATTCTCCATATAAGGTGACATAAAAGATTTATTGTCATTATCAATATTTTTTAGAATATTTGCTATTTGAAATACATCTTTGGGTTCTAACATTAAGTATTTATTCACTTTTATCACTCCATTTACTTAAAATTTCTTCTAATGTTAACGAGTTAAAATTCTCTGTATCTACTAAATCAATATACAACTGTTTCTCTATAAAGTTTTTAGGAAGTGTTGAATACTTATTATTTAATTCCATCTCTTCTGCTGATTTAATCTCCTTACATATAGACTTAACAAAAGGAACTGACCATATATCATTTAGACCTTTTTTCCAATAAGTTGATAAACTGTATCTTTTTATGTTCCCAATTCTTATTGGTATATATGGTGAAATTTCTATATTTCCATATGCATCTATATTAACAGCTATATTTTTTCTATCCCAATCCATTGCTCCACTAGTTAAGTGCTCGATAGGATCCCCCCATTCGGTTATCATTTTACTTTTGTTATTCTTAATATGGTTATTAAATACTTTTCGTATTTGCAAGTAATCTAAATAAGACGGAACATAATCTTTAAGATTCTTAGAAGCTCGCCCCATAAGCATTAATGGTTGCGCTCTAAAACTTTGTACTCCTAAACTTTCACATAATTCAACTGCTTTAGAATATTCATGGATATTTTTCTTCGTAGGAGTACAAGAAACAGAAACCGTAATATCACATTCTTTTAGATTTTTAATTGCCTGAATGGCACTTTCAAATGAACCCTTTTTACCTCTCAGCCATTCATGTGTCTCAGGACTAGCTCCATCTAAACTTATTTGCACCATATTTATCCCAGATTCTTTTAATTTTTTAGCAACTTCCAATGTAAGTAATTCTCCATTACTTACCATATTAATAGCTGTGTGATTATTTGTTCCATCACTTATTTTTTTTATAACTTTATATACTAACTCTTTTCGAATCAAAGTTTCTCCCCCACATAAACACAATGTTGAAGGTTTGCATAATATTATTTCATCGCAAAAATTTAATATTTCATCATCTGTCATTTCTTTAAATCCATTATCATGTTCTCCACTAGAATTAAAGCAATGTAGGCATTTTAATGTACACTTGTATGTAAGGTCTAAAGCTATTATTGTCGGATTATCAATTCTCTCCATAAATTTCGACTCCTTTCAAGTTGAGTATTCACGAAAGTTTTTTTAAGCCTCTTTAAACTGGTTAAACATAAATTTGTATACTTGTTTTGTAAATAATAGTATAATTAGATATAAAATACTTTTATATCCAATGCAATACTAAAAATTATCTTTTTATTAAATAGCTTGATCGTAAAATATTATTTTTTACATGTGAAATTATATATATATATATGCATTTTATACTTAAAAAACTGTATTTTACACACAGACTTGTACACAAGAATTAAAATAAAAAAACATTATGTAAAAGTTTTTGCAAACATGAATATCTTTTAAACTGTAACCATCAAATTATATTGATTACAAAATTATATAGACAACTTGTCTACATTTGTAATTTTACCCCCCATAACAAAAATGTCAATAATTTCTTTGGTAAAATTTTACTACACAGAATGACAAAAAGTGATTTAATTCCATGTTATTATTTTAAATAAGAAATATAGTAAGAATTGATACACCATCTTCAGCTGGTTGCAAATTATCCCTCATTCAATTACAACCTCAATCTCCGTCCCATCAAGCAAACTCACTATTATCTTTTCTCCATCAAATACTGTCATTTTCTCTATTATTCTAAAATACATATCTATATCAAACGCTTCTGCCTTCTCTGCATCCTTTAATATCTCTATAAACTGTTTTGCCCTATATCTTACCAATACATTTTCACTAATTAATTCTTCATTCCACTTTTCAATGAAATAATCCTTATTCTCCACCATAGCATTAAATGTATTTACAAAGGCATGATATAAAACCTTGTCATCTATATGCTTATTCTCACAGCTCTTTTTTCCCTTTACTTCATATTTTTTATTACATCTCCAAACCACTCTTCTTAGCCTTTCATCAGTAGAATTCCATACCTTTCTTCCAAAGGCACTGCCGCAGTGTCCGCAGATAACTCTTCCTGCAAAGGGATTATCTACTGTGGCATAATCAAGCTTACTGATGTTATATTTTTCAGCAAAAGCTCTTCTTCTCTCCATCTCTAGCTGTACCGCTTCCCAAATTTCTTTATCTATAATTGCAGGATGGCTTTCTTCTACATAATACATTGGAACTTCTCCGTTATTTACTGCTCTCTTTTTGGTCAAAAAATCAACTGTATAAGTTTTTTGAAGTAGTGCATCACCTTTATACTTTTCATTACTTAGAATCTTCCTTATACTGCTTTCATACCATTTTGATTTTCCATTCCAGTTAGGAATGCCTTCTTCTTCAAGTTCTCTTGCAATTCTATTAGGACCTTTGCCATCTAGGTAACCTTTATAAATTCTTCTTACAATTTTAGCCTGCTTTTCATTTATCACAAGATTTCCTTCTTCATCTTTGTCATAGCCTAAAAACTTTGTATGATTTATATGCAGTTTCCCCTGTTCAAACCTTCTCCTTATGCCCCATGTTGAGTTTTCACTTATACTTCTTGATTCATCTTGGGCAAGGGAACTTAAGATTGTAAGAAGTACTTCTCCCTTTGAATCTAAAGTGTTTATATTCTCCTTCTCAAATATAACTCCAATACCTAATTCTTTTAGTTGCCTTACATAATTTAAAGTATCAAGTGTATTCCTTGCGAATCTTGATATAGACTTAGTTATTATCATATCTATTTTCCCAGCTTTGCAGTCCTCAATCATCTTATTGAATTGTTCTCTCTTTTTAGTGTTTGTCCCTGAAATCCCCTCATCTGCATAAATGCCTGCTAATTCATAATCTGGATGATTTGTTATATAAGATGTATAATAAGCTACCTGTGCTTCATAGCTTAATAACTGTTCTAATTGGTCTGTTGACACTCTGCAGTAAGCTGCCATTCTCTTTTTCTGCGGTTGTATCTGCTCTGCCAGATTGCTCCTGTTTGCTCTTGCAGGTATAAGTGTAATATTTCTTGCCATCTCTAAATTCCTCCCTCACAATTATCGGTTCTTCTATATTAAGCCCGCTTATAATATCATCATCAATTGATATTCCACTGCAGGCGTCTTTTCCGTTTTTAATATAATTACTGCACTGCCAAACTATTTTTTTACAAGAGTGCTTGCTATTCCAAGTTCTTCTCCTTAGAGTAGAGCCGCATTTACTGCAGAAAAGCATTCCTGTTAATGGATATCTGTTTGTATATTTTTTTGTATCTCCTGCTTTATTTCCTTTTGCCTTTGCTCTTCTTGCAATTTCTATCTGAACCTGCTCCCACATTTCTCTTGAAACTATGGGAGAGTGATTATCTTCAATATAATAGCTGTCAATTACGCCTTCATTTCTAACACTTACTTTTCTCAGATGGTCTGGTGTGTAATACTTTTGAAGTATGGCATCTCCCTTGTATTTTTCATTCTTGAGGATATTTAAAATTGTACTTTCCTGCCATCTGCCGCCTGCAACAGTAGGCACTTTATCTTCATTTAATTCTTTGGCTATGGTAAATGTTCCTTTGCCTTTTAAATAATCTTCAAATATTCTTTTAACTATTTCTGCTTCTTTTGGGTTTATAACTAAATCGCCGTATTCATCCTTGTCATAACCTAAAAATCTTGTGGTATTTATAATCAGCTCTCCTCGTTCAAACTTCTTTTTTACCCTCCACTTTAAGTTATCACTGATATTTTTACTTTCTTCCTGGGCAAAAGAAGAGAGGACGGTTAGCATAAGCTCTCCATCCCCTGATAAAGTTCTGATATTCTCTTTTTCAAATATTATTTCTACACCAATGTCCTTTAGTTCTCTTACTACTTGAAGCATTATTGCTGTATTCCTTGCAAATCTTGAGATAGATTTGGTGATGATTAAGTCTATTTTCCCTTCTTTTGCAAGATTAAGCATTCTTTGAAACTCTGGTCTATTATCTGTAGTGCCGGTAATTCCTCTATCAGCAAATACACCTGCATATTCGTAATCAGGATTATTTGAAATCAGATTTTCATAATACTGGATTTGATTTTCTAAAGATTCACCTTGAGCATCACTGCCGGTTGAAACTCTTGCATAAGCACAAACTCTTTTCTTTTTATTTTCCTTCTTTTTTACAGGTTCAATAATCCTAACACGCATTCTATATCCTTCCTTCTATCAATTTGGTACTACTATACATCACTCTAAAGGTGATAGAAGTCAAGCTAAACAAAAGAAAATCCGCTACTTTAATTAACGGCTACTTATTAAATATCATAATTACAGCATCAAACCCTGCTGCCCTAAGCCTTTGCACCTGCTTTTCAGCATTTTCTCTTGACTTATATGAACCTGCCATAACCCTGTAAAGAGTCTGCTCGTTTTCTACTTGAGCTTTTGCTGAAGGTTCAATATAACCAATACCTAATTGTGCAAGAACTGCTTTAGTTATAGCCTTAACTATTTCATTTCTCTTTGAATCAAATAAAATATTATCTCCTGTGTTATCAATAAAACCTATCTCTATTAACACTGCTGGAGCCTTGGTTTCTCTTAATACATGATAGTTAGCTTCCTTAACTCCTCTATCTGTAAATCCTAATGCTGCAAGTGATGTTTGTATCCTTTGTGCTAATGCTTTTGATTTTGCTCCTCCATTTAAATATGTGTATGTTTCAACACCTTTTGCCTTTTCTGGATCATAAGCATTCCTATGAAAAGAAATGAAGTAATCATAGTTATTCCTATTTTCAAAAGCACTTCTCTCATTAAGGCTTACTGTGGCATCTGAAGTTCTTGTTTCATCAACTGTAACTCCATGCCTTCTTACCTCTGCTGCTACAGCTCTGCCTATGCTTAGAACATCATTGCTTTCCTTTCTTCCCTTATATACTGCCCCTGAATCTTGGCCACCGTTAATGGCCAGGATCAATCATTATAATCCTTGGCATTTAAACCACCCCCTCAATAAAACGACCCAAGGAATCTCTTCTCCTTGGGTGTAAAATATTGTTATGGCATCTAGCACATACAACTTGTAGATTATTTAAATTGTTATTATTTCTATTCTTATCTTTATGATGAATGTGCAGACGTGTACCTTCTTCTTCTTTCCCACAAACTTCACATCTTTTAGGCTTATTTGCAAGTGCTATCCTACGCCAGACATCACCTGAGATGAAACTGCGTCCATCTATATAACTAGGTGCTAAAGAACCTTTCTTTCCATACATAGGATTATTTTTTCCTGATACATCTGCATGATTAACACTTATTTTTAATCTAACTTCTGATTGCCAAGCTGGATTATCTATTTTATTTCTATATGACATCCTACACGACTTTGAACAAAATTTACCTCCATTATTTCGTATTTGGGACTTATATACATAGAACTCATCATCACACCATTGACAATATCTTTTTATCTTAGTCAACCTTATCATCCTCCTTATTTAGCTGTTTTAAAACATCCTTTAGTTTCTCTGGTATTGGTAAGCCTATCTTAGCAGAGTTCTCTATAATGCTTATTCCTTCATTGGAAATGTAGAAAAAAAATAACAGCAGTACGAATCGCACTACCGTTTTTAATCAAATGAACATCTACTATATTTCCTATGCCCACCATTACAAAAATTAAAACTTTCTTAAATATCCCTCTGAATCCTACCTCACTTGACAGCTTTCTTTCCAGCACTGCTACCATGAGACCTGTTACATAATCAATTACAACAAAGGTAATCAGTGCATACATAAAGCCATCAACCCCTCCTAAAAGCCAGCCAATATAGCCGCCAATGGCAGCAAATACTGCCTGAATAAAATTAATTGAATTTTTCACTGTAAATCCCTCCACTCTAATAAAAATCTTCTCCATAGTTAATCAAATCTACCTCAAACATATACTGAACTTTCATTGTATTTGCTTCAGTTTTTTCAACAGGCTGTGCAAGCTTGGTATGTGCTCCAATAGGTCTGCTTGTTAAAAGAGCTTGAATACATAATTGAACATAGTTGTTATAAGCATAAGTGTATCTGCTTATCCACCTGTCAGTACCAAGGATATTATGGTAGTAGTAATAGTTGTAATTGTTAGGAAAACTGAAATACATTTTATAGGCTTCCAGTAAATTACCTTGAGGAGTTATAACTTGATAAAAGCTTGTACCACCTTGAGTACCATAATAATAGAGATAAACTCTATTAGCACTTCTATTTAAACCGTAAATATAACACCTTCTTTCAATATTTCCGCTGTCCATTCCCTTACTACCAAACCAAATGCTGTTCCCTATCTTGGGCTTGATATTCATATCCTGAACCTTATTGCCTGCTGAATCTACTCTAATCCATCGGTTTGTATAAACTGTTTCGTTAAACTGGCTATCGGTTCTTGAAGTATATCCAACAATATCAATACAGCCGTCAAGATACACACCATCACTTGAAACTACTCTATATGTGAAAGGTATATTATACGCTGTATCCTTAAAACTTTGGCTCATATTTATATCAACGTAGCTTAACTGCACTCCAACCTTTGTCCATTTATATATCCTCATATAGCTTTCACTATTTATGCTGTAAAGGTAATACCCAATAAAAACAAGCTCTCCATCTGGCTGAATATACGGGCAGACATGGCTAAGTCCATCGTATTTTCTTACTGCATTATTGCTATCTATAGTTAATGCATTTCCTTCTGAATTTAAAAGTTTAACAACCTTATCCCAAAACACAACATCATTTGTATTTATATCAAATGGAATCATAAGCCAGTGTCCTTTTAAGTTGTCTGGAAATTGAATATAGCTTGACTGTGTTAAGCTTGTATCCCTTGAATCTGCTAATATCCATCCCTTTGTTGGACTTGTAAATTTTATAGTTCTTGCATAAGAAAATAAAGTATACACCGCCCAGTATCTCTTAGGGTTTGTAGTATTATATACAGCATAATCTGAATCAGCTGTTTCCCTTCCATAGATTGCAGTTCCCAAATAAAAATAATCTTTATTGTCTGGGTCACCTTCGGCCCAGTAAATACTCTCAATTTTCCCATTTGCAGCATGGGTTGGAAAGTCAAATACAAAATTCATCTTTATTTTAGAATCTGTAACTTCAAATTTTGATTCTGCTCTATTTATAGTTCCTCGCCTTGTGTCATTTCCAGAGTATGTAGTATTTCTATGGGCAAACCCTATAATATTTCCCATAATCCTTTGCTCATTAGCATTTTCCGGCTTATCATTATCCGTAAGGTAAATATATTCAAACCAGCTGTAATTATCACATCTTCTTGTATTTCCTGCACCCATAATACCTTGAACAAAATGTCCTAAAAATGTATCTTTAAAATATAAATCCGGTATTAAGTTTTCTGTGTATGCCTCTTTTATTTTCTCCTTAGTTTCTGCATTAAAAAGTTCTAATAAAACCTTTCCTTTAATGCCCCTCTGTCTTTTACTCTTTTTACTTTCAGAAATCTCACCTGTAAGCAAATCTTTATTGTAAGCAATACTTTCGTAAGGCTGTCCCTCAATAAACATATCATCACCCCTCAGTTGTAAAGAATTTTGATCTTTCTTAATTTACACACATCATTTAATGTTGGTTTATCTAAAATATAAGCAAATCTAAGTTTTCTGTCTTGAGCAATCATTGCGTTTAAAGCTGCATAATCTAAGCTTGTAAGTATTGTAGGATTTATCCCATTTGCAAGAAATACGGCAGAATCTGTAATATCAATACTTTCAAAGCTTGAAGTATTAATATTATAGGTAAGCCAACTTAATCCCGAATCAACACTTAAAGCTATTCTAATTCTTCCATTGGTTGTAACATCATTTAAATTTGAATCTTTCTTAATGTATTGAACAATTGCTTCAAGTTTATTTATGGTTTTCCCATCATTTATGTTAAAATCATAGTTTTGAATAATTACCTTTGGCTTACTTGTTACTGTCTTCTCAATAAAGAATCTATTGTTGTTTTTATTTGCCTTAACATCTGGATTATCAGTATAGATATAAAGAGCAGGTGAAGTGCCTGAAAGTCCTGCCATGGAAGCAGGAAGAGTATCAACGCCGTAGGTTTTAAACATTTCTTCTGTAAGAGGTAAATCTCCAATTTTAACCCATGTACTACCTTGATAGTTTTTCACTCCTTCGTTATCCACCATAAGAAATTTTGTTATACATGGAATATATGAACCTTCCTGCACTATGTAATTTTTACCCAGTGGGTTTGATGGAGTGAAAATATATGATTTTCCCGCTGTTAATGCCAATGATTGAGTGCCTACATTTGGATTTACAAAACTATTTGTGCCGTTATTAGATATCTTCTCAACAACAAGCCTTATTACTCCAGTTTCAAATATAGAAAGTTCCCAGATAAGGTCATTGCTGCCCCAATTGCTATAGGAACTGTTTCCTTCAAACCTTATCCTGAAAAGCTTTGTGCTGTATTCTACTTCACTGGCATAATAAAGATTATTATAGCTGGCATCTCTTCTGTTAATACATAGATGCTCTGACGATGCCCCAAAACCTACCCAGGTATTACCGCTTGTATAAAGCTGTCTTATGGCTGAACCGTTGTAATTAAAGTTAAAACCAATGTCAGGAAGAGTAACTGTACTATCATCATTTCTTGTACCATAAAGTGTCATCCCTGCATTTCCTTTTGGGAGGGATATTTGATTTATTACTGGCATTATCCTCTCCCCCTAACCTTGCTTAAGATATGCATTTATTGCAATTAAATCCTTATAAAGTGTAGTATCCGGCACATTTGCAGCATAAATTACGCCATTTCCTAAGTCCTGTATATATCCGCCTTCTCTTTTTAAAACAGGTTCCTTTATAGTAGCTCTATTATAAAAGTCATAGGTTCCATCTTTGTTTTTATCGTAGTCAGAACTGAACTCAATCCAGTCATTATCAAATATATAGCTGTTAGATTTGTTTTCATAAAATTCCTCAATGATTCCCATGACATTAACTGTTAAAGCAGGGTTGCCATGAGCCTCATTTCCAACATTAAATCTGCTATTAAAAATTTCAAAATTACAAGTATCCATTTCTCCTACTGTAGTGTCTAAATAATGACTAAAGCTGTGTCCTGTATTAAAACTGTATGCTCCAATCTTGATATTGAACAGATTATAAAGGAATGTATAAACTATCTCTGCCCTTGGTATACTTGCACTTAGTCCACCTTCGAGATCTCTTCCCTCAATACTTACCTGCAAATTATTCTTTTCAATTGTAAATGTTCCATTTGAGACCTTCATCTCCACCATAAAAGTATGGTCTCCTGCCGTTACCTGTGGCATTGGAAGGGGCAATCCTATAACATTATCTCCTGATGCTAACTTTTGAATTGGTTTAAAATCGTAGTATTTTCCATCTAAGGAAAACAGAATTGTTAATGTGCAATCTGCACTTGCCTTTCCAGTCATAGTAATATTACAATTTAAGTTTGTATCTGCTTTTGTTGTTATTCCTATAATCATTGCTGGATAACTGCTTGTGCTGATAGTCAGCGTATCGCTGTTTTTCTTGATTATTACACTACTTAAAGTACCGCTTATTGCACTGTTTATTTCCTCTAAAAGCTTACTGGTATCAAGTTTTTCAATAATTGTATTAAGCGGGTCTCCAAGCTCTATCTTTGTATTTATAGGATTAATTAAATCTGTCTTTTTCTTTATAACTCTTAAATCAGTTGTTACTGCTATCTTTTCATTTCTTACCTTTACAAAATCACCAACGCTAACCTTAGTCAGATGGCTGTAATTTTTATACTCTTCAGTTTTGCTTAGCTCCATAAAATCTATTGTTATAAATACCTTTGGACTTGCAGCCTTTTCAGCATATTCTTCTGCCCTTGCTCTAAGGCTTTCTACATCCTTGCATTCCTTAAACTCAACCCTTTTGGTTATGGGATAGGGAAGTAATTTTGCTCTTTCACCTTGTACTTCAATATACCTTTCCGGAAGTAAGAGATTATTTGCTCCTACTGCATATATTCTTGTGGCTAGCTCGCTGGTATCTTCTATAACTTTCATTCCTTTTATATTTTTACCGTATTTTATTAAGATTCCATTATTTTCACCAATGGACTCTTTTATCTCTATATTGAAGTTATCTCTAAAAAGTTCACCGCCATAAATTTCTATTAATCTAAAAACAGCATCTACAGCATTAACCTCTTTAACGGTAAAAGGAGCAATATTTTCTTCTAATGCTTTAAATAAAAACAACCCTTGAAGTTCCGGAGGTATGCTTGCTTCAAGAGCTTCTTTCATATTTGCATTAAGCACCTTTGCTGATTCTATAAAATAAGCAGTACCACCTCTTTTAGGAAGAGCTATAGCAAAAATAATAAAAAGATATTTATAGTAAAAAGTATATGTAAACTTGCTCGCTAATTATAAAGTTGCCTATTATAATGCTCTTGATGTTTCTATACAATCATTATAATTCATGTAAAGAATGGTACCTATTAAGGTAAATATTCAACCAATAAATGTAATTTTAATAAATAACATCTGGTGTATGTGATATAACATAGCTACCTAAATCTATGTTAACCCACATACAACCAGGCGTTATATTTCAGTCAACAATTCATTACTACTTATACCTTGTAAAAATTTCATAAGGAATTGATCTCTAAATTCCTGTTCTCCTAACTTTTTAACTGTACATTCCCATATAATTATAACTTTAATCCCACTTTTATTCAGTTCTGTAATTACCCTATTATCTCGTTCAATGTTTTTCTCGAATTTTTCTTTCCAAAATTCAACATTAGATTTAGGCATATAAGCCAACTTACATGATTTATGCCTGTGCCAAAAGCATCCATGGATAAATACAGCTGTTTTATACTTTGATAAGTATAAATCTGGTTTACCAATAATTTTTTTATTATGAATCCTATATCTATATCCTTTTGCATGCAGAAGTTTCCTCACAATAAGTTCTATGGATGTATTTGTCCCTTTAATTTTAGACATATTCAAACTTCGCTCTTCTTTACTCTTTATATCCAAAATAAATCAATCCTTCTTTTTTATAACCAGTTGCCTAATAGAGAGTTTCTCATACATTAATTATATTATACAAATTTGCAAAAACGCTATTCTTTTCATGTGCTTGTTTACTTTTGCGTAAATGTGAACCCCCGGGGTTCAAATCCCCTCAAAACCTTAGTCTACGGAAACATAAAACACACACGAAAAAAAGGGACAAATTGCCCCAAGCCTTTGATTTCAAGCTATTTCTTCTCTATCAACGCAACACACTCCACATGTTCCGTCTATGGAAACCTATTCACTTGTAACAACAAAAAAACCCTGATTTATCAAGGCTTTTATATATCGCATCAAATGTTTTTCAATTCTGATAAATTTTTTATAATTCCACATTTTTAAAATCCAACTTCCGTAGGGTATTTTTGTCATGCAATTTTTAAGTAACACTATCCACAATCCAACATATCTTTCTAAATTTACACTCAAGTAAGACAACTTCTATTCAGCAAAGCTCTGTGATAATCCCTTCAACCAGGTCAATGTCATTTCTACCAGGGATTTTTACATTAAGAGCGTTGATGAATTAAATCGTGATAATCCCTTCAACCAGGTCAATGTCATTTCTACAGCACCCATTTGGAGGCTTTGAAAAATCTGGGCTTAAAATGTGGTTTTTGAAAACCTATTTAAAATCACTTTTTTTAGCTATTAAATTAAGCTTTATACATATTCTGTATATTAAATTTTTATGCCCTTAACCCTTGATTTTTCTTGTAGGAATGAGTTTTCAAAAAACCCCCCTATGTATAAAAACAAAAATGGGGTTTTCAAAAAACTTTTTCATATATAATTTATTCTACGTGATTATTTATTTTCCTTCTTTTTCTGATAAATTTTTTATCCAACTCCCCTCGCCTCCAAGAATACTTTGATGAAAAAACAAAAAAGCCCTGATTTCTCAAGGCTTAACGTATCAATTGAACGTATAGTTTTGTCTTTAGACGATGATTTTGATACAATGGTTAACTTTTTATGGTTACTAGAAAAGTCAGGCATTCTAATCAAATGCCCACCCCAACTGTTGACAAAGAACCAATATTAATTGCAATTAGCATAATCATAAAATAGATTCTTGCCAAGAAAGATAATAAATCAACACAAATGCACAATTTTTTTACACTATCTAATAAAATATAATACTAACTGCCTTAAATAATTTTTATTAAAATCTTGATACTTCTTATATAATATAATTCTCATTATACAATAATCAATTAAGTATGTTCTACCGATTTAAAAAATAATTAAAATGATAATTTTTTAAATAATTTTATAACTTTTTAAATACCCAATAAAACTTGGTTTCTTTTTAAAAGCCATAAACATAAAAAAAGAATAAATAAGATAATTTCCAAGAAATATTAATAAAATAGCCTTAAACATATTGATATCAAAATTAATAATATCTACTATTAAAGAAAGGTAAATAACAATTACAATAAAATTATAACACAAAGTTGCCAATTTTTGAGCCATAGTAAATTCTTTAAATTTTCTAATTTCCATAAAACCGCTCCTTATATATACATACATTTTGTTATAAAGTTACGTTTCAAGTCCTCTAAAAATAATTTTTTCGATATCATCTTCATTGAAAAATATGTTAAAATCTGATGATATATTTCCCTCTGGAAACAAGCATGCTACATAATCAAAAATTTCATTATTTTTAACACATATTTGATTTTTCCCAAAAATCATAATTGGTTTATCTCCATTTTTTAACAAAACCACTGTTCCTATCGGTAAATATTTTCTCATTGTATCACCATCTTATCAAATTTAAAATTTAAAGTAAATTATTTTTTATTTCCTTATATCTATATATGCTCCAGCACCATACCCATCAGACAAACCAGCACCTAATTTAAACAAATGATATTTATTAGTAGTATCTTTGTACATTGCTCCTATTTCAGCATGAGCTCCAATAGAACCAACATATGCTTTACCTCCAATAGCTACAGTATAACCACCAATGTTAAAAGATTTTTCCAAAGTTGCACTTTTATATGTTATTTCCCCTCCAACTTTAGCCGATATCCCATTACCACGTCCTATATTTAATCCTGCACTTACTTCAGCATAACCTGTTTTATAATTGAATAATAGTCCATTCCTACTTGATAAATTAATATCAACACCAGTCAAACTAAATGAAGCACCAGTTTTAGAAGCTCCATAAGATGCTTTACCTATTTGAACATTTGCTCTATCATTTCCTCCGCTTAATAATGGCTTTGATTTAGTATTATTTACAGAAGTTGTTATGCTTGTATTCCTTAAAACCGAATTATCAATAGCATACATACTTTCCTCCCCCTTATTGTATCAACTTTGATTATTTATTTTCTTATAAAAAATTTCTATATCTTATTATATATATATATATATTCTTTCAATAAAAATTTTTCTATTTATTTCTACATTATTCTACATATGGCAAATCAAATTTTATTATTCTTAAATAAAAAAGCTTGATTGCTCCAATCCCTTTAAATACTAATATTTATTTTATAATTCAACTCCCATTCTACTTCCATTCCATCCTTAAACACAAAAGATATTTTTTCCTCTGTATATACAACCACCTTATCCACTGTTCCTATCCAAAGTTCATCATCAAACTCTTCAATCAAACCTTCTCTTTGCTTAAGTTCATTTATAAACTCTAAAATCTTCTCCTTCTTTGCACTTTGCTCTAATCGTTTCTCCTCTATCCTTTCAAGTTCCTCTTTAATGCTTTCATACCTTTTAACTAATGCATCATATTTTTCTTTATAATCTTCTTGATTTATAGCTTTATGAGCATTTTCCTCTATACATTTTCTAATCATCTCAGTAACTATTTCTAATTCACTTTGGATCTTAATACTTTCCATATCAAGATTTGTAGTATCAGTTAAAGCTTTTAATATATCTTCATACCCTTTTAAAATTTCTTCCTTGTTATTAATCAAGCTATTG
The DNA here is from genome assembly GCF_900129265.1 of Caloramator proteoclasticus DSM 10124. GTDB lineage: Bacteria > Bacillota > Clostridia > Clostridiales > Caloramatoraceae > Thermobrachium > Thermobrachium proteoclasticum. The sequence goes on along the minus strand of NZ_FQVG01000022.1, from coordinate 17,553 downwards.
AATACTTCAACAAAAGCCTTCTTTATTTTATCCTCATAAAGGTGTGGTGTTGTACACTTTTTATCATTCTTAAACTTAGAGTTGCATTGCCATATCACCCTTCTATATTTACTATTAGAGTGCCAAAACTTTCTGCCATAAAAACTTCCACATTCTCCACATACAATCTTACCTGCAAAACAGTTTCTCCCTGTCTTGTACCCCTTTACTTCTTTTCTCTTTTTTATCTCAGTCTGAACTAAATCAAATACTTCAGGTGGTATAATTGCAGGGTGGCTATTTTCAACATAATACTGTGGAACTTCTCCTTCGTTTTTCTTTCTTTTCTTAGTTAAAAAATCTAATGTTAAAGTCTTTTGAAGAATTGCATCCCCTTTGTATTTTTCATTTTGAAGAATACTTAAAACTGTACTCTGGTGCCACTTATGTTTACCTGCTGGTGTTGGAATATTATTCTCTGTTAAATATTCAGCTATACTTAATGGTGTTTTGCCTTCTAAAAACATTTTATATATCATTCTTACAATCTTTGCTTCTTCCTCAACAATCTTTAAAACTCCATCTTCTCCTTTTTCATATCCTAAAAAATGCTTGTATGGAAGGCTCACCTTCCCATCTGCAAATCTTTTTCTTTGTCCCCATGTTACATTTTCTGAAATTGACCTTGATTCTTCTTGTGCTAAAGAACTCATTATTGTAATTAAAAGTTCTCCTTTACTATCTAGGGTATATATATTTTCCTTTTCAAAATATACTTCAACTCCCTTTTCTTTTAGTTTTCTAACAGTTGTTAATGTATCTACTGTATTTCTTGCAAACCTACTAACTGACTTCGTTATTATTAAATCTATCTTACCACTTAGTGCATCTTCTATCATTCTATTAAATCCATCTCTCTTTTTAGTGCTTGTTGCTGATATTCCTTCGTCTGTATAAACATTTACAAATATCCAATCTGGGTTTGATTTTATATGATTTGTATAGTAATCCATCTGTGCTTCAAAGCTTTGGAGTTGTTCTTCATTGTCAGTAGAAACTCTTGCATATGCAGCTACTCTTTTTTTCTGAACTTTTGTTTTAAGAAATGGAGATGTACTTGAAGCTGTTGCTGGTATTACTGTTACTGTTCTTGCCATAAGTTTATCCTCCCTCTTTAATAATCCCATTCCTTTTCTACTTCTTCACCATTACTTTTAATAAAGGTTAGCTTTCTTGGCCCTGAAACTTTAATTTCTTTTATACTATTAGAAATTATATTTTCATCAAACTCATTTAAACCTAATACTTCTAAAGTTAACTTTATTAAAACATCTTCAGGTATCTGCTTTGATGGGCAGGTGTCTTTACCATATTTCAAATAGGTAGAACAGTGCCATATGAACTTGTCCTTTCTTCTTTTTCTTCTATACTTTTTCCCACATATTCCACATATAATTTTCCTCTGAAATATATGATTTGAATCTTCTTTTTGGGGTGAATACTTTAATCTTCTTTGCTCTAATATCTCTTGTGCCTTTTGAAATGTTTCTAAATCGATTATTGATGGATGTGTTTCCTCTGCATAATATTTTGGAAGATAGCCTTTATTTCTAACTAAAGTCTTTGTCAAATGGTCCTTTACAAACTTTTTCTGAAGCATTGCATTCCCTGTGTATTTTTCATTCTTTAATATTTCTACAACCCTTTCGGAGTTCCATTTTCCGCCCCTTATTTTTTCTATATCCATTTCTCTTAGTTTTCTTGCTATTTTAGTGCATCCTAATCCGTTTATATAATCATCAAAAATCATTCGGACAATTTTAGCCTCATCCTCATTGATTTCTATTTTCCCTTTTTCTATCCTATATCCATACATAAATCTTAAGTTAATAAGTTCTCCCTCTTTAAATCCTTTTCTTATTCTCCATTTGCAGTTTTCGCTGACGGACCTGCTTTCCTCCTGTGCAAATGAAGCGAGGATAGTTAGCATAAGCTCACCATCCCCGCTAAGACTATGAATATTCTCTTTTTCAAAATATACATCTACATTTAAACTCTTTAACTCTCTTACAACTTCAAGCATTGTTACAGTATTTCTTGCAAATCTTGAAATTGACTTTGTGATAACCATATCTATTTTACCATCTCTACAGTCTTTTAATAATCTTTGAAACTCTGGTCTTTCATCTTTTGTTCCAGTAAATGCCTCATCAGCATAAACACCTACATACTCCCATTCAATGTGTCTTTGTATAAATTCACTATAATAGCTAACTTGTGCTGAAAGAGAATGAAGCATTGCATCCTTGCCACTTGATACTCTCGCATAAGCAGCTACTCGCTTTTTAGCTAAAGTTTTAAATGTTTTAGGTTCAATCTTTATTACCTTTCTTTGCATTCTCATCTCCCCTTTCAGCTACACATGTTAACTCTTATATTGATACAAAGCAAGTTAATACTACATATTAGAATATCTTCCTCTAATATCATCTAAAAGTTCTTTTACTTTAGCTAAATCAGGCTTTATATCAAAATGCTTTTCTACTATTTCACAACCTTCTTTAGTTTCCCAAACATAAATATCAAATTTTGATTTTATTGTTTTTCCCCCAGATATTTCAATATCATATCCATTTTTCAAATCTAGGTATACACAGTTTTCTAAGTCTATTTCTCTAACTGTATATGGCTTTCCTAAGTAATTTAACAATCGTTTTTTACCCCTTGATATTTTTAACATTAAAACCCCTTCTTTCTTAAATAAATCTTGTTATAAAACTCTAACCTGCAATTTTTACTACAAAAAATTCTTTTTCTTCCTTTACTATTATTATCAATAATTTGTTTGTCACAGTTTCTACATGTTTTTACTTTTTCAACTATTTTAATACTATCAGCATTTAATGAATACCAATATCCATCAAGTCCATATCTTTTACATAAGTTTCGAACATCATCCTTTTTTACTTTTAAAACTGATGCAATACTTGTATATCCATATCCTTTTTTTCTAAGTTCTAATATCTTTTCTTTTAGTTCTTCATTTAGCATTTTATCCCCCCTATGAAATCAATATTTTCTACACTCCCCGGGCCTAGAAATTTGCGTTTTTTAGCGTAAATGGAGCCGCCCGACCTTGAGGCAAAACCCCTAGAGATTCATCCCCCCCTTCCCTATTCTTTTGTCCTTTACCCTTACCAGTATTACCAGTGTTTTCACCCACATACCTTCTCTCTATATATAAATAAAATAAATAGTGTGTTTTCTCTTTAAAATAAAATTCTCTATACGTATTATATATTTACGGTTTAGTGGTAATACTGGTAATGGTTATTTATATTGATTTTATAAAATATAGTAATATCAATACTTTTAGATACTTTTAAACTATTTTTTGCCCTTACCAGTAGCCTTACCAACATTACCAGTAAAACTATATTTTTTACTACTTTTTATTCAAAACAATTTTGTTTGGTATATATTGCCTTATAATGTTTTATATCATTACCAGTTTTTAACCTAAAATTGAATGTTCTACTGGTAAGGGTATCACTTTAAAAAGTCTGTCTCGTATGCTTCATATCTATTTAATTCTTCTTTCTTATCACCTATTGGAACTTTAACAACATAAACTCTGCAGCTCTTTCCACCAATGCTTCTCGATATTTGAAATCTCCTTATGCCTTCTGAATCTACTTGACTTTCAATATATCCTCTTTCAGCAAATCCTCTAAATACCTTCTTTGGTGAAAATCCTGCTTCTTCTAGTGCCTTATGTGCATAAGTTGGTATTACAAGGTAATTTTCATTTGCATCTATTCTCCCGTACCTTGGACTTGGTGTATCAAATTGAAACCTTTGATTATTAGCTATGACCCAGCCACAAAATACCTCCCATGCTCTTTCTATGTTATCATTTCTCATTAGCTGCCTGTTATTTTCTATCATAGCTAACGCTGTTTTTATAGCATTCTCTTTTGCAGATACTTCGTCTTCTCCAAATACATATATAGAAGATAAATAATCTCCTAGGCACACTATAGATACCTCGTCTATGTGTATACAATCTTGGTATTTAACTTTAAGCCTTGCCTTGAAATCTTCATATAAAGCTGTTAAAAAATCTTTTTTATCGCATACATCTTTACATAACTTGGTCACAAACTCACTGCCAGCAAAGCCATAATGTTCTTCAGACACCTCATGCATAAGGCTTGCAAGTGATATATCCTCTACAGGCTTTGCATATATTTCAAATGTTCTTGTGTTTGCACCATCTTGTGTATTGTCACCAATCATTGCCTCTTCACCTGTGGTTAATATTATATTTCTCCAAGTTAGTGTTTCTTGAATTCCTCCTTCTTTACTGCCTCTAGTTCTTCCTTGACCTTGTGCTAACATATATATTATGTTTTCAGTGCTTATCTTCTTTGTGTTTAATACTTGTAGTTCATCTATTGCAAATGGTAAATTTCTAAGTGCTGCCGCCATTCTCTCAAGCCCTACTAAAGTACTGTTAAATGAACCTATAAGCTTATGTGGATTACCAAATGCAGACATTGCTAGCTTTATAGTGGCTGTTTTACCACTTCTACTGTTATGCCATAAATGAATAAAGAAACCTCTTTTATGAAGTGGTTCAAGTAATATAGATGCAAAACTAGCTGATATAACAAACCTTGCTACCGCATTTTCCCTAGCCTTCTTTGCAACTTCAAGCCATCTAATATAATCTCCGTTAGTTTTAAGTCCAGACATTATAGTTGATGCCTCTTTGCTATCATTTTCAAATTCTAAACTTTCCTTTGTACTATATGGGAAAAATTCATTATCCTTAAGCCATCCAAGCCTAGCTACTGATTTTACAAGGGGTATTACTTTATCGTTTTCTCTTTCGAAATCTGATAAATATGATATTAAATCTGATGAATTATTAGAGGACACTGGGAAGCTACTATCTGCAAGCTTAAGTATACTGTTTCTATTAAATATAACTGACCTAGCTGCAAGTACATTCCTCCAATTATTATCTCTATAAAAGGATAATTCCACCTTTTCAGTTCCCATATCTAAATTATGAAACCTTCTACTTATAACTACTGGAGTAAAGCTTACTGGCACTGTTTTTATATTCCCCTCTGAACTCTGCTCACATTTAACTATTCCATCTTTAAAATCAACATTCCAACCAAATGGAATGTTATACCCTTTTGTTTCTAATCCCTTAAGTTCTAAGGGCCTTTTATTGTAGGTTTTTACTTCACTATACTTCATATGCTTTATACTCTTTTCTAAATCTCTAAAGTTTACTTTACCCTTTAGCTTTGCCTTAATTAATGCATAGGTAGATGGATCATTAGCTTTAACCATGGAAAACTTATGAAGCATTTCTTTTTCATAGACTTTTGAATAATCATCTAAATTTAATACAGTATCAAGTAAACCCTTACTCTTAAATTCTTCCCATTCCTCCCCAGTTATAGGGTCTTCAGGAGTATATCTACAAATGCTTTTTGCGATAGTTTCAACCTCACTATCACTTAGTGGTGGATTACACCTTTTATTGTTCTCAGCTAATAGTGCTGCTAATATTCCATCAAAGCTTAGCCCCTTTCTCCTTAGAGCTCCTGCCATACTTGCCATCACTGCATTTCTTGAGCCTTCTTCAATAACGTCTGGTATTTCCTTTAAGCCAGTTCTTTTATTTAAAATCAAATCCACAAGCCATTTATCTGGTGTAGCCATTTCAATTTCATTTATCCACTCATAACAATTACCACTCTTATGAATACTATAAGGAGCTACAACAATACCCCCATCCGACCTAATATCTACACCTTTAAGTAATCCAACCTTATTAGGAATGGTTACTCCTTCTGGCATTAGGTAGTAATGATGGCTTCCGCCACTACCTGTCCTAACACTTAATGTTTCCTTAAGCTCTCCATACTCTTTTAAACTCTCATAGCCACCTTCGTCTATATCAAGCACAAAATAATTGCCACCAGTTGCAAATCCTATATTAGCATTTGGATGTTTCTTAAACTCTTCTCTAATTTTCTCTTCAGAGGTTGTAGCTTTTTTAGCCCAATCACTATATATAGGGTGCTTACCGCTACTTTTACAATTTGCACCTTTACTACAAGTGCAATTGCCTTTTTCATTAATTCCATGAAGCATTACTATTTTAAAACCTCTTTTGGCATAACCTACTGCTAAACTCACTTTATCTTCCACCTGTAAATCCCCCTTAATTTTTGTGTATAAAAAAAGCACCTATGTTTAATAAGTGCTTTTATACTTCATTTATTCATTTTTATTATCATTTTCTCTAAACTTAATTTAGGACTGCTTGTTATAACTCTTCCTTGAGATGCAGAAAATGCTACAAAATCTACTTTGCCAAATTCATTCAATACTTTAACATCTCCAAACAACTGTTTTCTTTCCTGCATAAGCCTATACTGCTTATACTTTCTACTTGCATTTCCAGACATATTATCATCTCCATAAATTTATTTTTGCACTACATCGGTTTCACCAGATTTATTCTGATCAGGTTTTAAGTACTATGCCGATTCACCTTAAACTTGTGCTATTTAGTTTTAATATTATGTTTATATCCTATCTACTTGCTTTTACTTTTAAAATAGCCTCTCTAATTATTTTTTTCTTTTCCTCAGGAAGCTCTTTTCTTAACCATTTAACAAAAGTCATTTCAGAAATACCAATTGCATCAGCAACTTCCCATTGTCTTACATCGGCAATTCTAAATTCTTCCCTTAAATCTTTATTTTTCACAGCAACCCCTCCTTGACCATTTTATTTGTTGTGTTATATAATTATTATATATTAATTATAATTGATAACTATGTTAACAATCAATAGTTTATACTACTAATTGTTAACAGTTTTAAAAAATAATTTTTCATTTAATGCTTGATAACATTATTAAGAAAGAAGGAATTACATATGTCATTTACTATAGAATTTAATGATGATAAGCTTACGGAAAGAATATATGACCCATATAATGGAGTTGATAAAACTGATTCTCTTGGTATGTCTTTTGTTGATTTTTTATCATTAGGAAAGGACTTATCTAAGAAGCATCATATTTATTTTCAATTATTAGAAAACCATGATATGTACATAACTGATAGTTCCTTTTTTTATGTAAATATAAAGGAGTTTATTGATATATGCATAAAAGACACTTCACTTTATACATTAGATAATTTCTTGTTTTTCTTACACCTGCAAGGTCTATCTATACCTCAGCATAATCTTAAATATTATTTTGACCAAGATATGATAATTGAAGATTTAGTTACTCCTTATATGAAAATTTCTACTATGGAAAGAGCCATTAGAGGATTTGCTAATTCTAATAAAAGCAAAAATACCATCACTTATGTTTATACCTGTGATAGCATTGAAGACATATGTGTTGCTACTTTATATCATTTGATAAGGCTTAAAACCATTATTAAAAAATGTGCTAACTGTGGTAAATACTTTGTACCTCTGCTCCGCTCCGATGCAATTTACTGCAATAGAACTAGTCCATTTAATCCTACTAAAACTTGTAAAGAAGATGGTTCACAAAGAACTTTTGAAGAAAAACTTAAAATGAATGATGCAGAAAAGCTAAGAAGAAGCATTTATCAAACCTTACAAATGCGTGTAAGAAGAAATCCTACGGATGAAGCCCATAAGAACTATTTTGAAAAGTGGAAAAAAGATGTCGCTAGATGGAAGAAAGATATTAAAAAAGGCAAGAAAACCACTGAAGAATTTATCCAGTGGCTTCTTGAGAGTAAGAAAAAATAGAACCATTAGTATATTAATTTTAGCCAGTAATCCCCCTTGTCATTTTTGACCGTGCCTTTTTATTACTAGATAGTAATGTATAATCTTATAGCCATAAATCAACTCCCATCGTTAGTATTTGCTTTTATTCTATCTATGTGAGGATTTGATATCTAGGTACCTAATTTCTGACGTTTATTCTGCTAATTCCTATTTTTTATTTTTGAATATATTGGATAGCAAAAAAATAGTGCTAATAAGTAATATACTACGCAACAATGGATTTGCAGAAACTTTTACTGTATCTAAAATTTTGCTTATTAAAATAATTCCACACACAAAAATCAATGATTTTAAAAACATTGTTGTTAAATTAATGTCAGTTTGAGATAGTAAAACTAACTTAAATAAGCTTATTCCAATAGAAAAGAAAATAACTGGCAAAATACGACTAAGCAATATGCTTTTATATACAAATGAAAGCTCATGTGTATATATACCTAAAACTAGAAAGAGTATTCCTAAAATAACATTGTATATTTTGTTTTCTATAAAAAGTTTAATTAAATTATTCATAGTAGACTTTCTCCTTTAAATTAAGCAATAAAGAAGATATTAATATCTTCTTTATTGCTATAATATCTAGTTTTTATTTATATCTTTTAATTATATAGTACAGCGAAAGTTCTATGCCCTTTTTTCTCGCTAAATTTATTAATTGAGTTATGCTCACTCTTGCACTAAACTTATAATAATCAAATACATAAGAAATATATTGCCTCATTACTGGTAAAAAAGCACTTTGTACCCAACCAAGACCTATTCCTATGACAGCTCCCCTAACCATTGACCAAGCTAATTCTTCTTTATTCCACTGACTAAATGGTAGATTTCTGTGAGTCCACCAGTAATCTACAAGTGAACCTGCCGCTCCCCATAAAGCTGCACCAACCCACCATGCAAGATGCCCACTTGGATCTACAAACATTACAGGATTGTTATTTGTGTAAGCATACTGATTTAAACTTCTTGGCTCATCTTCAAACCCATGGAAAGTATCCCTTGTAATAAACCTTCCAACATTTGCATCGTAATATCTTGCCATTAAGTAGTAAAGTCCTATTGCTTCATCATATCTGTATCCTGCATATCTTAATGGGTTAGCTGATGCCATTGAGCCTGATTGAGATACAATATTTCCATAAGCATCATAATTATACTCTGCAACAACATTACCACTTTCATCAGTTAAAGCCATAACATCTCCATGACCGTTTACATGGTAATAATAAGTTACCCCATTCTTTATAATTGTTGCTGGATTGCCTTGTGCATCATAGGTGTATTCGGCAATAATATTGTTGTTTTCATCTGTTTCATAGACCACTTTGTCCCTGCTGTAGTGGAAATAAGTTGTTCCACTGGCTGTGGTCATACTTGTTCTCTTACCTTGATGTACCCCCTAATAACAATGAAAAGTAAAAAATATTAAACTGCTTTTTAAACTCCCAATCCACTACCAAACGCAATTATTAGCAACATATTAGAAATAATATTTATAGTCAAATAAAAAATTAATGCACCAATATGCCTATTTAATCTTACACTAATAAATTTAGGATATATTCCAAATACTATCATTATAAATTCAAAAATTATCAAGATTAATTCAATGTAATTTGACATCTCTATGGTATCTACTAAAATAATATTTCTCAAATAACTTGTTAATAATTCAGCAAATGCAAAAGGTAATAATATTTCGTGGATTACCATTAAGAAACCTCCATTATCAATAAATAATTTTTTTATATGGCTTTAATAGAATGATTCATTATTGGATTATAAAGTTTAATTCCACAAGAAATCATTTTTTGATCCCATGGGTCATCAAAGTTTGAAAACACAAATTTCCAACTAGATGTCCCCGCTCTAAGTTGAGCATATCCAGCTCCTAATAGTAACACCGTTTCACTAAAACCAACAGCTGTTCCTACAAAACCATAATGAATATTACCTAAATCTGCACCAGTTACTATTTTACCCATAAATTTATAATGCCCTTTTAAAGTTTGTTTTAAATCCCATGGTTGTTTATTTGCTACTAAGTTTTTGAACCATGATAATCTTTCCCCATAGCTTAATTTTTTTGCCATATTTCTTGCATACTCAGCATTTAATTTCATATAGTTTATAAAATCTGTAGTAATATCAGTTCCTGTTTTAAAATTAGGACGTACTAAAATAGAAGCATGTCCACTAGGATCGAAATATATAACAGGATTACTATGAGAATAATTATATTGGTTCAAACTCTTTGGCTCATCTTCAAACCCATGGAAAGTATCCCTTGTTATAAACCTTCCAACATTTGCATCATAGTATCTTGCCATCAAGTAGTAAAGTCCTGTTGCTTCATCATATCTGTATCCTGCATATCTTAATGGGTTAGCTGATGCCATTGAGCCTGATTGAGATACAATATTTCCATAAGCATCATAATTATACTCTGCAACAACATTACCACTTTCATCAGTTAAAGCCATAACATCTCCATGACCGTTTACATGGTAATAATAAGTTACCCCATTCTTTATAATTGTCGCTGGATTGCCCTGTGCATCATAGGTGTATTCGGCAATAATATTGTTGTTTTCATCTGTTTCATAGACCACTTTGTCCCCGCTGTAGTGGAAATAAATTGTTCCACTGGCTGTGGTCATACTTGTTCTCTTACCTTCATGGTCATAAGTGAATGACGCTATGATTTGATTTGAGGAATTCTTTACCTCTATTAGCCTATGCGTTTCCCGTTGTCGATTCGTTGCAATCATTTTAGACGAAGATTTAATTTTATTGTAATATCATTTATTTTTTATAATATTTTCTACAATTTAAAATATGATTAAATATGATAAGGACGAGGTTTTATTTCCTTATCCTCATCCGCCGTTTAAAATAGTTAAATTTTCTTAAACTAATCGTACATATATCTGTTTCTAATTCGACATAAAAGGACGTAAATATAAGCCCTCAGTACTTATTATTTTATTAAGAAACTGCAATTTATTTAAATCATGTATATATACTTGAAAACATAAGCCATATGCTATAATAAGAATTTTTAAGTCTACAAAAAGAAGTTTAGAAAAAACTATCTCCCTTACAGCCAATTTTACTAGCAAATCTAAGTGATTAACATTTTCAATAGTAATTGCATCATCTCCTGAGTTTTCCATATTTTTTTTTAGATTTGTAATATATTCACTACTACCTTCAAGAATACTATTTATAGTACCATATGATTCTTCAAGTAAATTACTTTGTACAATCAAATCACTATATAACCATAGTTTTTTTATAACATTTACAAATTTTAATTCTTCAATTCTAAATGATTCTATTAATGCATTATCGTTGATAACTTTTTTATAATATAACTCTACTTGTTCATACTTTTCAAAACTTTTCACTATCAATGGAAACCTATCAATATAATAACAATTTTCAGGAGCAAGTGAAGTAAGCAATTCAAAATCGTCACAATCATTATTATAATTTCCTATTAATTCCATCATAATCTCTTCAATTTTCATAGTGTTCACCTCGAATGGTTTAATTTATTTCCCTAGTATCTTCCCATCTCCAGCTAAGGATGCAATTCTATTTCCTGCCCAATCAAACAATTTCCATACTCTTCCCCCATGTCTAGCCATATCCTTCTGTATATACCAACCAAGTGGTCCTATCCACGTAGGTGGTCCACCTCCCGGTTTTTTCTGATTAAACTTACCTAAATCAACTCTTCCATCTGGTGTTTTTAATTTATTTGGAACATTAGCTGATGCTTGAGCTATTTGAGCTTTTCCATAATTATCAATCCATGATACAATTTTATTGGATAGCCAAGATAGTCCCAATCCAATAGCAACTCCTCCAACAAATATCGCTGTTCCTACTATTGCAACTTCTCCAATTCCAGGTATTAGGTAAATCCCAACAGCAACCGAAAAATGCCCACTTGGATCTGCAAACATTACAGGATTGTTATTTGTGTAAGCATACTGATTTAAACTTCTTGGCTCATCTACAAACCCATGGAAAGTATCCCTTGTTATAAACCTTCCAACATTTGCATCATAGTATCTTGCCATCAAGTAGTAAAGTCCTGTTGCTTCATCATATCTGTATCCTGCATATCTTAATGGGTTAGCTGATGCCATTGAGCCTGATTGAGATACAATATTTCCATAAGCATCATAATTATACTCTGCAACAACATTACCACTTTCATCAGTTAAAGCCATAACATCTCCATGACCGTTTACATGGTAATAATAAGTTACCCCATTCTTTATAATTGTTGCTGGATTGCCTTGTGCATCATAGGTGTATTCGGCAATAATATTGTTGTTTTCATCTGTTTCATAGACCACTTTGTCCCCGCTGTAGTGGAAATAAATTGTTCCACTGGCTGTGGTCATACTTGTTCTCTTACCTTCATGGTCATAAGTGAATGACGCTATGGTTTGATTTGAGGAATTCTTTACCTCTATTAGCCTGTTTTCTACATCGTAGATAAATGTCTTATTGCCATTGCTTGTGAGGTTCCCATTAGCATCATAGGTGTATACCTGACCATTGACTGACACAAGTTCATTACCATCGTTATAGGCATAATTTGTTATTGTTGAGCTTCCATTTGTTACTGTCTTCTTTGTTCTATTTCCTACTGCATCATATTCATAGGAAATTGTTGTTCCATCAAGAAGGGTTTCCTGTATCAGCTGATTTAATTCATCATATTGATAGTTTATTATCCCATTCTTTGTTGTTACACTTGTTCTGTTACCATTTTCATCATAGGTGTATTCGTATTTGTCAAGAAGTTCTCCTGTTGAGTTAAAATTTTTCAGTGCCTTCAGGCGGTTTGCATCGTCATATTCAAAGGAAGTATATGTTCCATTTGAACGCCTTATTGATATTACATTCCCCTGCTCATCATAAATAAATTTCTCAATACTTCCGCCATTTCTTGTTAAATTCACAATTTGATTTAATGAATTGTATGAATATCCATAGGATGCAGATGCTGCACCTGATGTTATTTGCAGGGATGTTAAGTTGCTGTTATTGTCATATCCATAATCAATACTATTTGAGACACCTTCCTGCTGCTTTGTAACTCTGTTATTTTTATCAAAAGTATAGGATATATTTTTACCTGTAGCTGTTTCTGTAACAGAATTTATATTTCCATTAGCATCGTATCCATAATCCCATTTCTTAACTCCATTATAATATATTTCACTTAATCGGTTAAGAGCATTATAGCTATAGGATACTGTATCTCCCTTAGGAAATATTATTTTTGTTGTGTTTCCATTTTTATCGTATCCAAATTCTATAATTTGATTCAATGGATTTATAATTTTTGAAACCTTGTTAAATTCATTGTAATTATAAGTTGTTACCTTATTTCTTGCATCGGTAACAGTTGTACGATTTCCGGCATTATCATAACCATATATGGTTTCATTTAATTTTACATCTTTTACCTTGGTTAAAAGATTTCTCTTATCATAGGTAAAGAATGTCGTTTTTCCTTTGCCATCTGTAATGCCTGTTTTATTTCCAACAGCATCGTATTGGTATTGAACTATATTTCCAATGGGGTTTGTAACTTTTGTTATATAGTTTTGATTTGTATCATATTGATATCCTGTAATTGAATTACCTGTTTCAAGACGCATTGCATCAAAATAAGCTGTTCCTGCCTGATTGTAGTAATAATAATATACATCAATTGAGTTAAATGCTTTTGCAGGCTTTATCTCTGCAGCTACGTGCTGCCAGCCTTCTGTTGTTTTGCTAAAGTCATTTGCAAAAATTCCTTGACTACCATCAGTATAGTTTACAATCACTTGAAGTGCATAGTCTCCACCGCTTGGGTTTGCACCTTCCTGATTTGACCATCCTGATAGGGTAAACTTTGTATTCTGATCACCTGAAAGGTTTATACGCTGCTTGATATATTTATTTTTACCTGTTTCTCCTGTCATCTTGAATGAAGCATTTCCTACATATACGTTATCATCAGTCTGGTTAGATTTTAGATAAACTTTATCATTTACTGTTAAATTACCACTTGTCTGCCAATTAAAAGGCATATTTTGACCGTCATATTTCTCAAATCCTGCATTTTCTACAATGCTATAAGCACTTACTATTGTTCCCTTTTCTAACTGAATACCATCAAAGTACGCAGTACCTGCTCCTGCATTCATCCCTACAGAAGCTGCAATTTGAGTAGTTCCTGCCGGTGCACTATCTATAACTGCAAAAATCCTTGTCCAGTCATGAGTTCCTTTTAGATAGTATCCGTAAGTGTGGCCTTTCCAAACATTATTGGCATCATAAAAATCCACCTTAATATAGGCAGAATTTGTTGTATTTACAGTTTTTATATAACCGCTTATTACATATTTTTGTCCTGTTTCATAAGGTAATTTATCGGAAGAAACTGTCACCCAGCCTGTAGGATTTGAAATACTTAAGCCTTTATTACCATATTTCGCTGTACTTGACCATGTGATTAGTGCTGTTTTACCATTTTCTATAGATGATGTCCATTTATCCGACCAAGTAGTTCCATTTTCAAAATTTCCGTTTGATATTAGATTATCAGAAGATGAAATCATCCTTGTATCATAATCAATATTACCATTTGAAAAATATCTTGATGCTCTTGTCTGGATATTTGCATCTGTAGCTTCAAGTTGATTGTTATTATTATCGTAGGCATTTATGCTTTGATATCCATTAAAATCTGTTTGAACTACAGGATTGTTTCTTTGGTCATAAACTGTTGTTGAATTTTGTCCTTCTGGAAGCTGAACACCAGTTACATTGCCGTTAGCATCATAGGTTATAACATATGCATTTGTACCATTTACTTTATTAATATTTGGTTCAATTATTTGTGTTAAATTATTGTTATTATCATAGAAAAATGTTGTTACTGCATTATTTTGAGCATCTAATGGATTTTCTGTTATCTGAACAATATTTTTATTAGGATTGTATAAATAGTCTATTCTTTTGCCTTCACCATCTATCAGAGTTGTTACGCTATTATTAAAATCATAGGAATAACTTGTTGTGCTTGTGGTTTGCAATCCATTTATTGTTATATGATGACTGATGTTCTTTACACTGCCAGCTTCATAAGTTATTGTTGTTGCAATATTTCTTTGGTCTATTATCGAAATTAAATTATGATTAGCATCATACCCCATAGATATCTCTTTTAATTCAGGGTCAATTATCTTTATAAGATTACCGTTGGCGTCATATTCATAACTTATTGTACGAGAGCCTGGAATATTAATACTGGAAACATATCCATTAGCTCCATAGTTAATAATTACCTCTCTTAAGGATGCATCTTTAATTAATGTCAACTTTCCATTTGTATAGAATAACTCCGTCTTATTATTGTTTGTATCTATTATGGAACTTAATTTTCCGCTTGTATTAAAATTTATTTTCGTACCATCTGCTTGTGTAATGGTATAAGTTCCATCACCATTTTTTACAAGATTTAAATATATTCCTCCATGTGCCTTATATCCTCCGCCAACCTCTTCTCCAAATATATGACGGGTTCCATCACCATCCATAAAGGTTATTGGGCCTTTGCCTGCATCAACAATCTTTGTTTCTACATTACTTGTCCATCCATAGCCAAACATACCAGAAACATCAGCTTTTCTGCTATTGTAAGTTCTTGTTATCCCTAATGGGATACCCCTTCCTAAGACAGAAAAATCACTTTGTTGAAGCACAAGATTCCCATTTGCAGGATTAACACTATCCTTAGTATAACCCCAGAAATCTTCAAGACCTATTGGATCAACCCAATAGTTAATTGTAAGTTTTGGTGTGTTGTTTCCTATATTTACAGTATTAAATGCTCTAAAAGGAGCTGTATCCTCATTTTGTTGTTTAAGCATAAGTCCATAATTTGGCTGTATGCCGTTATACCAATCTTTAACAAGCTGAGTTATATCCCACTGCCAATACTGATTTGAGGTATTATTTGTTACTGTAGCTTCTTTATTGGCTGCAATTGCAGGCTGTGTATTCCATGTAACAGAACCTGTCCAGTTGCTTGTAATACGATATAAATCAATTGAAACTGTTGTTTGATCTACTTGTGTTTGATAAGCATTAAAATTGGCACTTAATATTTTACTGTCACTTGGAAGACTTGGCAGATAAAACTGTACAAGTGAACGCATTGTTCCATAATAAGATTGATCTACCCCAGTGTACATTTTATTA
The DNA here is from genome assembly GCF_900129265.1 of Caloramator proteoclasticus DSM 10124. GTDB lineage: Bacteria > Bacillota > Clostridia > Clostridiales > Caloramatoraceae > Thermobrachium > Thermobrachium proteoclasticum. The sequence continues at coordinate 1,416 of NZ_FQVG01000022.1, read as the reverse complement.
AGACTTGAATATGATGAATCTTTAAAATTACTTGCGATAAAAGTATCCCTCATAACATCCCAATCATTTATCGTAGGGTCAATTGTAACGGGATACTTAGTATTTGTATCTTCAAGAAAGGTTTTGTCTGCAACTACAACTACATATGCTTTCCCATTTTCTTTTCTTAATACAAGATTTACTTTGTCTGAATATTTGTCATTTGAATCAACCATAAATGGTTTTTCAAAATACCATAATCTTTCATCTTTATTATCTGTAAAATATATAATTCCATCTTTTTCTTCAACCTTTAATCCCTTAAGTTTTATCTCAAATGTGAAAGTGTTTTTGCCTGTATAACTGTTAATAATAATATCTTCTTTAACCTTGTTTCCTTTAACAAAATACTGAATATCAGTTTCTTTATATATGTTTTTATAGCTGATTCCATTATTTTTACTAACACCATTTGCTAATTGTGCATCTATAGGTACAAGGCTGATGCATTTACCATCTTTTTCTATAGATATAATTTCTTCTGGTCCTGCTTTCTCTGAAAAGAGAACATTAAAATCATTGGCCTTATTTTCAAATTTACCAACTTTTTTATTGCTTATCTTTAGATTATTGTCTATCTCTTTCCACTGTTTATCAACAGGATCTTTGTAAAATTGAGGTTCAAGATAAATTTCTTCTGTAAAACTACCGTCAGGATTAAGATAACGAGTAGAATATTTCGTTCTCTTACTTATTAATTCCATTTTAGTTTTTGGGGCTTTATTTGGCAGTTCTCCAATATCAGCTTTGAGAGCATTTTCTTTTGGTGTCTGCTTTAATGGAGCTGCTGCTTCAACTGCAGATACACTAATTAAATTGAAAATGATTAATAAAATCAGCGTAAAAGATATTAATCTTGTGAATTTTTTGAAAGATTTTAACATATTTTTCTCCTTTCAATATTTTATTTACCATCCCTATCTAATAAGTTTACATAACTCTTAGTTCTATATTATAAAAATATTTAGTATGAATCAATGCAATACATTTGGTAAAATAGGTGCAATAAACTTATACTGGAATTTATTAAGAAAACCTTCTGTGCTATTGAAAAAAGCCAGTCAAGGCAACTCCTTCTTACTCCAACTGGCTCATCTTTAATCATTTATTCAACTACAACCTCAATCTCCGTCCTATCAAGCAAACTCACTATTATCTTCTTCCCATCTTTCTCAGTAATCCTAAAAAACATAATCACATCAAATTCTTCTACCTTCTCTGCATCAGCTAAAATCCCCATATGTAAATGATAAAATCAAAATGTACGAAAAGTGGAAAATAAAAATGTACAAAATTGTACAAGTATTTGGTATCCTTCTTAATGGGAGGGATACCAAATATGATGAATATAATAGCTCAATTAAATATATTAAAAGC
>NZ_FQVG01000081.1 GCF_900129265.1 Caloramator proteoclasticus DSM 10124 | reverse complement strand
TTAACTTAACCCAATTATACTTTTTTAGAAACATTCGAGGATTCAGAGAAAAAAGGCTTTTGCAGATAAATATAATAGAAGATTTGAAAGATGAAATGTTGATAATTATGAATTGGATTAATCCAATTTTTAACACCGCATAGTCGATAATAAAATTGGAAATACAGCTTTTCATTATGATGGGGAGGGGGAAGGTGTATCTATATACATGGCCTACGGCCTTTTTCCCTTCCAAAATTTCAATAAAATAGAAAAAATCTAATTTCCTATAAAGAAAAAAGCTTTACTGGAAATTAGATGCGAAATCTCTGCCATATTGCAAAAAATATTGACATTACAGAAAAACACTGGTAAAATACAGAAAAAAGAAAAAAGTTTAGTTCTTGTCCTTCAAAATTTAATTCTATTTGCCGCAAATTTATTTAATAAATGAAAAAAGTTAATCTTTCAACTCTAATATTCAGAAAAATATTGGTGTAATCTGTGGAATAAAATTTTTAAAAAAACATACAGTTTTATTAGGAATATAACCCGGCTGGGTTATAAATATAAATTTATATTAAAGGGGGAGCAGAAATGAACAAAAAGCTTGCGAGTTTTGCTGCAGGACTATTGGCAGCTATGATGCTATTAACATCCTGTGGCCCAGGTAAACAAACAGAAACAAAAAGAAAGGATGTAGCTACAGTAGAAAAGGCTACAAATCCAGCTAAACTACCTGATGTATCAAAAAATAGAAAGGACACACTGATTGTTGGTACAACAGCACCATCAGGTAAATTCAATCCAATTTATTCAGATTCAGTTTATGACTCTTGGGTAGTTAGCCTTGTTTTTGATGGATTAATTTCAAACGATGAACAGGGTAACCCAACTCCACTTATCGCAAAGGAATGGAAGATATCAGAAGATGGTAAGACTTATACTTTTACATTAAATAAGGGTGTTAAGTTTAGTGATGGTCAAGAAGTAACTGCAGAGGACGTAGCATTTACATTTACAGCAATATGTGACCCAAGCTATGATGGACCAAGAACAGATGCAGTTTCAAGCTTAGTTGGATATAAGGAATACAATGAAGATAAAGAAGGAAAGGTTAAGGAAGTTGCTGGTATAAAAGTTATTGATAAATATACAATATCATTTACATTAACAGAACCAAAGGCTCCAGCTATATATGATTTTGGTTATGGTATTATGCCAAAGCATATATATAATTTTGAAAAGGGTAATATAAAGCCACTTAAGGACAAGTTCCTAAGCCCAGTAGGTGCTGGTCCATACCTATTTAAAGAATACAAGGCTGGACAAGAAATAGTATTTGAAAAGAATCCAAATTATTGGAGAGGCGAACCAAAGATTGCAAAGATAGTTATGAAGGTAACAAATGCTACTACAGTAATCCAAGAATTAACAACTGGTAGTGTTGATATCGATAGTGTTCCAAGCAAGCCAGAACAAATTGACCTTGTTAAGAAGGCAGAATTCTTAGATATTTATAGATATCCATCAAATAGCTATGGATACATAGGATGGAATTTAAGAGATGAAAAGTTTAAGGATAAGAAGGTTCGTCAAGCACTTGCATATGGATTAAATAGAGCAGGCTTCATTCAAGCATACTACAAGGGACTTGGAGATGTATGTAATGCACCTGTATCAAAGGCATCTTGGGCATATACAGAAGATGTTAATAAGTATGAATATAACCCAGAAAAGGCAAATAAGCTTCTTGATGAAGCAGGATGGGTAAAGAAGGAAGATGGATACAGATATAAGGATGGTAAGAAGTTTACAGTTCACTGGATGACATATACAGGAAGTAAGTATGTTGAAGCATTAACTCCAATTCTAATTGAAAACTGGAAGCAAATAGGTGTTGAAGTAATTCCTGAATTGATGGAATTCAGCACACTTGCACAAAAGGTATTTGATGAACAAAAATTTGAAATGTATAATATGGCTTGGTCACTATCAATTGACCCAGATCCATCAGGAATATTCTCAATTGAACAAGATAAGCTTGGTGGATTCAACTCAGTAGGTTGGAGAAATGAAGAATCAGAAAAACTTATAAAGGAAGGCCTAAAAGAAACTAATATGGAAAAGAGAAAGGAAATTTATCAAAAATGGGTAAAACTTGCTAATGAAGAATTACCATATCTATTCTTAAGCTATGCAAATGACACTTATGCTGTAAGTGCAAAGGTTAAGGGATTAAGACTATCACCATTTACAGATTGGACATATGATATCCACAAAGTTGAACTTCAAGATGTTAAATAATAAATGCCCGGCCTTATGCCGGGCTTAATTTAGGGGGGATACAATGAGACAGTATATAACAAGAAGGCTTTTACAGATGATACCTGTGCTTATAGGGGTATCTATTATTATCTTCTTAATATTTCAAGCAGCTCCAGGCGATGCGTTAACTGGTATGATGGATCCTAAAATGTCCTATGAAACAAAGCAAAAATTAAGAAAACAGCTACACCTTGATGAACCAGGTATTATTCAATATAAATATTGGGTGCAAAATGTTTTAAAGGGTGATTTTGGAGAATCCTTTTATTTTAAACAACCAGTTGGAAAGGTTATGAATACATATATCTGGAATTCATTTTATCTTTCACTTGCATCCTTTATTTTAAGTGTATTAATTGCAATTCCTATAGGGGTAATTTCTGCAACAAGGCAATATAGTTTTATGGATTATTTCTTTACTGTATTTGCCTTGATTGGTATATCCATGCCGTCCTTCTTCTTTGGATTACTTTTAATAAAATGGTTTGCTGTTGATATAAAATTATTCCCAGTTTCAGGTATGATGACTGCAGGAAGCACAGCGGTTGGATTTGCCAAATTTAAAGATGTAATGTACCATATGACATTACCTCTTATAGTATTAACATTAGGTAGTGTTGCGGGTCTTATGAGATATACACGCTCAAGTATGCTTGAAGTTATAAGACAGGATTATGTAAGAACAGCAAGAGCAAAGGGATTAAGAGAAAAGGTCGTAATTTATAAGCACGCCCTTAGAAATGCTTTAATTCCTGTTGTTACAATATTTGGTATGTGGCTACCAGGCTTATTCTCAGGGGCTATGATAACAGAAGCAATATTTAATTGGCCAGGAATTGGACCTATTGAGCTTTTGGCTGTAAATAATAGAGATTATCCACTATTAATGGGTATAAATATGCTTCTTGCGTTTTTAACCCTCCTTGGAAATCTAATAGCAGATGTAACTTATGCATTAGTTGACCCAAGAATTAGATTAAAGTAGGGGGTGTGAGATATGGCAGAACTTAAAAAGAATACGAATAAAAATGTTGAATTAAAGGGTGCAAAAAAAGAAGATATAATGAGCCCTTGGAAGGTTGTTAAGCATAGATTAAGAAGAAACAAACTTGCAATGGTTGGTCTATATACACTATTATTTATGATTATACTTGCTATTTTTGGACCTATAGTACAAAAGTATGTATTTGGCATAACAATGGAAAAGATTGATTTATACAATATTTCAGCACCACCAAGCCTAAAGCATCCACTTGGAACTGATGAGGTTGGACGTGATATTTTAACAAGACTTATGTATGGCGGTAGAATATCTCTTACAGTAGGTATTGTTGCAGTTTCTATAAGTGTTGTAATTGGTAGTATAATTGGTGGAATATCTGGTTACTACGGCGGAGTGGTTGATGGGATTATAATGAGACTTGTTGATATATTTATGTGTTTCCCATTCTTCCCATTACTACTTATGCTTGCAGCTGTTCTTTCAGACTATAAGGTTGATCCAAAGTATAGAATATATTTTGTTATGATTATAATAGGTATATTGAGCTGGACAGGCCTTGCACGTATAGTAAGAGGACAAATATTATCCTTAAGAGAGCAGGAATTTATGCAGGCTGCTGAAGCACTTGGTCTTAGAGATAGAAGGAAGATTTTTAGACATCTTCTTCCAAATACCTTTGCTTCAATTATAGTATCTGCTACTTTAGGTATAGGTAGTGCAATTCTTTCTGAGTCTGCATTAAGCTACCTTGGTTTAGGTGTAACTCCACCATACCCATCTTGGGGACAAATGGTTCAGGTTGCAACTGACTATTATGTAATGCAATATGAGTATTGGAAGTGGATACCTCCTGGTGTTTGTATATTCTTGACAGTTATGGCAATAAACTTATTCGGAGATGGATTAAGAGATGCACTTGATCCAAAGCTTAAAAGATAGGGGGTATTAGAATGGGAGAATTATTGAGCATAAAGAATTTAAAGACTTATTTTTATACAGAAGATGGAGTAATAAAGGCTGTTGATGACGTTAGTTTATCAATAAGAGAGGGAGAAACCTTAGGTGTAGTTGGTGAATCTGGATGCGGTAAAAGTATAACTGCTATGTCTATACTTAAGCTTATTCCAAATCCACCTGGTAAAATAGTTGATGGTGAAATTATATTTGATGGCAAGGATTTAACAAAGGCAACCGATGAAGAAATCAGAAAAATACGTGGAAATAAAATATCTGTTATATTTCAGGAGCCTATGACTTCATTAAACCCTGTATTTACAATAGGTGATCAAATAATAGAAGCCATAGTTCTACACCAAAATATGAATAAAGAAAAGGCACGTGAAAAGGCTATAGATATGTTAAAGTTGGTTGGCATTCCAAGAGCAGATGAGGTTGTAGATGCCTATCCACACGAACTTTCAGGTGGAATGAGACAAAGGGCAATGATTGCAATGGCAATGGCTTGTAATCCAAAGCTTTTAATAGCAGATGAGCCAACTACTGCACTTGATGTTACAATTCAAGCACAAATACTTGATCTGATGAGAGATCTTAAGAATAAAACAAATACATCTATTATGCTTATAACTCACGACCTTGGTGTTGTTGCAGAAATGGCAGACCACGTTGTTGTTATGTATGCTGGAAAGGTCGTTGAAGAGGCTAATGTATATGAAATATTTAAAAATCCAATGCATCCATATACATTAGGATTGCTTGAATCAAAGCCAATATTAAATCAAGATAAGGATAGATTAAATTCTATACCCGGACAAGTACCAAATCCACTTAATATGCCAGAGGGCTGCTATTTCCACCCAAGATGTTCAAAGGCTATGGACATATGTAGAAGGGAACAGCCAGAACTTTGTAGTGTAAAAGATGGTCATAGGGTGGCTTGCCACCTCTACAGGGAGGTGAAGTAAAATGGCTGAGACTTTATTAAAAGTAGAAAATCTGAAAAAGTACTTTCCAATAAAGGCAGGAGTATTCCAAAGAACAGTTGGATATGTAAAGGCGGTTGATGATGTTTCATTCGAGCTAAAGGAAGGTGAAACATTAGGATTTGTTGGAGAATCAGGGTGTGGAAAATCAACAACAGGAAGAACAATATTGAGACTTTTAGATAAAACAGATGGTAGTGTGTATTTTGAGGGAAAGGATATATTTAAGTTAAGTAGAAAAGAGTTAAGAAGCATAAGACCTAAGATGCAGATTATATTCCAAGATCCATATAGTTCATTAAATCCAAGAATGACTGTAGGTGAAATTATAGGTGAGGCACTTGTAGATCACGGTATAGTATCTAAGGGTGAAGTTAAGGATAGAGTACTTGAGGCAATAGAAATGTGCGGACTTGCACCTTACCACATAAGAAGATACCCACACGAATTTTCAGGTGGACAAAGACAGAGAATTGGTATTGCAAGAGCACTTGTATTAAATCCTAAATTTATAGTTTGTGATGAACCAGTATCTGCTCTTGACGTTTCAATTCAATCACAAATTGTAAACCTTTTATGTGATCTACAACAAAAGTTTGGTTTTTCATATATGTTTATATCCCACGATTTAAGTGTTGTAAAGCACATAAGCCATAGGGTAGGTGTTATGTATTTAGGTTCACTTGTGGAACTTGCAGATAAGCACGAACTTTATAAAAATCCACTACATCCTTATACAAAGGCATTGCTTTCTGCAGTTCCAATACCAGACCCAACGCTAAAAAGGGAAAGGATAATATTACAGGGAGATATTCCAAGCCCAGCAAATCCGCCAAGTGGATGTAAATTCCATACAAGATGCCCATACAAAAAGGATATTTGTTCACAGGAAATACCTAAATTTAGAGATGTGGGCGGAGGACACTTTGTTGCGTGCCATTTAGTATAAAATATACCCCCTCAAGGACAAAATAATCCTGAGGGGGTGTTTTATATGACAACACCATTTAAAAAGAAGGTAAAGGCAAAGATTAAAGCTAAAAAGCCTTTAAGTGATGAAGAACTTGAAAGGGAAAAAATTAAGTATGAAATAGCAGAGGAATTAGGGCTTATAGATAAAGTTAAAAAATACGGTTGGAGTGGTTTGACGGCAGAAGAGACTGGCAAAATAGGTGGAATAATGACCAAGAGAAATAAGGATGCTGGCAGAAGATGGAACAAATAGGGGCAATTATGCCCCCTATAGATATGCCTTTAGTAGTTTTAATTGCCCTTCTATTGTAAATTCTTCTTTCTTTGCTGGAATCATAAAAGTTTTGCCTGCAGATATGTCATATATTTCTCCATTATAATTGAGTCTTCCATTACCTTCGATACACATATAAATATGGAAGGATTCTCCATTTGTTTTATCAAAATATTTATTTTCAACATTGATTTCATCAACAGAAAAATAGTTGCACTTTGCAATATTTGACAAATTATAGCCATTAAATTTTTGGGATACTGGTGATACTACTTTACCACTTATATTAAAATCAATTACATCAAGAGCCTTTTCAATATGAAGTTCTCTTGGTTTACCGTTTTTATCAACTCTATTCCAGTCATATACTCTGTATGTAGTATCGCTATTTTGTTGTATTTCTGCAATTACGATTCCATCAAGTATAGCGTGAACGGTGCCAGAAGGAATAAAAATAACATCCCCTTTTTTTACGGAGACATAATTTAAGCAATCCTCCAATTGTTTGTTAAAGAGTGCTTCTTTAAATTCTTCCTTTGTTGTTCCTTCTTTTACTCCGTAGATAAGTTTTGCATCTTCTTTAGCATCAACTACATACCACATTTCAGTTTTACCAAAATCGCCTTCAAATTTAAGTGCATATTCGTCGTTAGGATGAACTTGAACAGAAAGTTTATCATTTGCATCTATGTATTTAATTAGAAGAGGAAATCTATCATATTTTAGAGCTTTAGTTCCAAGTAATTCTTCTTTATATATATCTATTATTTCTTGTAGAGTTTTTTCTTTATATATTCCATTTTCGATTATACTCATCCCATTTTTATGACAACACACTTCCCAGCTCTCTGCAGTTTTTTCATAGGGTAAACTACGGCCAAATATTTTATTTAAATTCTGTCCTCCCCATATAATTTCTTTATCATAGTGTAAAATTATTGTAGGACGAAAAAGGACAAAAAATTTAAAAGAGACAACCCCTGTGGTAAAATAAAAAGTGGAAAAAACACAAACCAATAAGGGGGTGTCTCTTTTGAATAATATTATACAACAACATTTAATAAATTTCACTACTAAATTAATAAAAAATGTAGAAGAAATGCTGTCAAAAGAATGGGATTTTACAAAACTTGTTGAGGTAGTTAAAGAATCGACTGATGAACTTGGAAGGAATATAATAAAAGACTTTTTAGAAGAATTAGATAAAGCGATTAAAGAAG
>NZ_FQVG01000045.1 GCF_900129265.1 Caloramator proteoclasticus DSM 10124 | reverse complement strand
TTTGAGGATTTATTCTTCCATCTTTTAACCCCTTGATTTTTTCTCCAAGATGGTATACCTTAGAGAAGTAGGTGAGCATTTGTTTTAAATAACGCTTGTTCATCTCAAAACATCCTTTCTATTGGGTTTGTAGCAAAATTCATTATAGAAAGGATGTTTTCATTTTTAAACCCTAAATTTTTTCCAGTAAAAATCGGAATTTACATATTTCAATTATTATTCATCTAAACCATTACATATCAAGGGGCTACGCCCTATTTATTTTTTAATCTGCGAAACTTCTGGAAAAACATAAGATGGCTAAGTAAAGAATTAAAGGGTCAGGTTAGGATAATTAACCTGCCCCTTTTTAATTTAATCTCTCTTTAATGTTTTATAAATATATAAATTGATACTATAAAAATCTAAATAGAAAAATATTCATTAAAAATTATTCAAAAACATAGAAAATAATAGAAATTTATGCTATAATTATCAAAATAATTTATTTGGATTGGGGTGTTAGTTTGAAAAATGTAAAACTTTACAACATTATTTTACCACTGTGGATGCTTATGTTTTTACCACCGCTTATAATCATATCATTAGTTGGCAACTATGTAATCGATTCACTTGTTGTTATTGGATGCTTTTATGCCTTTAAGGTTGCAAAAACAGGTTTAAATTTAAAGGAGTTTTATAAAAAACATATACTAAAGGTTTGGGGATTTGGATTTCTATCAGATTTTATAGGAGCTTTTGTGATTTTTTTAGTTAATATGTTTGATGGAATATTCAATTTAAATTGGAGATTTGTTGGAAGTGTAAATTTTAACCCATTTGAAAGTGTACTTGCTGTAATTGTAGTATTAATAAGCATAGCAGTTGCTGGATTTTTTATATACTTTTTCAATTACAGATTTGTGTTTAATAAAATTGAGGACAGGGCCCTAAGGCATAAGATATCATTAACATTAGCAATAATCACAATGCCGTGGACATTCCTTATACCTTCAAAAATAATATATTAATGGCATCCATATCACTTATAACATATTGTAGATTAATCTGGGTAGGTATTTAATATAATACCTACCTTTTTGATTGTTTGAAATTATTAAATTTAAATCATAAGGTTTACATTTAGAAATATATTGAATATAATTATATTAGATAAATATCTAATATAATTATAGAGGTGACTTTATGAAAAATTTAGATGAAAATATAATAAAAAACACTAAATTTATATTTAATCCTTGTCTTGAATTTACAATGGCCTTTACGACTATATCTAAACTAAATGAACTAAAAAAGTTAGCTGAGGATTTAAACTATAGTATTTCTGAAGAAAATATAAGTTTGTATGATGAAATGTATAATTCATTGTCTAAATATATGAAATCAGAAATTGAATATTTCAACAAAATATGTATGATAGGAGGAATACTTGCTGCCTACTCTGCAGATTTTGAAGATGTAGAGAATGTAAAATCACTACTTGATGTAATAGACAAATCCGATGAAACACTTTTTTTAAATTACTTAGGAGGAATGTATATTAATGCTCACGAACCAACAAACCACGAAGGATGGGATGAGGTTAAAAATGATATAAAAAAAATGCAGGAATATATTGAGGGTGTAAAGGTTGAGGATGACGAAATAAAGGAATCAGTATCAGAACTTTTTAAAAATCCAGATGAAACAAAAAATAGAATTAGCTTTTTATTTAGAAGCTTTTATGAAAAGATATATATTAAATATGAAAAGAAGGTAGAAGAGATTTGTTTAGGGGGAATTGATAAGTATAAAAAGATATTTTTAGACAATCCAAAGGACTTTATGGAAAAATATCTCTTAGATTTCTTTAAAACAAAAGATGAGGATTGGCAGTATAAAATTAATTTTCACATAAGCTTTTTTAAAGAGCTTTATTTCTGGATTATAAATATGCACGATTATAAACAAAAAGCAGGATGGGTAGTACTTGGAATAAACACAGATAAAATTGTTGAAAAAAAGAGGCAAAATGAGCAGGTGGATAATTTCTTAAAGGCCCTATCAGATCCAAGAAGGGTAAAAATAATAAAGCTTTTGGCAAAAAAGCCCCACTATGGATATGAAATTGCATCAATATTAGAACTTACACCTGCAACTGTTAACCACCATATGAATTTTCTATTTGATGCAGATATAGTGGGATTTAATAAAATAGACAATAAAGTATATTTTACTCTAAAGAAGGATAAAGTAAGGGAGCTTTTAAGACTAACGGAAGAAATACTTCTTGGTGATAGTACAATATTATAATGGGGGAATATGTATGAATAGAGAAATAGAACTAAATGGTGATAGAAAAGTAGGTAGTATATTTTTAAATAAAAGCTTTATGCTTCTTTTCTTAGGAAAGTTGGTTTCGCAGCTTGGTGATGTAATATATAATATGGCAATTGGTTGGTATATACTTACTATAACACAATCTGCTGTACAAATGTCCTTCTATATGGCCTTTGGTACAATTATATACGTTGTAATGAGTCCCTTTGGCGGAGTTATTGCAGATAGATACAACAGAAAAAATCTTATGGTTTGGATGGATATAATAAGGGGTATATCTGTTGCTATTATTGGTATTTTAATGTTTTTTAAAATAGAATCCATTTTACTTCTATATTTATCATCCTTTATATTAAGTATATGTGGTGCAATATTTGTACCAGCTTCAAATTCACTTGTTCCAAGTATAGTTGAGGAGGAACATCTAACAAAGGCAAATTCATTAACAAGCTCCGTAAATAGTCTATCTAATATATTTGGGTTAGTTGCAGGCGGTGCATTATATGCATTATTGGGTATAAAATTTATATTCATATTTAATGCAGTATCCTATATATTAAGTGGAATATCGGAAATGTTTATAGAGTATAAAAACAAAATTAATATAGATAAAAGAGAAGAAAAACATTTTATAAGAGAGCTACTTGATACATTTAAGTATATCAAAAATCAAAGACCTGTTTTTATTGTTATGATGGCAGCAACACTCATTAATTTCATATTAGTGCCAGTATTTGCTGTTTATCTACCATATATTTTTAATCAAATAGCTAAAACATCAGCATTAGAATATTCCTATGTTGGTGCCGCAGAATCAGTAGGTTTTCTTTTAGGTGCTGCAATAATTTCAAGCATACCTCAAAGGGACAAGATAAATGGCTATTTAAAAATTGGTATGATTGTTTATTGTTTATTAATCTTTGTAGCCTATTTAGTTGTTAATAGTTTTATAAAAGGATATATAGTATCTAAAGTATTGGTTACAATATTTGTTATAACAGCCCTATTGCTTGGTGTGTTTAGCTCAATAATGAACATACCCTTTGGTGTATTCATACAGAGAAGGATTCCAAATGAACTCTTAGGAAGGGTATCTGCAATGCTTAATACCTTATCTATGGCGGCTATGCCTCTTGGTATGCTTTTTGGAGGAGCACTTGCTGATATTATACCAATGAACCTACTACTATTGGCTACATCTATTGTATTGGCCGGTTTAACTATAAGTTTATTCTTTATAAAGGAAGTAAATTCCATATAAGTGGCACCCAGGTGAAATGTGACATTATCCAAATTATGTAAATACAAATCAGTTTTTACAAACATAAGCCAAGATGCTTCGTGAATTAAAATATGAAGGGGTATTAAAAAACTACTACCAAAATGTAATAAAATGATGTATAGTAAGATAGTAGCCTATAGAATCAAATAAAACATAAAATAAAGGGCTAAGTTTAAAGTTAAAACTTGCCCTTTGACCTTTTATAGAGGATAATATAGAATAAAAATTTGGAGGTTGTTAAAATGAAGGTTGTTGCGTTTAATGGGAGTCCAAGAAAAGAAGGAAATACATATCAAGCTATAAGTATAGTTAAAGAAGAATTACAAAGGGAAGGAATAGATGTAGAAATAGTTCACGTTGGGGATAAATTGATAAGGGGATGTATTGCCTGCGGTATGTGTTATAAAAACAAAAATGAAAGATGTATAATAGACGACGAAGTAAATGACTGGATTCAAAAGATGAAGGAGGCAGATGGAATAATATTAGGTTCGCCTGTATATTTTTCATCAATAGCAGGAACAATGAAGGCATTTTTAGATAGAGCCTTTTATGTTGCCTCTGCAAATGGAAACTTCTTAAGGCATAAAGTAGGGGCTTCTGTTGTTGCAGTAAGGCGTTCTGGTGGAGTTTCTACCTTCAACCAATTAAACAATTACATAAACTATGCAGAAATGTTAATGCCTTCAACTAACTATTGGAACGTAATCCACGGTGCAAAAGCAGGGGAAGCTTTGCAGGATGAAGAAGGAGTACAAATAATGAGGGTACTTGGCAAGAATATGGCATACCTATTAAAACTTATACAAAATGGGAAGGATAATATAGAGAAACCAGAAAAGGAAAAGAAGGTATACACGAACTTCATAAGATAATTGATAGGTAATAAGTGGTTATATAAAATTTTCTATTATATATTGAGTATGTAATACAAGAACTTATTTTTGTATGCTTTAAGCATAATAAAACGTATATGGTATATATGCAAAACACGAAAGAAGGAGGAATTAAATGAAAAAGGGCCAAGAAATAGTAGTAGAAATTGTTGAAACAGAGTTCCCGGGCTATGGAGTAGGCTACTATGAGGATACAAAGGTTTTGATAAAGGGTGCTCTGATAGGAGAAAAGGTTTTGGCAAGGATTACAAAAAAGAAAACGAAGGTTGAGGCTAAAATAGTAGAGGTTCTTGAGGAAGTAGATTATAAAATAGAAGCACCTTGTCCTGTTTTTGGTATATGTGGTGGATGTACTCACCAATTTATAGATTATAATCAACAGCTTCAACTAAAGGAGCAGCAGGTACTAAAGCTCTTTAAAGAAGCAGGCATTGAAGGCTTTGAATATAGGGGAATAGTTGAAAGTCCAAATGCTTATGAATACAGAAACAAAATGGAGTTTACATTTGGAGATTATGAAAAGGGTGGAGAACTTACATTAGGGCTTCATACTCCTGTTAAAAGAAATGCAGTAGTATCAACTACAACTTGTCTTTTAGTAGATAGGGATTTTAGAACTATCGTTAAATCTACGCTTGAATATTTTAAATCGAAGGAAGTCCCACATTATAATGTAATGAACCACCAAGGTTACTTAAGGCATCTTGTTGTAAGGAAGGCAAAAAAGACCGGAGAGATATTAGTAAATCTTGTTACAACATCACAGCTTGACTTTAATTTAAGTGAGTATGTTGAAGTTTTAAAAAATAATATATATGATGGAATTCTTACAGGTATAATTCATACTGTAAATGACAGCTTATCGGATGCAGTAAAGCCAGATAAGGTAGAAGTTTTATACGGCAGAGATTATATAGTTGAGGAACTTTTAGGACTAAAATTTAAAATTTCTCCATTTTCCTTTTTCCAAACTAATACCTTAGGTGCAGAAAGGCTGTATTCTACTGTTAGAGAATTTATGAGTAGCTCTAAGGATAAAGTTGTTTTCGACCTTTACTGTGGAACTGGAACAATAGGACAAATTGCTGCCAAAAATGCTAAAAAGGTTATTGGTGTTGAGCTTATAGAAGAGGCTGTTGAAGCAGCAAACAATAATGCAAAGTATAATGGGTTAGATAACTGTACATTTATTGCAGGGGATGTAAAAGAAGTAATTAAAAATATAGACGAAAATCCTGATATTATAATTCTTGATCCTCCAAGGCCAGGTGTTACACCAGAGGCATTAAAGAACGTTATTAATTTTAAACCAAAGGAGATAATCTACGTTTCCTGCAATCCAAAGACATTAGTTGAAAATTTAAAGCAGCTAAAGGAAAGTGGATATGATGTTAAGGCATTAAAGATAGTAGATATGTTCCCACAAACTCCACACGTAGAAAGTGTTGTGCTTGTTGAGAGGAGATAATTAAATTAAAGGATAGGGGCAATTTGCCCCTATTTTTTATGTATTTGCTATATGTTTCTGTAGGCAGAGAAAAGGTATTTTAAGAGATGTATGTAAAATAATAGAATTAAATAAAATATAAAGAAGGAATTTGTGATAAAAAGTAGAATACTATACATTATAAAAAGATAAATTAAAATTCTTTATTTTAAAATCAAATATGGAAATATCAAATTTTATTGAGAAATGGTTAGTCTAAATCTTCTAATACTTTAGAACTTAAACAATATATTTAGCTATTGAAGGCTATTTAGGGTTTTTATTAAATTATTTTTAATTATTGGAGGAATTATGAAAGTATTAAATATATGGGATTGGAAGTATAAACTTTTACTATCTGAATCAACTTTTGAAAGGGTAAAGTCTTTTATAAATGATTAGGCTCTTTTATTGTTAAGTTTTTATAATGGTTTATTTTTAAATATTAATTTTTTATTTTATAACAGAAGGAAAATTTAATGTTGTGTTGAATACGTAGTTTAGAGAAAATATAAAGTTAAATGGAAAGGATTTTGAAAATGGGGGTAAATAGAAAAATAAAATTTGATTATTTTCAGGTGTATTTTATTGATAATAAAGGGGATGATTATCTTTTTGATTTACGATTATGGATAGATAAAGTTAAAAATATTCCTTTAGAAAGCAGGAATAAAGTTTGTTATAATGATGAAGCAAGATTAGATAAAATTTTTTATGATGCTGAAAATGATTTTTGGTTTTTAAATTTCGCAAGATTAAGAATACAAAATCCACCATTAAAAGGGAAGATAAACACAGTATTAGAACCCATAAATTTAGATGATGATGAGTATATAGGTGAAGATATTACAATATTATATGATAATAAAAATTATATTATAATGGTTCAGAGAAATTTACATAGTTTAAGTCCAAGTGGAATTGAAAATTACATAAATTTAATGTGGCAAGACCAAAATGGAACGATTGAATTTAGACCTATAATTTTAAATGATACTATATCAAGATTATCAAAAGCTGAGAGTATAAAAAAATTTACAGTAAGATTTGCTAACTTAGAAGAGTTTGTACCAAGTGAAAATATTGGCATCAGGGCTATTATTGATAAATTTAAAGATTTTGATGCAATTATAGGAGAAATAAACATCGGAATAGGGAGAAATAATAAGAAAAGATTAGATAATAGTAAAATAATTGATACAATAAAAGAATTAATAATATATAGGAATAATATAACTAAAGCACAGGTTGCATTCAAAGAAACTGATGATGGTAAAGTAGAATTGATAGACTTATTTGAACATAAAGCACATGATTATATCATTTTTTCATTACAGGAAAGACAAAGTATTGGATTTGAATATATTATAGATAAAATGAAAGAAAGATATATTGAACGAAGAGCAAAATTAGTAGAAAATCTTAAGGTAGGTAAGGTCGATTGATATGTTTAAGAAAATAATTGAAAATGAAAAAACTGAAAAATATTATCCAATTTGTATATCAATAATAATTATTATAATATATATGGTAAAAACTCCAAATAAAATATTGTATCCTAAAAACTTTGAAAACTTATTAAGTGCATTATTAACTATTCAATCTGTTTTTATTGGTTTTTTAGGGGTTACTTTGACGATACTACTTAGTTTAAGAGATGAAAAAATTGTGAGGTATATATATAAATACAAGTCAAAGAAGTTGTTAAGTAAGTATTTTAAATATCCTTTGATGATTGGTTTTATGAGTTTAATATGGACAATAAGTATGTTTTATTTAAAAGAATATGATGAATATTATTTTTTTAACACAACAAACATAAATAATGGAAAAATATTTTTAGGGGTTTTATTATTTATTATGGTATATTTCATACTTTTATCTTTTAGGGTTATTGATATAATTTTTAATATTGTTTTTGTTGAGGAAAATAAGTGCAATTTAAGAGAAAAAAGATTAGATGATATTGCTGCAGAAAAGTTGAATGATGAGTTTAAAAAATAAGTGATATGGCAGCCATATCACTTATTTTTATTCCCCCATAACGCCCAAATGGTCACGCTGGGGTAGATTCAGCATTAGTTGTTTCAAGATGTTTATAGATAAAATTTGCAACACCATCTTCATTATTTGTTAATGTAACAAATCGACACATTCTTTTTATTTCATTTTCTGCATTTCCCATAGCAACGCTAATGCCCGCCTTTTTAAACATAGATACATCATTAAAATTATCTCCAAAGGCAATTACATCATTAAGGCTTATATTCAAATGCTTTGCAAGATACTCAAGGGCATTACCCTTTGATGCATCCTTTGAAACCAATTCAAAGTTATATTTATGGGATATAACAGAGGATAGTCCTTTAAAATTTTTAACATATTCCCTACCATAGTTTAATTTGTTCTCATCAAAGGACATAGAAGAAATACAGCAGAATTCTAAGTCTGAATCTAAGAGCTCATCTATGTCGTTAAAATATTTGATTCCATATTGTGAAAAAATTAAATTCATAGTGATATCTATATATTCTTTAGTTATTTTAGGGTTGTTACTTTTGGCTAACTTATAATCTTCCTTTATAGTATTTTCAAAATCATAATGTAAATATACATTTTTATCCGTAAGTAGCTGTAAAAAGAAGTTATTGTCTATTAACCAATGAATAGCAGCTTTTAGCTCATCCTTTGGTATACTCCAGCTTTTTATCTTTTTACCCTCTATGGTGTGGACTGTTGAGCCATTTCCAGAAATTATATGTGCCTCAATATCAGCCTTTTTTAATATATTTAATACATCAGTGTATATCCTGCCAGTTGCGATTGCAACTTCATATCCGTTTTCCTTTGCAGTCCTTAGAGCCTTTACATTCTCTTTGCTTATTTCGTGCTTAGAATTAAGCAAAGTACCGTCTAAATCAGAAACAATAAGCTTCAATTAAATCCCTCCATTATTTTGCTATAATAAGATTTACTCCATTTTCCTTAAGGGTTTTTATAAATCCTTCATTTGGACTTTTATCGGTAATTATAATATCAATTTCAGATAAACTACATACCCTAAAGGCAGCAGTGTTACTAAACTTAGTGTGGTCAGCTAAAACAATAGTTTCCTTTGATTGCTTTATGATGCTTTGCATAACAGCAGCATCCTCATCATCAGCAACAAATATTCCATTCTTTGTAATAGCAAGTGCACCTAAGAAGGCTTTATCTGCAAAATAGTTTGATAGCATATTAATAGTGTTGTGGCCGTATAAAAACCTGTGTTCTTGGTTTAGCTTTCCACCTAATAAAATGGTATTTACATTAACTTTAGCAGACAAAACATCTGCAACGTTGATAGAATTTGTAATAACATTGCAATTAATATCCTCCATAAGTTCTGCACAGGCCTGAACTGTTGTAGAAGTATCTAATATAACTGTATCTCCCTCTTTAATTAGGGAAGCTGCAACCTTTGCAATTTTATGTTTTTCTTCAACGTCAAAGTGTAGTCTTTCTTTGTATGGTTTTATCCTTTCGTGGGTAAGAGGGAGAATTGCTCCCCCGTGTGTTCTCACAATAAGTCCCTTTTTCTCAAGATTAACCAAATCCCGCCTTGCAGTATCACGTGACACGTTATATAGCTTACATATTTCCTCAACACTAATACGTTTATTTACATGAAGATATTCTAATATATGCTGCATTCTTTCTTCCTGAAACATAAACCACCTCAGTAAGTATTTTACAATATAATTTTAATGCAATATAAGTAAAATGTCAATTTAATATAAGTAATTGTAATTAAATATAAGCGTTTTTATGACTATTATACATATCAATTTTAATTTATTTAAAATAAGATAGTTTTACAGGAAACATTTTGAAATAAAACTGTTAATTAATATAAGTTTGTTTCTCTATTGTCTGCTGATAAATATTTTCTAATTTAACTTGATTAAATTAATAAAAAATCATCATAAAGATCATTAATTATTACTAAATAAAATATAATGTACTAAAAGTGTAGTACAGCTTTTTAGTAAAACGTTTTAATAAAAATTTAAAGTTTTGAATTAAACATATAATTGTTAATCTTAAGCCCTTTTGGGTTTATGATAAAAATTTTATTTAATAAAAAAGAGGAGGTATGAAAATGAAAAGGCTGCTAAGGTTAATTACTGCATCTTTACTAATTTTTTCATTACTATTAGTCGGCTGTGGTAAGAATCAAAACAATTCATCAAATTCTAACCAAGATTCTAAAGACAAACCATTGAAAATTGTTCTTTTAATAAACGGTACTCTCGGAGATAAATCATTTTTCGATTCAGCAAACAATGGTATTGAATTAATCAAAAAGGAATATGGCAGTAAGGTTGAAACTAAGACAATTGAGATGACCTATGACCAATCAAAATGGGAGCCAACTCTTCAAGATGTTTCTGAACAAGACTGGGATATAATAATTTTAGGAACATGGCAAATGACTGAATACTTAGAAAAAATAGCTCCTCAAAATCCAGATAAAAAATATATTATTTTTGACACCTCAGTAGATTATTCAAAGGGAAATCTATCGAATGTATATTCAATTCAGTATAAACAAAACGAAGGTTCATTCCTTGCCGGTGCTTTAGCAGCTAAAATTACAACTTCAAATATGCCAAATGCAAATGATAAAAAAATAATTGGTTTTTTAGGTGGTATGGATATTCCTGTTATTAATGACTTTTTAGTAGGTTACATTCAGGGAGCAAAATATGTTGATAAGGATATAAAAGTAGCTATTTCATATATTGGAGATTTTGCAGATTCAGCAAAAGGAAAAGAAATGGCAATGGCACAGTATGACCAAGGAGCAGATATCGGATTTAACGTTGCTGGACAAGCAGGACTTGGGCAACTTGATGCAGCAAAAGAAAAGAAAAAATATGCAATAGGTGTAGATTCAGATCAAGCATCTATATTTTCATCCGATTCAGAAAAGGCAAACCTAATAGTTACTTCTGTTTTAAAAAGAATAGATAATTCACTTTTAAGAGCTATTAAGATGCATATGGATGGAACTTTAAAGTACGGACAAGCAGAAACATTAGGATTAAAAGAAGAGTGTATTGGATTTGCAGAAAACGAATATTATCAAAAAATAGTTCCAGAAGAATATAGAAAGTTTATAAATGAATTAAAAGAAAAAATAATGAATGGAGAAATAACTGTTGATACAGCATTTGGAATGGATACAAATAAACTTAATGAAATAAGAAATTCAGTGAAGCCATAATCAATAGAGAGTGAGGGTATATACATTTTATGTATATACCCACATTGATAAATAGGGGGAGTTCTAATGAAAAATGAAATTTTAAGAATGGAAAATATAACAAAAATTTATTCAAATGGAATAACAGCTAATAAGGGAGTTTATTTTTCAATATGTGAGTCTGAAATACATGCATTAGTAGGTGAAAATGGAGCTGGGAAATCTACATTAATGAAAATATTGTTTGGTTTAGAACAACCAGACGATGGAGAAATTTATTTAAACAACAGTAGAATATCAATAACTTCTCCGAGTTTAGCAATTAAAAATGGTATTGGAATGGTACATCAGCATTTTATGCTTGTTCCGTCACTTACTGTTGCTGAAAATGTAGTTTTAGGTTTAGAACCCAGAAATAAAGGATTCTTTGATTATAAAAAAGCTGTTGCAATAACGGAAGAATTAGCACAAAAATATAACTTGTTTGTTGATCCAAATTCTATAGTAGAAGATCTCCCGGTTGGTATGAAGCAAAAAATAGAAATATTAAAAGCCCTTTATAGAGGTGCAAAAATATTAATACTTGATGAACCAACAGCAGTATTAACACCTCAAGAAACCGTTGAGCTTTTTAATCAACTAATGCATTTAAAAAATAGTGGACATACTATTATTTTTATTTCCCATAAATTAAATGAGGTAAAACAAATATCAGATAGAGTGACAATAATGAGAAATGGTCGAAATGTAGGTGTTTTTAATACTTCTGATGTTAGTGAAAATGATATATCAAGATTGATGGTTGGTCGTGATGTTGTTTTTAAATTAGATAAGAATATTAAAAAGTTGGGTAAAACAATATTGAATGTAAAAAACTTAAATTATACAAGTGAAACAGGTAAAAAAGTTTTAAAAAATATTAGTTTTAGTGTACGAGGTGGGGAAATATTAGGAATTGCAGGAGTAGAAGGAAACGGTCAAAGAGAACTGGTTGAAATAATTACAGGACTAAGAAATTATTATGAAGGAGAAATAGTAATAGACAATATCCGAATTAATAATTTAAGCATAAAAGAAATAAGAGAATTAGGAACTTCGCATATTCCAGAGGATAGAATGGTTTATGGTGTAGCTGCACAAGGTACAATTGAAGAAAATATCATATCAGATAGATTTTATAAAAAAGAACTAAATCATAGAATTTTAATGAATATTAAAAAGGTAAGTGATATTTCGAAGGATTTAATTAAAGAATATAAAATTAAATGTAGTTCCTCAAAACAGAAGGTTAGTATGTTGTCAGGTGGAAATATACAAAAGGTTGTAGTAGCTAGGGAATTTTCTTCTAATCCAAAGTTATTAATTGCTGACCAACCAACAAGGGGAATTGATATAGGTGCAACAGAATTCATACATAAAAAAATAATACAACTTAGAGATAGTGGAACTGCAATATTATTAGTTTCAGCGGACTTAAATGAAATATTAGAAGTAAGTGATAGTTTAATTGTAATGTATGGGGGAGAGATTGTGGCATATTTTGATGATACAGCTAATGTTACAGAAGAAGAGTTAGGTATGTATATGTTGGGGTTAAAAAGGCAGTCCCATGATGAAATAGGGAGGGTAATTTATGAATAAAGATAATATATTTGAAATTTTTAGAACATTAATGGCCATAGTTATATCGCTTATATTAGCATTTATAATTATTTTTTTTATAAGTAAACAGCCTTATGTAGCTTTGTCAAAATTTTTATTAGGCCCTTTATCTAAAACAAGATATTTTAGTAACGTTTTAGAAATGGCAATCCCACTTACATTTACAGGTTTAGCAATATGTATAATGTTTAAAGCAAATCAATTTAATCTTGGGGCTGAAGGAGCATTTTTTATGGGGGCAGTAACAGCAACAATAATTGGTATAAAATTTAGTCTTCCAGGATTAATACATCCTATTTTGGCAATTGTCTGTGGAGGCATCATTGGAGGAATATTTTTATTTATACCAGCTTTTTTAAAAGTAAAATGGAATGCAAATGAATTAGTTTCATCTCTAATGTTAAATTATGTAATGTTTTATTTAGGAATATACATTGTAAATTATTATTTAAGAGATTCAAATGCAGGTGCGATGGTATCTTATAAGCTTAAAACAACAGCTCTACTTCCAAATCTTATACCAAAAACACGATTGCATTATGGAATTTTAATAGCAATTCTTATGATAATAATTACATATTTCTTCCTATTTAGAACTAAATGGGGATATGCAATAAGAATGGTAGGTTTCAATAGTAAATTTGCAATATACTCAGGAATTAATAATAAATCAGTTATTTTGTATTCGCAAATAATTGGAGGTATTATAGCGGGAATTGGAGGGGCTACAGAGTTGTTAGGTATGTATTCAAGATTTCAATGGCAAAACCTACCAGGATATGGATGGGATGGTGTTATTGTAGCTATTTTATCAAGAAACAATCCTGTTTTAGTTCCTATTGCAGCGTTTTTTCTCTCATACTTGAGAATTGGAGCAGATTTAATGGCAAGAATTACTGATGTACCAAGCGAGGTAGTATCAGTTATACAAGCATTAGTTATTATGTTAGTAGCAGCTGAAAGCTTCCTTGCTAAGTGGAAACATAGAGTTATAGCTAAAAAAGCTATTGAAGAAATAAAAGCTGAGGAGGTTAATATGAATGAACAATATATTTAAAATAATATTTTCAACAAGTTTTGGATATGCAATTTTAAGAGTTACAACACCTATATTATTTTCAGGGCTTGGAGCTGTTATATCTGATAAAGCTGGAGTAATAAATATAGCACTTGAGGGTACAATGCTAACATCAGCATTAACTGGTGTTATAGTAAGTGCCCTTACACAAAGCACCTTTTTTGGTGTAATTGCGGCTATACTTTCTGGTATATTCGTTTCGTTATTACTATCATATTTTTCTTTAAATTTAAAAACAGATATAGTATTAACAGGGATTGCCATAAATCTTCTTGCAAGTGGAGGAACAATTTTTATTTTATACTTAGTAGCACACGATAAGGGTATATCAACATCATTAAATAGCAAAGTCATTCCAAATGTAACAATTCCATTACTTAATAAGATTCCAATTTTAGGTCCAATACTTTCAGGGCATAACATTTTAACATATCTTTCGTGGATTTCAGTTGCTATTGTATATATTTTGCTTTACAAAACACCACTTGGTGTTAGAATCAGAGCTGTTGGAGAAAATCCAGAAGCTGCTGAATCAGTTGGAATTAATGTAAATAAAATAAGATATATTGCACTTTGCATTAGTTGTATTCTTGCAAGTTTTGGTGGAGCTTATATGTCAATGGGATATGTATCTTGGTTTTCAACTAATATGACTTCAGGAAGAGGTTTTATAGCACTTGCGGCAGAAGCAATGGGTAAGGGTAATCCAGTCGGGACTCTTCTTACTTCTCTTCTTTTTGGTTTTGCAGGTGCATTATCCAATAATTTGCAATCGCTTAGAATACCATCAGAATTTGTTCAAATGATTCCATATTTAGCTACAATAGTTGGATTGGTTATTTATTCTATTAGAAAAACCAATATGCTTAAGTACAAAAAGGAGGTGCAGAATGCATGAACAGAAAATCAGTAATTATAGATTGTGATCCTGGACATGATGATGCTATTGCATTACTAATGGCATTTGCAAGTGAAAAGTTAGATGTTAAAGCAGTAACTGTAGTTGCAGGAAATCAGACTATAGAAAAAACGTTTAAAAATGCTCTTAAGGTTTTAAGTTTTGCAGGTATAAATATAGAAGTTTCTAAAGGATCAGAAAAGCCGTTATTTAGAAATTTGATAGTTGCTCCAGAAGTACATGGAGATAGTGGTTTAGATGGTCCTTCAATTCCAGATCCAATTTTACTACCAAGTAAAAGGAACGCTGTTGAAACAATTATTGATATTTTAAATAAGAGTGAAGATAAGGTAACAATAATACCAACTGGACCTCTAACTAATATAGCAAAAGTACTGTTGGTTTATCCAGAGGCCAAAGAAAAGATAGAAAGAATTACAATGATGGGTGGTTCGTGTATTGCAGGAAATTGGACCCCAGCAGCTGAATTTAATATTCTTGTGGACCCAGAAGCAGCAAAAATAGTTTTTGACTCTGGTATTCCAATTACTATGTGTGGCCTTGATGTAACTCATAAAGCTCAAATATATAGAAATGAAATTGAAAAAATAAGGAATATTGGTAATAAAGTAGCTACTATGGTTGCAGAGTTATTGGATTTTTTTAGTAAATTCCATGAACAAGTTAATGATAAGTTTGGGTTTAAGGGAAGTCCATTACATGATCCTGTAGCAGTTGCGGCAGTAATTGATCCAACACTAATAAAAACAAAGTTATGTCATGTAGATATTGAAACAAAGGGGGAATTTACAACAGGAGCAACTGTTGTTGATTACTACGATGTTTTACAAAAGCAAAAAAATGTTGAGGTAGCATTGGATATAGATAGAGAACGATTTATAGAATTATTATATGAACTGCTTAAAAAATATAATTAATAAAAGAAAAGAGGTGGTAGTATGAAAATACCAGTTATAATTGATTGCGACCCTGGTATAGATGATGCGATAGCAATATTTATGGCTCTTGCTTCAGATAAATTAAATGTTAGGGCTATAACAACTGTAGCAGGCAATGTATCTATAGATAAAACAACGAATAATGCTTTGAAGCTTACTGAATATATTGGATGTGATGTTAAAATAGCAAAGGGTGCATCAGAACCTTTAAGTGGTAAGAAGATACATGCAGAATTTGTACATGGAGAATCTGGGCTTGGTGTGTTTAAAATACCTGATGCAATGAAGCAGATATATTATAAGAATGCTTATGATACTATTTACGAAGAGGCGTTAATTTTAGAAGATAAATTACAAATAATAGCACTTGGACCTTTAACCAATATAGCTATAACAATTTTAAAATATCCTGAAGTTAAATCAAAAATACAACACATTACGTTAATGGGAGGCTCGGCAGGATATGGGAACCATACTCCAGCAGCTGAATTTAATATTTATGCAGATCCTGAAGCGGCAAAAATTGTATTTGAGTCTGGAATACCAATTACAATGGTTGGATTAGATGCTACTAATAAAGCATATTTAACTGAGGAGGATTTGAAAGAGATAAAATCTTTTAATAATAGGGCTTCGGAATTTACTTTTTGCACTATGATGGAATTTCTTAAATTTTGCAGGAAATATGGATACGATGGTGCATTAATGCATGATCCAACGGCTGTTGCAGTAGTTTTAGATGAAAGTTTTATAAAAAAACAACATTTACGTGTTGATATAGAGACAAAAGGAGAATTTACAAGAGGAAAAACAGTAGTTGATATTTATAAAATAAGTGGCAAAGAACCAAATGCCTATGTAGTATTAGATGTGGATAGAGTCAAATTTGTTGAAATAGTTAAAGGTTTATTAAAAAAATATACAGAATAAATAAGTAGAATTATATAAATGTTAGTTTCAAATAAGTAGCTCTCGAATACATAATAAGTTAATTTAAGAAAAGTTATTAAAATTAAAATAAATAAGAAAGAGAGTGATAATATGAGAGCTACAATTAAAGATATAGCAAAAAAGGCAAATGTATCAATAACTACTGTATCATTAGTATTAAATAAAAAAGATAGTAACATAAGTGATGAGACACGCAATAAAATCATGAAGGTAGTTGATGAACTTAATTATACTCCAAATAAAATAGCTAAAGGGCTTATTACAAAAAAAACAAATACTTTTGGGCTTATAATTCCAGATATAGCAAATCCATTTTTTCCTGAAATAGTTAGAGGCGTAGAGGATGTAGCAAATAATAATGGATATAATTTAATTCTCTGTAATACTGATGATAATCCGAAAAAAGAAGAAAAATATACTAAAATTTTGATAGAAAAGTGTGTTGATGGTATAATATTTATAAGTACATCAAAGTCGAAAGACAACAATATAAAATTGTTAAAAAAATACAATGTACCATATGTAGTACTGGATAGGGATGTGGACAATCCTGATTCACCATATATACATACAGATGATGAAAAGGGAATGTATGAGGTGGTTAAATTTTTGATAAAGAATGGGCATAAAAAAATTGCTTATATTTCAGGTCCAAAAGAAAACACTACTTCGCAAAAACGAAAAAATGGCTATATAAAAGCCCTTAAGGAAATGGGAATACCAATTAAAAATACAATTATTAGAGAGGGTAACTACAAAATAGATGGTGGACAATATTGTATTAAGAGTTTATTGGATTCTAAAGAAGAATTTTCAGCTGTTGCGTGTGCGAATGATCTAATGGCAATTGGTGCTATGGAAGCATTAAAAAGTAGGGGAATCTTGATACCAGATGATATTTCATTAACAGGCTATGACGACATATATATTTCTAAAATAACTACCCCAAAACTTACAACAGTTGAACAACCTAAATATGAATTAGGTCGTATTTCAACAGAAACATTGCTAAAAATTATTTATGGAATAAAGGTACATCCAATAGAAATAAAATTAGAACCTAAATTAATTGTGAGAGATTCTGTTGCAGTCAAGAGGTGATTAGTTTGAAAATTGTAGTTGTTGGAAGTATTAATTTAGATTTTACACTACAAGTAGATAAACTCCCAAAAAAAGGAGAAACTATTTTGGCAAAAAATTATAAAATATCTCTTGGAGGAAAAGGGGCAAATCAAGCAATAGCAGCAAAAAGATTAGGTGCAGATGTATTTATGATAGGTGCTGTTGGGAGTGATGATAAAGGGAAATATGCTTTGAATAAATTAGAAGAAGAAGGATTGAACTTATCAGGAATATATCAAATAGATGATATTACTGGGAATGCAGTAATTACAATAGACAACCAAGGATTTAATACTATAGTAGTATATCCTGGAGCAAACGAAAAATTAAGTACACAATGGGTAGAAAAACATAGTGCATTATTTAAAGAAGCGGATTTTGTAATTTTACAATTAGAAATTCCCATAGAAACAGTTGAAAGTGCAATAAGACTTGCAAAAGAAAATAATACAAAGGTTATCTTAAATCCAGCACCAGTTAAAGATATTTCAGAAGAAATTTATAAATATGTAGATTGTATCACTCCAAATGAAACAGAACTATTTAAAATGACAGGAACAGGAGATATACAGCAAGGAGCAAAGAAATTATTAGAAAAAGGGGTAAGGGAAGTTGTCGTAACCCTTGGCGAAAAGGGATGTTATTATACCAATGGTAGCGAAGAAATTATTATAGATTCAATAAAGGTAAATGCGATTGACACTACGGCCGCGGGAGATTCTTTTAATGCTGCATTAGCAGTTGCCTTATGCAAATTTAAAGATATTAAAAGAGCTTTAAAATATGCAAATGTTGTAGGAGGGTTAACTACTACAAAACTTGGAGCAAAGGATGCATTACCATTTAAAAATGAGGTTGAAGATTATATAAAAAATAATAATTATATTTAAAAAATAAAGTAGGGGTTATAGATATCTAACTCCTACTGTATTTTTATATTCGCTTAGATAAGTTTAGTTAATAATTTTTAACTATATAGTTCAAGATAAAACAAAAATAGGAAGTAAAATCACTTAAAATGGGAATTTAAAGAAGGTTTTAATTAAGGGAAATACGCATTGAGACTGTTATGTAGAAAAATGTTGAAAAATAAATATTTAAATATCTTATATAAATGGTATAATAGTTTAATGTAGCTATTAAGTTTTAAAAATAATTAACATAACAAAGGGGGAATGTAACAATTATATAAAATTAAATTTTTAAATATGTAATTAGATTAGTTTGTTTGAGAAATTATTTTTTTATAACTTTAATAGTGCATTATTTAAAAGAACTAATTAGATTGTGTGAGGTGATAGTATTTTGGATACAAAAAAAATACTTGATAAAAAAAATAATATATATGGATTTTTAATGATTATTCTAATTATATTATTTTTGCCAGGTTGTAGTTCGAAAAGTACAAAAATAGATAATAATTATTTTATTGCTGTTAAATATAAAGATCATTCTAATGCAAATGCAGAAGTTATAAATGCAGTTAATAATAAAAAAGATGAAATAAAAATTGGACGATATTTGTCTGATAATACTATAGAATATATTCCAGAGATTGATACAATACTATTCGTAGATCAAAATGGTAAACTTTTTGCTAAGAAACCACAATCTGAAGCAGTAGAAATTAAAAATAATATTAATTATTTTAGAGTATTGGGTATATATAAAAATTTTTTACTTTTAGCTAATTGTGCGTTAGATACTGCTGTTGCAGATATTTATTTAATAAATATGGAAAACTGGGAAGCTGAAAAATTAATTTCAAATGCAGTGTTAGATTTAAAATACTCTAAAGATTTCTCAGTTATTGTCTATGATGATTGGCAAGACATAAAAATATATAAAAAAGGTCAAGAAGCTAAAAAAATTACAAATAGTTTATATGATGGAGGTAGATTTGATTTATCTCCTAATGGAAAAATATTGGTTTATTGTGACGGAAAAGGTACATATGTTTATAATGTAGAAAATGATGAAAAAGAAAAAATCTCAAGTAAAAAATATGAACAAGTAACATTTATAAATGAGGATACTTTATTATTTGTTATGGAAAATGAACTTTATGAAATGAAAGTTGGTAAAGAACCAGAGAAGATTATATCTAATATTAATGATTATAAATACTCTTCTAAAGGTATTTATTTCACAGATGAAGATAAAAACTTATATTTTCTAAAAGATAAACAAAAAAACAAAATTGCTTCCGAAGTTAAAGAATATTTTGTTAATGAAGATGGTAGTATGATATTATTCATAAATGATGAAGATATTTTATATAGAGTGGAAAACCTTGGGGACAAACAAAAGATCAGTTCTGATTTAGAAAAGTATAGTTTTAATGGTGAAAGATTTGTTGGATTAAACAAAGATAATGAATTGTATGTTATAGAAAAAGGTAAGGATGCAGTAAAAATTGATACTGACGTAAATAATTTTGAATTACCTACAAATACAAATAATGTCGCATATATAAAAGATAATTCAGAAATGTATCTATTAAAGAATATAAAGTCAAAGCCACAGAAAGTTATTGATAATTTAAAGGATTATAATTTTATAAAATATGGCGAATTAATTTTATATGAAAAACAGTTAGAATTAAATGATGTTGAAGGAATTTGGAGGTTTAATGTTGAGACGCAAAATATAGATCCCAAATTTGCATCAGCATTTATCAAAATTAATGGAGATACTCTCGAACTTTATGCATTTGATAAAATTTTATTTAAAGCAAGTGTGCTACTTGATGCACATAATTCAGAGGAGGGTAAAATTGTATTTATTAGTAAACAAGTATATGACTTTTCTGATTTACCTTACAAATACTATTATGCTGCTTTAGATTTAATAGATTATTTTAGCAATGGAATTGAGATAAAATTTGACGGTAAAAGTATAGAGGATGATAATTATAATGCTTATGAGAGGGTAGAAGAAATTTATTTTGATAAAAACAATAACTAAAACAAAAAATAAACAAATATAAATTAAGAGAAAATACAAATGATGTTAATCAAAAAAATATGGTTGACATCATTTTTTATTGGCTCTTTGTCAATTGTTGGGGCGGGTATTCAATTAGAATGCCTGTCCTTTCTTGTTTGAGAGTGATTTTATAAAGATAGGTTGGATGGGGGAGAGTCCCCTGCAAAAAATTGCAGGACAAAAAGACCAACGGGAGTTGGTTTTCTAAAATTTGGTATTATAATTTACTTTAATTACAGCAATGAAGAATTCTATTTCTAAACCTATCAAAGTTTTTAAAGCCGAAGGCATTTCTTTTAATAACTTT
>NZ_FQVG01000077.1 GCF_900129265.1 Caloramator proteoclasticus DSM 10124 | reverse complement strand
TCACCATCCCTTATTAAAAACACATTATCAGCATCCTGCGTATATTCTAAATACCTTTTCACTATAACATCACAATATTTAGGGTCAAGTTCCATCATGCAGCATATTCTTCCTGTTTCTTCAGCAGCTATCAAAGTTGAACCGCTTCCACCAAAGGGGTCAAAAACAATGCAGTTTGTCATGCTACTGTTTTTTATTGGGTATGCAACTAATGGCACTGGTTTCATTGTTGGATGTTCTGCATTTCTTAAAGGCTTATCGTAGTTCCAAATAGTCGTCTGTTTTCTGTCTGAATACCACCTATGCTTCCCTGTCGGCTTCCACCCATAAAGGATTGGCTCGTGCTGCCATTGATAATCAGATCTTCCTAAAACCATGCTGTTCTTGGCCCATATGCATACATTAGCAAGATGAAATCCTGCCTCTTTAAATGCCTTTCTAAAATTAAGGCCTTCAGTATCCGCATGAAAAACATAAACCGCAGCACCATCGTCTAGAACTTCATAAATGTTTTTAAACGCTGATAGCAAGAATTCATAAAATTTATTATTATCCATCTTATCATTCATAATCTTTAGCTTATCCTCTGTTCCACCTTCGTAATTTACATTGTACGGAGGGTCTGTAACGCATATATTTGCTTTCTTTCCATCAAGCAAAGTTAAAACATCATGAAGAAATGTACTATCCCCACACATTAATCTATGCTTTCCAAGCAGCCATACATCACCATATTTGCTTATCGGTTCTTTAATATCTTCTAAAGCCTTATCAGCATCAAACTCATCATCCTTTATTTCTTTATCATGAACCTTTGAAAATATTTCTTCTATCTCTGCGGCCTCAAACCCTGTTAATGAAACATCAAACATTGATTTATCAAGTTCTTCTAAAAGGTCTTTTAATAAAGGCAAATCCCAATCACCATGAATTTTATTAAGTGCTATATTAAGGGCCTTTTCCTCTTGCTCACCTAAATCAACTACTACACAATCAACTTCTTTATATCCTTCGTTTTTTAAAACAGTAAACCTTTGATGCCCACCTACTATATTGCCTGTTCTTTGATTCCAAATAATAGGCTCAACATAACCAAATTCTTTTATTGACCTTTTAAGCTTTTCATATTCAGCCTCTCCAGGCTTTAACTTTTTCCTTGGGTTATATTTAGCTGGATTTATCTTATCAACTGCTATCTTTTTTACCTCCACAAAATCACTCCCCCTAAACTAAAAAATTTGCTTTAAAATACCCTATGTTTTGAAACCCTGAAACCTTGATTTTTCAAAGGCTGACGCCACTTAACCCCCTCCCTGTAATTTCGCGAATTTTCGTGTAGAGGGGCCCGCCCGACCTTGCGGCTCAAGGCGTAGAGATTTATACCCCATATGGGTATGGTGCTTTTAGACCTTTCTCCTCAAAAGTTATCCACAACTTATCCACAGGATATAAACATCTTTTTGTTGATTAGTTTAGTATTCATATACCTCATCCTTCCTTCCCCATCTTCCATCTTCTTTAGCTGTTTTACTATCATGGCACTCCTTGCAAAGAGCCTGCAGGTTTTCCTCATCCCAAAACAACTCTTTATTACCCTTGTGGGGTATTATGTGGTCAACTACCTCTGCTAGAGTAACAACACCATTTCTTTTACACTCTTCACACAAGGGATGTTCTTTTAAAAACTTTATTCTTAGCCTCTTCCACCTTGCAGTGTTGTATAAATACTTGTAGGTTCTGTTGTTTCTGTTATATTCCCTTTCAATCTCTTTCTCATGTTTTTCACAATACCTACCATCGGTAAGTTCAGGGCAGCCAGGATAACTACAAGGACGTTTCGGTTTTCTTTGCACTGCTACCACCTTCCTTTAAACAAGAAGGGGACATGCAAAACACCAACTCTGGTGATAGCCATGTTCCCCATACGCATTTATAACATTTACTAAACTTTCGATTAGTTTTAACTCTAATTTTCATAATGTTTCCTCCAATAAAAAAAGCCCTGAATATTTCAGAGCCTCTTTAATTAATAGAAATACATATTATTATTTTTTATTAAATTTAAGTATTTCAATCCAATCATTCGGGAATCCTAAACATTTTAAATCAACCTTATCATACTGTTCAACCAACGCCTCTAATTTTGTAACAAAATGTTTCCATTCCGTCTTTTGCTTAAGTAATCTACCCATAACAAATAAATTTGCAAATAATGAATCATTTATTATGCCTCGTTTTTTATCTGCTTTAAATAATTTTGGTGTTACAGTAAATTTTCTGTTATACAGCCTTCCGTAATGAGCACATATATTTCTTAAATTTGAAAGCGTGTGCAACCAAGTCTTTAAATATTCACCTTTAGTTCCATAAAAATTTTTAGCAATATCATCTTGATCATCATCTTTTAGATTACTATAAATTTTAGATAATGTCCCAAAAGAAGTTAATTCAATAACTACCCATATTGGAAAAACTCCATCGTAATTATTTATATGATGTTTAACAAATAATTCATCGCTTCTATTTATTTCTTCTTGGAGTTTATTTTTCATATCCGCATGATATTTCTCATTTTTAAAATTGTTTTTATCTTCATAACCTAATGGGCCATATTTGTGTGCAATTAAGTAAGCTATATGTGTTCTAAATGCCACTTCTATACTTTCTAATACAGGCAATATTAAATTTCTTAACTCTTTATCAAATTTATATAAATTATATACATCATCAAAAGTTATACCTTCATTAAACTTATCATTTTCTTTAAAGGTTAACATATAGGCACTTAATCTATAATAATTAACTCGTTGTAAAATACTAATAGCTTCACTTTCATCTTTAATAACCAAATTCCTTGATTTTAGTATCTCAATTTGTTCTTCAAATGTTTTAGCTTTTTTTATTTTACTCTTTACTTCAGTTTCCATATAACCCACCATAAATAAAAAGTCTCACCCTGGTCCGCATTGTTAAGAGGCGTGGTGAGCTCTGTTAATATTATAATATAAAAAATTCTTCACTCTGTCAATTATTTTTTAATATTTTTGAACAAAGCTCCAAAGTAGTTTTACTTTAGAGCTTAAACACTGCGTTTCCTTGGATTCATTCTGATTTAACCTCGGCTTATTCTACAGTGCCGTGTTGTCTATACCTTTTCATCTTAATAATATCACACTTTTCTACTGACATTCAATGACATTTAGTGACTTTTACTGCCATTTTGTGGTCAAGTTTCTTAATTCGATTTCTTTTAATGCTTTACCATGTAGCCTATATATAGTTCTTATTCCTGCATTCATTTCATATGCTATTTCTTCCCAATCCCTGTTGTTTATATATCTCATTTCAAGTATAAGCTGATAACTTGGATCCTCTAATCTTGAAATTATTTCTCCTATTTCTTTTTTTATGTCAATCAATCTATCTATGTCGTTATTAATTTCCTCCTTAAGCCCCACTATCTTTACCACTACATTCTCCATAGGACTTGTTGAGCCGCTTCCCCCTGATACTTTTTCCTTTGATAAATCTACTGTTGTCTTTTGAGCTAATGCCTCTAACTTTTCAAGTTGTTCTAGTTTACTATCAATCAATTTATCAAGCCATATAGCTTGTTGCAAAAATTCCTTTGCCTTCATCACTTCATCCCCTTGTATGAGTAGTATTTTTCCATGATATAAGATTTATATTCCTTGTCCAAAGTATTTAGCCTGTCCAATGCTTTAGTGCGGTCCTCTTTAAATTGTTCTCTTGTCTTATAAAATGGACATTTTGAACAGTCTTTAGTTGTTAAAACTAAGCATCTTCTGTTTCTATATGCAAAGCAATTAATCGCATCTTTACTAGATTCATCCTTTGCTTTTCTTGTCATTGTTATAACCTCCGTAATTTCTATTTTTTTACAATTCCATATTAAGTCTAAGATCCATAGATATATCTATATATATTATTTTTTATATACATATTTATTTGTTTTTTTATTTTAAAAAGCATATATAAAAAAATATATACATCTGCGACATCTGGGACACCCTTGATATTACTGGGCTACAATTTGAGACACATCTGCGACACATCTTGGACATCTGCGACTGCTTATTGCTTTACAAAAATCCTATATTTTTTCCCATTAATTCTTCTTTCCTCTGTTTTAAACCCAAACCTTTTAGCAACCTGCCTTGAAAATTCTATCTGGCTTAACGGCTGGTTGTTGTTATTTATGCAGAACTCAAGATACTTCTTATACACTTCCTTGGTCGGCTGATTTTCTATTTCTTCTTCATATTCATCATAAAACTCTATTATTGGATTGTTCATTTTCTCATATTCTTTTAATTCTTTTTCTACTTCAATTGATTTTGTGAACTTCTTATTTTTAATTAATCTTTTAAGGCCCTCAATACCTAATAGAACTAAATATTCCATAACTTCGCTGTTTCTAAGTTCATACTTTATTTCTGGCCTAAAATCAGGGTCATCTTCTGTAAACTTTGCATTGAAAGGTATTATTAGAAGCCTTCTTTGGACTGCTCCTGTTTTATCTCTTATCCTCGGAATGTTATTTGCAGAGAATAATAATTTTGCATAGTTGTTAAAATCAAATGGATCTTTGCCTTTCTTCTCTGCATTTATTCTATCACCTGTAACAAGTTTCTTAAAAAACGAAGGCTCTGCTATAAATTCATCACCTATATCATCACCAATATTTGCAAGTTTACTAAATAGTTCTGCTGTTTTGAATCTCTCTCCAAGTTCCTTTAAATCAAGTGCTGAAATATTAGTTGTATCAAGTAGTGTTGTTATCATATCTAAAAATGTCGACTTACCATTTTGTTTTTCACCTGTTAATATAAATGCCTTCCCTATTATGTTTTTCCTGTAGAATGTATATCCTATCAATTCTTCAAGAACCATTCTAATTTCACTATCATTACAAGAAATCTTGTTTAATACTTTATCCGCAAGTTCTGAATAGGTATTAGGATTATAGTTCCACGGTATCTTGTTAGTGATAATATACGTTGGAGAATGTTCTTTAAAGGTATTATCAGATATGTCATATACACCATTATTAAATGCTATTTTGTTATAGTCATCTCTGCTTAATGTAATATTGTTTGTTATAAGTTCAAGATAATTTAAAGTTTCAGTTCTTTTTGCTTTATTAAGCTCTGGCAAATGTTTTATCATAGCAGATTCTATTTCTAAGTAGTTACTTATATAAACACCATCTTTGTATATATGAAGTTGATTGTTTATCTTTATAATATGTTCCTCATCCCTTATAAATCTTGCAAACTGGTCATGAAGAAATTTTGACTTATGATAAAAAGACTGTTTTAAAAATGCCTCATCACGAAGTATTGTATCTATTTCTCTTTGCTCTAAAGGCTCTTTTAATATATACTTGTTGATTATATTTATAATATTTCTAATGCTGTCTTTGCTAAAACCTTCTGACTGAAGTGTTAGTATATAATTGAATAAGGCTTGATTTCTTCCGTCTCCTTCTTTCATATTTAAAAAATTTGGTGCTATCTTTAATGGTCTTAACCATTCTGGAAGATAGTCAACTTCATCTGTTTTGTTTAACCATCTTCTTGTTACTCCATTTACTCTTAATGGCACAATACAATTTTTTGAGCCAAGTCCTATGTCAATTGTTAATCCTAAAGGCGTCTTTGTCTTAATTTTTCTTGTTTGTAAGCCTGTATTTTTGAAATAAAAATGCATCCCTCTGTCGGTCTTTAATATGCAGCATTTTATGTTTAAATCTGTTATTATGTTTTTTACAATATCAGCTTCTTCCTTAGAATCAAAATCTATTTGAATAATATCATCTTTTAATACTGCACCATAATCTTCAAATGTTTTTCTCGCCCAGTCATAGGTATAAAATTTATTTCTATCTTTATATTCTTCTAATGGTTTTTTGCCTTTTAAAGGAATATATCCTTTAAAAATATCCATAGTATTTTCACCGCCTTTTGGTAAGAAATGCATTACATAATGGTAATTATTCTACCCATTTCTGTATGCTTTTTGGGTTGTTTTAAGCCAAAACTTTGCTCTTTATTACCAAAAACAACTTAAATTTAATCACAAATCCTTTTTAAATCCCTATATCTTGGGTGTTACTTTCCCAAATTTCTATTAAGTTTTATTTAATTTCACCTATAAAATCCCAAATTCTTTTCTTTGCTAAGTCTATATACCACTCCTTATCAAGCCTTCTTGGCACTCTTTTGCCTTTTACACTGTCGTTTAATATAAAGCATCTATCAGGCGTATTTGCAATTTTTTCAACTCTACCATTGGATTTTACTTTAAATACACCTTTATCATCCTCACTCTTTGATGCAAAAACTCTTAATGTTTTCTCTGCAAGTGGTTTGTCCCCATATAAAGCATGTGAATATTTGTATGTGAGCTTAACTACCTTTTGAAACATCATTAAATCCTTGCAGTTATTAATTGTTTCTTCTACTGGTGTTTTGTTAATAAAATATTCCTTTAAAGCCACATTAACTATTGGAAGATCGTTATCTATTTCACTTAAATTCTTAACATAAGCACCCTTTGATTTGAAACTTCCATCTTCGTGAATCATGATATAGTTGTTTACATCCTTTTGATATATTTTCTTAAAAATATCAAATTCGAGTTTCATTTTTGTCCTATCTTCCCACTCCCTGCAGACTGATTTAATAATTTCTACATCCTCTTGTTTTTCTAATTTACCTATTACTCCATCAGTATTTGATTGTATAAGTGTCCAGTAAGGTTCTAATTTTTCAATTAAATCTAATAAAAGAAGCTGCCCAGTTATACATACATTATTTGCTTGTCTTGGGTCATAGAGATTATTAAACTTATGTTTCATGGCTCCATATGTTGAATTTAAAACTATTTTATACGGCTTATGAAGTGGGTTATTTTCTTTTTTAAGCCTTATTCTTTCTTCATATATTTCCTTGTATAATTTAGGATCCTCAACATTTCTTGATAAATAGCCATACTCTATCATTAGTGTTGGGTAAAATGAAACTACATCTAAATTTAATATTATTCCTTCACCAACAAATTTTTCTCTTGCACCATGAAGCCCACCCCATGCAAATACATGAGGAACGTCACTAACATTAACTTCTAAGTATTTATCATAGTTGTGATTTGTAGGATTTTTATACCACTCAACAACTTCTTTATATTTGTTGATCTTTAAATTACTTGGAATATTAATTTCAAATTCATCACTTCTATTTGCTTTGTTTGCTTTTAATATAATTGAAGCTAATTGTGCCTTTGTTTTGCTTATATACTTAAGAGGCAGTTTAAAAGCTTTCAGCAGGGCTATATGTGTTTCAAATTCTTCTTTTCTGTGTAAAAATATCTCCATTGTTTGTTCTACGTCATGGGTACAATATTTAACAACTTCCTCTAATTCTTCATCTGTTAACTTCCTATCTATTGAAAAGCTAACACTGCTTTCTCTAATATCATTTCCCATAAAGCCTTCAAGTTCTTTTAAACCATGCGTTGTTGTCATTATGTCAAATTCATTAAGTTGTATATCTTTTAATAGAGAACTATACTGCCATCCTGGCTTTTTTTCTGATATAATATAATTTGAAATGTCATAAGGGTTGAAACCACAAAGGATACCTTTTAAAATATACTGGTCATAATGGTGGCTGTTATAGCCTATCCATATATAGTCTTTATGTTCTTCATAAAATGATGCTAATTTCTTAGCATCATTTATGAAGACATACTTTTTATGTTTTTCAGGATCTAATATGACGAAGAGCCAATCCGCCAAGAAAACCTCTGCGTCAAAGAATAGAATCATCCTTAATTAACCTCGAACACTTCAGTTATTTTAAAAGTCTTAAATCCTTTGCTGGTTTCCCCATATTCAACTGCATATTCTAAATTGCCATCAATTGCTTCATGAATATCAAGTATTAAATCATTATATTGTGAAAAGCTTTCAAACTCTACTTCAAT
>NZ_FQVG01000049.1 GCF_900129265.1 Caloramator proteoclasticus DSM 10124 | reverse complement strand
TAAATAAACTTTTTATTACATTTTCGAAGCCAATTTTATGAGTAAATTCTTTAAGCAATAACAATCCTGTATCAGAAGATAAGTCACCACCATCAAAATTTAATCGTATTTTACTATTGCTTTCTAAACAAATATCATATAAACTAAACATTGAGAACCCTCCCTTTGTTTGGTATTTGTTTAGCAACTATATTATAACAAATTTGGGCCCTCTTTTTCATGTTTTTATTTCACTTTTTAAGTGAAATGCAGTTTAGTAAAAAATTAAGTTAATATGGGCTATAGAACTCTTTTAAATAAATTCCATGAATAATTCAGGTTATATTTGTTTTTAGGGCGAAATTGGAAAAGGCACAAGCTCAATGAGGAGTTTTCTCCTATAGTTAAGGATTTGATAAATAGAGTAATAAACAGGATAGACAAGGAAGACTATAAATATTTAGCTGAACTTCTTGCAAATAATAGCGATAGTCCTTTATTTGTTGATAATGATATTGAAATATTTAGCAATGGAGAGGAAAAATTCAATGCTCTTTTTAAAGAGATAGAGCGGGCAGAACATCATATACACTTAGAGTATTACATAGTAAAGTCGGATGATATTGGAAATAGATTAAAGGACTTGCTAATAAAGAAGTCAAAAGAGGGAGTAAGGGTTAGATTTATAATAGATAGAGTAGGAGCTATTAAATTATCAAGAAGGTATATAAAGGATTTGAGGGAGAATGGAGTTGATGTTGTACAATACTCTTATTTTATTGCTCCGCTGCTTAGAAGAATAAATACACAGATTAATTATAGAAATCATAGAAAGATAGCTGTTATAGATGGTAAAGTGGGCTTTATAGGTGGTATGAACATAGGAGATGAAT
The DNA here is from genome assembly GCF_900129265.1 of Caloramator proteoclasticus DSM 10124. Classification (GTDB taxonomy): domain Bacteria; phylum Bacillota; class Clostridia; order Clostridiales; family Caloramatoraceae; genus Thermobrachium; species Thermobrachium proteoclasticum. The sequence goes on along the minus strand of NZ_FQVG01000049.1, from coordinate 17,862 downwards.
ATAGAGGACTTGGTAAGATAGGGGAGTGGAAGGATTTACATATAAAGGTTACAGGAGATTTTGTATTAGGATTACAGGGAGTATTTATTGACGATTATATGGCTGTAAAAAGGATAGATGATGCAGAGTTTTTTATGGAGGGGGAATTTGATAAGTATTTTCCACCAAGTGAAAAGTCAAAGGGTATAATAATGCAGCTTGTAAAGAGTGGACCAAACTCGGAATATCCTGCAATAATGCAGGGTATAGTTAAAATGATTTATATGGCAAAGAAGAAGATTTATATAACTACACCATATTTTGTGCCAACCGAGAGTGTTATGGATGCACTTAAAATAGCAAAATTAAGTGGTGTAGACGTAAAAATACTTTTTCCTGGTAAATATGACCACTTTTTAGTATATCACGCGTCTAAAACGTATCTTGAGGAGCTTGTAAGATGTGGGGTAGAGGTTTATTTTTATAATAAAAAAGCCTTTGTACATTCTAAGGTTATGACCATAGATGATTCCATATGTACTATAGGTACAGCAAATATGGATATACGAAGCTTTGAGTTAAACTATGAGGTTAATGCAGTAATTTATGATAAAGATACTACATTGAAAGTAAATGACCTATTTAAAAAAGATTTAGAAGAAAGCAGAAGGGTAGATTTAGAGTATTTTAATTCCGAACCTAAATACATAAAAATTATAGATGGTGTTTGCAGAATTTTCTCGGAGCTGTTATAATAGTTTTACTTTTCAGTAAAAGGCTAATTTGTTATACTATTTACAAATAAGGCAGCGTAAGGAGTGATTTTATGAGTAGAGTAGGCTCTAAAATAAAGCAAGAAAGAATAAAGGCTAATCTTTCGTTAAAGGAATTAGCAAAGAAATTAGGAATATCGGAAGGTTTTCTTCAGGATGTAGAGATTGGAAAAAGAGTAGCAAATGAGAATTTGATAAAAAGGGTTGAGAAATTATTAAATGTTAATCTAAGTGACTCACTTTTTGAAGAGGTGGATGAACCTATTGAAAATATAAAGGAATACAGAGAGCCTGTTAAGGTAAATAAACAGTTAGAGGATGCCTTTTCAAGTATATTAAAAAAGATACCGGTATGTGATTTATACCTAAAGGAAATATATGACTATAAGTATTTGCCAATTAAAGATAAAAAGGTTGAGGGTCTTAATGCTGAAAAGATATTTTACATAATTGCACCAGATGATTCTATGAGGGGGTTTAGAATAGCAAAGGGAGATAGGGTTATGGTATATTTAACTCCTGAGCTTGAAACAAATTCAATTTATGTAATAGAATTAGAAGGTAAGAGAATGATAAGACAGCTAAAAAGGTTAGATTCTAATAGGGTGTTATTAATTTCACAAAGCAATGAAATAAAAACTGAAAGTAAAGATATAAAATCCTTCAAAATTATAGGTAAATGTATAAAAGTTGAATTTGAACTATGAAACTAAAGGGAGTAGAGATTGTCTCTGTTCCCTTTAGTTTTTATCGAACTTTGTTAAAATATTAATCTTAACAAAAATTCACAATTTAAAGTAATAAATTAGTTGAAATTTTTAATAAAATGAATTATGATATATAAAAAATTACATGTAAAGGGGGATTTGTATGGAAGAAAGACGTGAAAATTGGGGGAGTAAATTAGGCTTGATTTTGGCTATGGCTGGTAATGCAGTAGGTCTTGGTAATTTCTGGAGATATCCTTACCAGGCAGCTAAAAACGGCGGCGGTGCATTTATGATTCCTTATTTTGCTGCACTTATAATGTTAGGTATTCCCCTAATGTTAGTTGAATGGAATCAAGGACGCTACGGTGGTAAATATGGACACGGTACATTAGGACCTATGATTTATCTACAAGCAAGAGAAGGTGTAAAGCCTAAAACAGCTGCAGTTTTAGGTGCTATTGCGGGTATGTTTGCCTTTTCAGTTACAGTTTTATTAAACAGCTATTATAACCACATAATTGGATGGACTCTTGGTTATTCTTATATGTCTGCTACAGGTCAATATATGGATAAGTCAATTAAGACAGGTGCCTTCTTTGGAGAGTACTTAATAAGCCCAGGAAAGTCTTTAATATTTTGGATTATTGCAGTAGCTCTACTTGGTTTTGCGGTAATGCGTGGAATCCAAAAGGGTATTGAAGCGTGGGCTAAGGTTATGATGCCAACAATATATATATTTGGTATTATACTAATAATTAGAACACTTACATTAGGTGCTCCAGTTAAACCAGATTGGACTCCTATAGCAGGACTTGACTATATTTGGTCTCCAAAATGGAGTGAACTTAATGCAAAGTCTGCACTTGCAGCGGCAGGTCAAATATTCTTCACATTATCCCTTGGTATGGGAATAATTCAAAATTATGCATCATACCTAAAACCTGATGATGATATAGTAGTATCAGGACTTGCAACTGTTTCATTAAATGAGCTTGCAGAGGTAATACTTGGAGGTACAATTGCTATTCCTATATGCTATGCATTTTTAGGACCAGAAGGACTAAGTGCAGGTGTAGGATTATCCTTTGTTGCACTTCCAAATATATTTAGAGCAATGACAGCAGGAAGGTTATTTGGAACATTGTGGTTCTTGCTTCTTTTCTTTGCAGGATTTACAAGTGCGATTGCTATGTACAACTATTTAGTTGCTCTACTTGAAGAGGAAATGGGAGTAAAGAGAAACGTAGGTTCTGTTTTAGTATTTGGTCTATATATAATAATAGGTTTACCAGTTGCATTAGAGGGTATTTTAACTAAGAAGGCAGAGCTTTTCTACTTAAGTGAACTTGATAACTGGGTAGGTAGCTACTTCTTAGTTGTATTAGGACTACTTGAAGTAATAGTTGCTGGATGGTTAATGGGAGATAAGGCCCTTGAGGAAATGAACAAAGGAGGATATTGGAAGGTTCCAAAATGGTTCTTTAATCTATTTGTAAGATTTTTGGCACCAGTTTATATAATTATACTATTGGTATGGTCTACAATTAACTATTATAAAGAAGGTTATTTCAAACTTGTTCCAACCTTTGCTGAAAAAATTCCAGAGCTAATTCCTTGGGTACAGGGGGCAAGAGTTGTTATTATTGTAGTTCTAATTATAGGATTTGTACAATCTTATAGAAGTATAAAGAGAAAATACTCTGAAGAAATAAAGTCTGGCAAAGTTTTAGTTGTTAGATAGGAGGGGTAATATGTCAGGTGGAGCTCTTGCTTTTATGATAATATCCTGGGGACTTATACTGGCGGCTTGTTATGTTACAATGGCGGCATTGTTAAAAAATAGCAAATAACAATTGAAAAAAATACAGGAATGGTTTAAAATATATCTAACCATTCCTGTTAATTTTTATAAAATACTGAAAATTATAAAATGTGCTCTAAATACCTACTCTTTGGGGGTGTAAATATGCAGATGGTTAATATTTTAAAGAGTTTATATGAAAGAGTTGAAAAATTAAAATTAGAGGGAAAAAAGAAAAACAAAATTAATAAAGCTTTGAATAGGTTGATTGAAGAATATTCAAATATTGATATAGATACAAACAATGAAATATATAAGGCACTAATTAAAAAGGGAAAGGATGTGTTAAAGTCTACAAGCACTGCTGATATTGAAGGTTATATTAGGTATTGTGAGGCTGCAATTTATGATTTTAAGGGGGATTTAAAACCATTAAATTACCTCTTTAGAGCATTTTTAATTACATCAATATTGTTTATGATTTTAGCACCACAGTATTTTGGACCAATACTTCCTTTGATTTTTATATTACCTATATTTTTGGGTATTAAAGGTTTGAAAAAGAGGAGTGCAACGGGGCTTACCCTTGCCTTATCTGTTTTACCTATGGGGCTTTTAACCTCTGTTGCATCAATAAAAAATTCAATACTTGCATTAGGTGAAGGAAATAAGTTTTATACTGAACTGGCACAATTTTATAAAATTAGTTTATCTACTGCGAAGGGATTGTTTTTGGCATTTTTTATTCTTTCAATTGTTTTAGCCTTTACATCAATTTATACTTTTGTAATAGGTGTTAAGCATAATAGGATGTTTGTATAGCTATTACAATAAAGGTATTGGGGAGAATGGTGTAATGAACAAAAGGTTTAGATATTTCATATTGTTACTGGGATTTATAGTATTTATTTCATCATCTTTAAAGTTTAATCTTAGTTTTAATTATAATTTTGTCTTTTGGAGTGCGGTTATTTCAGCTGTCATAATGGATTGGTCTCTTCTTTATGTGGGGGAGTTTAATGTTGAATTTACAGAGACAATAACAGTATTTATATATCTATTTTTTGGGGTTTATGTAGCAGTTGTATATGAATTTATCTATACATTATTAGGATTTTTAATAGGATATATTACAGGTAAAAGAGAGTTTAATTTATTAAGGTATCTTTTTAATGTTTCTATGTTTACAATTATTACCTTTATATCAGGAAGATTTGTTGAGATTTTAAGGTATAATATTAAGCTCCCCTATATTACAATGCTCATATTTTCAGCACTAACATTTGACTTTATATTTCTTGTGTTGAATATATTATTTCTTACCATAGATAAAAGCTTAGAACAAAACAAGTTTTTTTCGTTTAAGAACTATGATTTTCCAATATTATCATTAAATCTTATTATTTCAACTACCCTTTCTGTAGTATTATATGTTATACACGGTGCTATTGGACTTGTTGGGTTGATTTTGGTTTTTGGGGTTTTAATTATAATTCATTATGCATTATACTTATATAACAAGATAAACTTTAAAACATCATTAATAAAAAGGCTTTTAATTACGACTGAGGATTTGATAAGACACGGTGATTTAAAGGAAAAATGTGATTATTTATTGTTGCATCTTAAAGAGATAATACCCTACGAAATTGCTTCTTTATATTTCTTTGATGCAAAGAATGAGGATGTGTCATATCCTATTTCCTACTATTCAAATTGCGAGTTGGATATAGGAGATTTGAGTATAAGCTTAAAAAATGGAATAACATTTAATATTATAAAAAAGGGAGATATATACATAAGTAAGAACATAAAAAAGGATGGCAAGATAAAGATAACTGGAAAACTATTAGATCCCATAGATGCAGCAGTTTTTGTTCCGATTAAGATTAATTCTGAAGTTAGAGGTTTAATTTTTGTTGGTGGAAAATCAAATTTGGTTGATTTTCTATCGCAGGATATTAACGATATACTAAACATATTATCAAGTCAAATGTCACTTGCACTTTTAAATTATGATTATATGTTATCTATTAAGAAGGAAGCCGAAACAGATGTGTTAACTGGACTTGGAAATAGAAGGTTGTTTGATAGAGAGATACAAAACCTTGTAAAACTTAAGAATAGATTTTCTCTTGTTATATATGATATAGATGATTTTAAGAATGTTAATGATACTTATGGACATATTGTTGGTGATGAAGTGCTTAAACACGTATCAGGCATAATTAAACGTTCTATTAGAAAAACAGATATACCCTGTAGATATGGAGGAGAAGAGTTAGTTATATTGTTTAAGGATTTATCTAAGGAAGATGCTTTTGTAATATCTGAGAGAATTAGAAGACAAATTGAGGCATCTCAGTTGTTTGTAGGTAATAAAATAGTAAGAGTTACAGTATCGGGGGGTGTGGCTTCCTTCCCGGATGATGGTCATAATGCAAAGGAGATAATTGAAAAGGCTGATTTAATATTATATAATGAATGCAAAAATAAGGGTAAGAATAGAGTTTGTATATATCCAGGTATAGTACAAAGTTAATAATAAGTTAATAAATAATATAAGGAAAATTATGTATAATATAAATAGGGTAAAGAAAGGGGGAAGAATATGAGAGATAGGTTAAAGAACCTGTTTTTACAGGCATATAGGGACTATAAAAATGTTACCTTGAGATTGTTATTGCTTTCTTCAATAGGTGTACAGTCTAAAATATATGTCCTTTTAAACAATTATCGTGGTAAGGTATACCATATTCAATCCCCCATAGATATACTCATACCTTTTAATAAGTATTTTATTGTACCCTATATATACTGGTATATATATCTGGGTTTTGTATTCTTTTATTATGCGGTTTATGACGAGAAGAAATATTATAAGTTATTAGCTGGCGTAAATTTAGGTATGATGATATGTTTTGTTATATATTATTTTTACCCAACTTATGTACCAAGACCGCAGGTTTATGGTGATGATATTTTTGCAAATATGGTAAGGTTTATTTATGAGAGGGATAACCCATATAATTGTTTTCCAAGTATACACGTTTTAGATTCAGTTTTGTTTGCCGTCTATATAAATAGAGACGAAACAATAGATGTAAAATACAAATTATATTCAACGGTAATTTCCTTTTCTATTGTTCTTTCAACTTTATATGTGAAGCAGCATTATTTTTATGATGCAGTTTCTGCGGCAATTTTAGCCTATACTATGTATGTAGTATTTAACTACAAGGAAATTGTTGAATTCTTTAAGAAAAGAGTACTTGTATATATAAAAGAATAGCACGCATAATGCGTGCTATTCTATTTTTAAATCATATAGACTTGTATATTGAATATCTTTATAGAAGGTAGAGAGAATCGTTTTATAATTTTCTCCTATTCTTGACTTTTCAATTAAACCATATTGACTCAATCCAACACCGTGTCCATATCCTCCACCATAGATTGTGATAGAAGATAAATTTCCTGATTTAAATTCCCTATCTATGCTGAAAAAAGGAGAGGGGATGCTATCAAAATCCTGCAATGAATTACCGCGTATTCTCTGAATTTCTATCTTTGTCCTTAATCCTTTTTGATATTCTACTGATGGAGTAACTAAACGTTTAATATTATTTGTCCCTTCTATTTTGTAGGTTCCACTTTCAGAAACTATTATCATCTCTTTTACAATACCTGAAGGAGTATGTTTGCTAATATATATATCTTTAATTTGACCTATGCCTTCCTCCTTTATAGAGGCTTTTTTGTAGATGTTAAATATCCATTTTTGCTTAAAAGCCTTAGGGTTGTTTATATAAATATTGTGTATATTTTGATTGATAATTTTAAATAAATTTGCATAAGTTAATGTGTACTTCCATCTAAAATAAGGGGAGGATGAATCAACTGCACTTATTGTCCAGTCCTTAAAGAAGGTTAAAGCAGTTGAATCGTCTGCTAAATCTTTGATTTCTTTGTTTGTATAGTTAGAAAAGGCTAAATAAGGCTTTGTATTTTGTTCTTTTTCTTGCCAAACTTCATCATAGGATGCTCCAAATCCACAGGAGGTCGAATAATATTTAGCATCTATTATTTTACCATTGTAGGTCATAACAATATTTTCTGTCTCTTTTACAGCATTTTTAACTAAATTGTTTGTAGGTTGACTGTTATATACCTGTGAATAGGTAGAATCATCTACGTGAAAACCGTATCTTGCAAATCTTCCGGATAACATATCTGATATAGCATAGGTTCTTGCAGAAACAGCCTGTGCCTTATATCCCTCTACTCCTGCGGAATATGGAACTTCCGATGGAACTACATAAATAAGGTAATCCTCAATAGAGACTATATTTGTAACAATAAATCCTTCCTTTTTTGGTGTGAGTTCAATAGTGCCTGGGTATGTTGGGATATACATATTATCTGTTTTATTTAATGAGTTTTTTTCTATACTTATAAGTGAATTTCTAATTCCAGATATTTTTACTACATTCTTTGTATTTATTAATTTTGATTTTATATTATCTTTATTATCGAGCACGTTTAAAATGAAGTAGTTGTTTGTATATATAATTTGTAATTTATCTTCCTTAGGAATTCTATATATTTGACCATCTATCTCCACCTCAAGTCCTTTTTTTGAATAGAGTTTAATTTGTTGATGTAGATAGATGTTGTTGTTATTTGTGGATATCCCTACCCTTATTGTATCGAGTATAGGAGGTTTATCTACAACTATTAGCTGTATTTTGTCTTCGGAATTAAAGTAATAGGTGTATCCAGAATTTCCCACAACAAAAAAGTTTTTTGATACTGTTTTTGGTTTTCCTTCTTCGTATAAAACATACTGTAAATTTGATGACTTGTTATACTGTTTTCCTTCTACTTCTATTGTGTTACCCTGCAGTGAATTAAAGGTTCCACTTATCTTTTTTGATTGAGTGGCTTCTTTTATAAAAATTCCCTTGAATTTTATGTTATAGCAGTTGTAATTAGGATTAAACATATGCTTTGGTATAGTTATTTTTTTTGTGCTGTTATTATAAAAAATTTCAACATCATAGTTTTTCTTTTTTTCTTCATAATTAATCACTATACCACAATCTATTTTAGATTCTTTATAAAATAGAAAATAATAAGCAGAATATAAAACTCCAGATAGAATTAAAATTAAAAACAGATATCTTTTTATTTTTTTCAAGACCACCACCCCTATCTGATGATGCCGCTTGTGGTTGTAACTTCTATACCCATCTTTTCCAACTCATTGATTAATATGTTTATACCTATAGAATCTGATGGCATATGTCCTGCAACAATTACATTTCCTATGTTCTGTTCTATTACAGCACTTCTTACATCATCGGGAACGTGCATACAAATAATTGTTCCTACACCTGCTTCAAAGTATGCCTTAAATACATTTTTTCCGCCGTTTGTTCCACCAGCCATTAATACAGCTATTTTACCTGCATAGTCATCAGGAGCTCCTACACGTATTACAGGTTTTATTGGAGATTTTTGATATTCAGGTATTTCCATCAAAACATCTATGACATCCTTTAGTGTAGCTTTTTGGTTTGAGCTTAGCCTATTATTTATGTGGTTTTGAACAAAATTTTCTGTGATAATGTCACAGGGCATATGAATGTTCATATATGGAATATTTAGAAGTTTTGCAAAGGATTGAACTCTATCAAAATTTTTTGGATGAGACGCTCTTTCTAAGGTACTTATTTTTTCCTTTAGGGCCTTTTGTGCTTTGTTTATTGGAACTCCAAATTCCACCATTTTATCAATTTGTCTATTTAGTACATTATGAAAATTTATTTCTGGAAATCCAGTATGGGGATGGTGACTAATTACTGCGTCATATCCAAGTTGTTTTGCAAGTAAAAGTTCAGGAGTGTCCATATCAACTCCAAATAATACCTTTTTTATATTTTGTCCCTCAACAATAATTCCTGAATCCTGTGGTATTTCATCAATACCAGCTAAATTAAGAGCTAAGTTCATTATATCTGAAGTAGTTACCATATTATTTTACCTCCTTTTAATTATACATATATAATTTTACCAAATATTTATTGTAATTAACAGTTAAAAAAGAGAATAAAATTTAAAAGAATTGTGAATAGGGGGAATATGTGTGAGGGATGAATTTAAAATAGCAGCGGTTTTTATAGGAACAATTATTGGTGCAGGTTTGGCATCTGGTCAGGAGATACTACAATTTTTTTCAAGGTTTGGATATAAGAGTTTTGTGGGGATTTTGTTTTGTTTTTTCCTCTACATAGTTTTATCATTAATATTTATAAACTTAGCATATATAAAGCATTTTAGAAGCTATAATGATTTAGTTTGTTACTGTTTAGGAGATAGGTTAGGATTTATAGCAGATTGGATGATAACAATATTTATATTTTTTAGTAACACAATAATGATATCTGGTGGAGGAGCAATGCTAAATGAATATTTAGGTATAGATAAGGCCTATGGAATTATAATAATGGCTTCTATAGCTTTTTTGGTTGCATTATTTTCAACCAATGGTGTAATAGCAATAAACTCCTTTATAGTACCCTTATCTACATCTATAGTTTTAATACTTGGTGCCTTTGTTTTTGTAGAAAATAGGTTTAATCTTAGTATTCCCTATTTCAATAATAGAATTATATATAGCTCAGCAATACTATATTCGTGCTTTAACTTTATGACAGCAGTAGGTGTTTTGTATCCTATGGCAAGCGAGGTTAAAAATAAGCAAAGTTTTTTAAAGGGGTGTGTTTTGGGAAGTATAGTGCTTACTTTGCTTGGGATTATAATTAACTATAATATTTTAGTTTATTATCCTGCAAGTTTTAATAGCGAAGTTCCTAATCTTTATATAGCAAAAAATTATGGACCTTTATTACCACTTTATTTAACAATAATAATATGGCTTGAAATGTTTACTACAGAAGTAGGATGTTTGTATAGTCTATCAAGAAGAATACAGCTTTTTTTAAATAAAAGTTATTTTATATGCTTAATTTTAATATTAATTGTCTCTATTCCCTTTTCGTTTATAGGATTTTCCAATTTAATTAAGCTTTTTTATCCACCCTTTGGATTTATAAGTTTGATAATATTATTAGTTGGAACTATAAAATATATTATCTTAAGAAAATAGAATTAAAATATTATAAATACAAATACTAAATATAAAATACTAAAGATGGGTGATGTATATGAAAAAATTATTAGTTTTAGTTTTGTCAGTTTCATTAATCCTTTCGGCATCCTGCAGTAACAAAGGAGAAAATCAAGAAAAGAAAAACGATAACAAAGAACAGGTAATGAAGATAGATGAAAAACAAGCAATGTCTTTTATTGATAATTATTTAAGATATGTTTTAAAGGGAGACTATGCCGCCTTAACAGGTTATTATACTGAAAAGCTTAAGACTTCTATAAAAGAAGTAAAGACACAGTCAAATCCAAGACCAGTTGCCTTTAAAATTGGAGAAGGAGATATAGAAAAGGATAGGGCTGAGTTTAAGGTTACAATGTTTCACGCCTATGATGGTAAGCCCTATTATTCAGTAGACTTTTTTAAGTATGTTGTAATAATGGATAAGGATAAATTGCTAATTGACTCTATTGATAAGGAAAACACGATAGATATATATGAACAGGACAAAACTCTATTTAAAAGGGATAAAGACTCAGGAAGAGGGGAAAAAATATTTACGCTTAGGGATTTACCTACCTTTGTTTATTCTAAAGAGACTGTAAGGGAACAAAAATATGAGGTGCCAAAAAAAAGTTTTGGACCTTGTGCAACAACAGAGGACGGTAAATCAATATTAGTTAGTAGTATTGGAGAGAATAGTTATTTAGGATATATAAAGATAGTAGAGTCTAAAGAAGCGTTTAAGGTAGCACAGGGTGAAGAGGAAAAGAAAAAAGATGGAGATGGAAAGGCACGGGGCACAGAAGAGGAGAGTAATAAGGAGGAGGAAAAGTCAAAAACAAATTTTACTGTAAAGGATATAGACTTTTACTTCAGTTCTACTATAACCTCTGTTATTTTTTCACCCAGTGGGCAGAGTCTTGTAGTTGAGGTTAAGGATAAGAATGGTTTATCATTTTTATCATTATATAAATCTTCAGGAGAGAAAATGGATTTGAAATTAGAAAGAAGATTTCCAAAGGATAGGTTTTCCCTTACAAAACCATATTTTGTTTCAGAAAATGAACTTGTGTTTTCGGTTGTTCCTTCAAAAAATGCAACTGATGAGGAGGCTAAATTAAAGGGGGATTGGGTTTTAGATATACAAAAGGGTGATACAAGCCAGATAAAATAAAGGTTATTAGAATAACAAACTTGTAATATCTATTATAATAGAATATAATTTAATTAAAAGAAAATTTAGAAAATTGAAGTGGGGTGTTTTTATGGTGGGCAGGGGCAGTAAGGTTGTTAGCTTAAAAGTTTGGAGATTAAAGAAAAAATGTAGAGGGTTATTTTGTTTTATTGAGTTTATAAAGGGTATATTTAAAAGACAAGTTAAAAGGCAGAATAAGAAGATAGATTATAAAAAACCTGTAAATAATTAAGTTTGTTTAAAATGTACAAACTATTCATATATCTTTGCTATACTAAATAATAAAGAAAAGTTATACAATAATAAAAAAAGACAATCGAGGGGGAATAGTATGGCAAAGGTTGTATTAAAAAATATTTACAAAATCTATCCAGGCAATGTAGCTGCAGTAAAGGACGTTAATCTTGACATTGAAGATAAAGAGTTTATAGTATTAGTTGGTCCATCTGGATGTGGTAAGTCAACTACACTTAGAATGATAGCAGGACTTGAAGAAATATCATCAGGTGAACTTTATATTGGAGATAAATTATGTAATGATGTTCCACCAAAGGATAGAGATATAGCGATGGTTTTCCAAAACTACGCACTATATCCACATATGACAGTTTATGAAAATATGGCATTTGGATTAAAATTAAGAAAGGTTCCAAAGGAAGAAATAGATAAGAAGGTAAGAGAAGCTGCAAGAATATTAGATATTGAACATCTTTTAGATAGAAAGCCAAAGGCTCTATCAGGAGGTCAAAGACAAAGAGTTGCACTTGGAAGAGCAATAGTGAGACATCCAAAGGTATTCTTAATGGACGAACCACTATCAAACTTAGATGCAAAACTAAGAGTTCAAATGAGAACAGAAATATTAAAGCTTCATAAGAGATTAGATACAACATTTATATATGTTACACACGACCAAACAGAAGCTATGACAATGGGTACAAGAATAGTTGTTATGAAGGATGGTATAGTTCAACAAGTTGATACTCCAAGAAGAATTTATGATCATCCAGCAAATATGTTCGTTGCAGGTTTCATAGGAAGCCCACAAATGAACTTCATAAATAGCAAAGTTGTAGAAGAGGGTGGAAGATTATTTGTTGTATTTGGAAATACAAAGCTTCCAATACCAGAAGATAAAGCTAAAGTTGTTAAGGAAAAGGGTTATGTAGGCAAGGAAGTTGTATTTGGCATAAGACCTGAACATATAGATGATAGTACAGATTTCCTAAATGAATTTAAGGACAGCACAATTGATGCTAAGGTTGAAGTTATGGAACATATGGGTTCAGAAACATATCTATACTTAGTATGTGAAGGAAATAATATAGTAGCAAGAGTTGAACCAACAACAAAGGCAAAGATAGATGCAAATGTTAAAGTTGCTGTTGATATGAATAAAATGCATTTATTTGATAAGGAAACAGAAATAGCTATACTATAAGGAGAGGATAAGGATGGCATTCTGCGAAAATTTAAAATCAGCATTAAAGGCTAAAGTTTCTATATATGATTCAAATGGCAATATAGTAGATGGTGAAGACTTAGGTTTTGTTTTTACAAAGGATTTAGAATACAAGAATGGTATAACCTATATAAATGCTTCAAAGTACATCATTGCAATTTCAAAGGAGATATCGCAGGATGCTATAAATTTAGTTAGGATGATAGCTTTAGCTAATATAGAAGAGGCTGCAGGATTTATGCAGCCTCTTGAATATATTTTGAAAAATGATGTACAGAGCGAAACTTTAAGAGGACGCTTCTCTGACTATTCGGTTCTATACATAAAGTCAAAGACAAACTTTAAGGATTTATTAGAGAGTATATATGAATCAACAGATACAAGTATTATTCAGGACGATGAGGGTATATATATAGTTAAGGTTATAGATGATTTAGAACAAGAGGCTGATTCAATTATTGATGGTATATCTCAGGAGGCTGGTTCTAATGTACTTATAGGTGCCAGCAGAAGAGTAGGAGCAAGTTATACAATAAAGGATGCTGCAAATCACGCAAAACAGGCAGCAAACTTGGCAAGTATATTAGGTTTTAAAGAGGGATTTTATCATATTGATAAAATGTTAATGTATGGTATACTATATTCGTGCAGTGATGAAGCAGTAGAATACTATATGAATGGTGGATTTAATGGATTTTATGATGTCATAAAGGACAAGGAGCTTTTAGATACTGCAGAGGAGCTTTTTAAATGTCACCTTAATGTAAGTGAAGCCTCAAGAAAGCTCTATCTACATAGAAATACTCTACTTTATAGATTAGAAAAGATAAAAAATCTTACAGGACTTGATATAAAAAGGTTTGAGGAAGCTGTTATATTTAGAACTGTTGTAGCACTTTATAAGTTAAAAAGGAGATAGGTGTTATGGTAACAATAAAAGAGGTAGCAGAAAAGGCGGGGGTATCTCCATCTACTGTTTCAAGAGTAATATCCGATAGTCCTCGAATAAGTGAAGAAACTAAGGCTAAAGTAAGGAAGGTAATGCAGGAATTAGGGTATCATCCTAACGCAATTGCAAGGAGCCTTGTATGTAGAACTACGAATACTATAGGAATAGTTATGCCAAGAGCGGCAGAGGATGTATTTTTAAATCCTTTTTTCCCAGAGGCACTAAGAGGGATTGCAAAATCTACCCACGAAGAGGGATATTGTATACTAATTACTACAGGAAATACGGATGAAGAGCAGCTTGAATCACTCAATGCAGTTGTAAACGGAGGAAGAGTAGACGGAATTATTTTGATGTATTCAAAGATAGATGACCCAATTTTAAAGGCTGTTAAGAAGATGGAAATTCCCTTTGCGATGATAGGAAGACCGCCAAAGGGAGAAAACTGTGATTTTGTAGATAATGATAATATAGATGCAGCCTTTAATGTTACTGAGCATTTAATAAAGATGGGACATAGAAGAATTGGTTTGATAAATGGTTCATTAAATTTGGTGGTTTCTTTGGATAGATTTGAGGGATATAAAAGGGCTTTGAATAAACATAATATTGAGCTTGATGAATCAATTATTGTTTCAGGTGAGTTTGTCCAAGAAGGCGGATATGAAGGTATGAAGAAGATATTACAAAGTCCTAATCCTCCTACTGCTATTATTACAACAGATGACTTAATGGCATTTGGTGCTATTAAGGCAGCAAGAGAAATGGGTGTTAAGATTCCAAAGGATGTTTCTATAATGAGTTTTAACAATATACCTTTATCAGAGTTTGCAACACCAGCCTTAACGTCGGTTGAAATAAATGCATATACTTTAGGCTATGAAGCAGCAAAAATAGTAATTGATAAAGTAAAGGGAAGATGTAAACAAAAGATAAAGAAGGTACTTAAGACTCAAATAATATATAGAGATTCCATAGCTGAAAATATTAATAATAAATAAGGAGGATATATAAGCCTCCTTTGTGTATTTTAGGGGTGATAATATGAAAATAAAATTGTTTCCTACTTTAAATAGTGTTGAGGAAGAGGATTTAAAGGGAACAACAGCAGTTGTAATTGATGTTTTAAGAGCAACATCGGTTATAACTACAGCGGTATATAATGGGTGTTTAGATGTTGTTCCGGTACTTGAGATAGAAGATGCATTAACCTATAAAAATGAGGAGGTTTTATTAGGGGGAGAAAGAAGGGGATTTAAAATAGAAGGCTTTGACCTTTCAAATTCACCTCTTGAATATAATAGGCAAAATGTTGAGGGGAAGAGGATAGTTTTTACTACTTCAAATGGCACAAGGGCAATAATAAAAGCTAAATATTGCGATACAATATTAATTGGAAGTATGCTAAATGCTAAATATTTAGCTGATTTTGTTGTTAAAAATGGTAGTGATATAAATATTATATGTTCAGGTACTGATGGTAATTTTTCTATAGATGATTTTTTGTGTGCAGGTAAGATAATATATGAAATCAATAAATTAAAAGAAACTGATATGACAGACTTTGCTACTTTGGCGTATTTGACTTATATGAATAACAGAGAGAATATATTTGAATATTTAAAATATGCAAGTCATTATAAGTATATGATGTCAATAGGACTTGAAGAGGATATAAAGTATTGTTTTAAAGAGGATATTTTAGATGTTGTCCCATATTTTAAAGATGGAAGTATTAAAAAGTACCCCTTATAAAAGGGGTGCTTTTATATCACTTGTAATATCATAAATTTTAAGTATAGAGTTTCATCTGAATTGAAAAGGACTGGATGATCCTTTGATTGATTTCTATATTCCACAAGCCTTAATGTTCGTTTTGCGTCCCTTGCCGCATCCATAACTACTTCCATAAAAAGTTCAGGATACATAAAATGCGAACAGGAACAAGTAACTAAATATCCACCCTTTTTAACCATTTTGAGTGCACGAAGGTTGATTTCCTTATATCCTCTTACTGCACCTTCAACAGCAGAGCGTGATTTTGTAAATGCTGGAGGATCTAATATAACAACGTCATACTTTCTTCCTTCTTTAGCCCAAGTTTTTAATACATCAAAGGCGTTATGGGCCTCAAATTTACATATATTTTCAAGTCCATTTAGTTTTGCATTTCTTCTTGCAAACTCAACAGCGTGTTCAGATACATCTATACCAAGTACGCTTTTTGCACCAAAATGTCCAGCGTGAAGTGAGAAGGAACCTGTATGGCAGAAACAATCAAGTACATCTGCATCCTTTACTATGTCCTTTATTGCATATCTATTTTCCTTTTGGTCTAAGAAATATCCTGTTTTTTGACCATTTTCAATATCTACATAGTACTTAACTCCATTTTCTTCAGATATGATTGTTGTGTCAAAGGGTTCTGTTAAGAATCCCTTTCTTTGTTCAAGTCCCTCAAGTTCTCTTACAGGTACATCACTTCGCTCATAAATACCCTTAGGATTTAAAACTTCTTTTAGAACCTTTACTATTGTATCCTTCCATCTTTCTATTCCTAAGGATAAAAATTGAACTACAAGATAATCACTAAACTTATCAACAATTAGAGCTGGAATAAAATCGGCTTCACCAAATACAACTCTACAAGATGTAGTTTCAATTACCTTTTTTCTATAATTCCAAGCATCCAATATACGCCTTCTAAAGAAATCCTCGTTTATTTCTTCGTCTTTTTCTCTTGTCATTATTCTAATTGTGATTTGGGATTTTGGGTTTATGTATCCTTTGCCTATAAACTTACCCTTATAATTATAGACTTCAACTATATCTCCAGGTTCAAAATCTCCCTCGATGTTTTCAATTTCATTTTTATACACCCAAGGATGTCCATCTTCAACTCTAAGTCCTTTTTTATAGCCCAAAAAAACTTTTGCCATATCTAAACCTCCGTTTTATTGTCTTGTTTTAATATATATGTTCTTATTTTGTGTATATCCTCAAGATTCAATGCAATAAATTCTCCGCCACAATAAAAATATCCATTTGAATTTTTATTCCATCTAACTTTTACAAGAGCTTTAAAGGGAAGATAGTCATCTATTCTAAGAAAAAAAGAGACAAAGGCATCCTTTGGTATAAAAAAGTTTGATTTTAATGCAATGCCTGCTTCAGAGATATCGACGGTATAAAGTTTGCAATTGTCACGAAAGGTTCTTTTTTCGTTGTTATATATAACTGATGGATATAGTATTTCACATTCTAAACGTGCTCTTTTATATTTTCTTCTTTCTTCCCCCATTTTATCTCCTCCTTATAGCTATTATACTAAAATTTAACTAAAATAAACATATTTATTTTACATTAATATTTTTAAGTTGCAGAAAATATATTAAAAGGAGGTGTGTTTATGTTACAGGCTGACTATATGCAGAGGCTGTTACTAATCGCATTAGCTAATATAGGTATAGTTATTGTGACATTCTTTATATTTTCATTTATATTTTCGGGAGAGTGGAGACACAAGATATGGGAAAAGTACATTAGTTCATTTGCTAAATTTGTTGTATATATATTTATAGTAAGTCTTGTTGTAAATATTTTAACAGCGTGGGCTGTTTATGCATTGCAACTTGATAGATATATAAATGTAATAGTTCCAATGGTTCAATCTATTATAATAGGTTTTGTTGCAGCGTGTGTTCCAAGACGTGGTGTGGAATATAAGAGATATAGTGAAAAGTAAATTTTAAAAATAAAAAAGAAGTCACCTAAATATAAGTGGTGACTTCTTAAGTTTTAAAAGTTGTTTATATTTAA